>JAZQWF010000081.1:0-31588 GCA_045632185.1 Eubacteriales bacterium
TCTTTGGCCCGGAATCCTCCGGTAAGACCACCGTAGCACTTCACATCGTGGCAGAGGTGCAAAAGACTGGCGGTCAGGCAGCGTTCATTGACGCAGAGCACGCGCTGGACCCCGTTTACGCCAAGGCGCTTGGCGTGGATATCAACAACCTGCTTGTTTCTCAGCCCGATTGCGGCGAGGACGCGCTGGATATTACCGAGGCACTGGTGCGCTCGGGCGCGGTTGACGTTGTGGTCATCGACTCGGTGGCGGCGCTGGTGCCCCGTCAGGAGAGCGAGGGCGATATGGGCCAGTCCCAGGTCGGCGTGCAGGCGCGTCTTATGTCCCAGGCGATGCGTAAGCTTTCCGCTGTGATCTCCAAGAGCAACGCGGTGGTCATCTTTATCAACCAGCTGCGCGAGAAGGTCGGCGTGATGTACGGCAATCCCGAAACCACCACCGGTGGCCGCGCACTGAAATTCTACGCCTCCGTGCGTATCGACGTGCGCAAGACCGAGCAGCTGAAAAACGGCAACGATATTTACGGCAACCACGTCAAGTGCAAGATCGTGAAGAACAAGGTCGCTCCCCCCTTCAAGGTGGCGGAATTTGACATTCTTTACGGTAAGGGTATCTCCCGTGCGGGTGAGCTGGTAGATATTGGCCTTGCGCTGGACGTGATCCAGAAGAGTGGCTCCTGGTTCTCCTATAACGGCGAGCGTCTTGGTCAGGGCAAGGATAACGTGCGCAAGCTGCTGGAAAGCGACGCGGCACTGTTTGCCGAGATCGACGAGAAGATCCGCGTCAGCTTCAAGTCTGCTGTGGAGGGCGGCGAGGATACGTTTGATTTGGAGGACGATGAGGAAGAGTTTGACCTTCGTTCTCTTGGTATGGACGATGACAATGGCTGATCGCTTTGAAATTCTTGGTGTGCGGGCCGCCGAGGGCGGCGCGCGCCTTATTCTGTCGGTAGAGTGCGAAACAGAAGGCGAGAAAAAGCGGGAAACGCTGAGCGTGCTGACCTCGCGAATGAAAAGCGTGCCGCAGAAGGGGCTTTGCGACGAGGAAGCGTTGCTTTTTTTGCGCCGCGAGCATGCGCTGTGCGCCGCGCTTGCCATAGGGCTTCGCGCATTATCCTGCGGCGGCTACTCGCAGCTGCAATTGCGCCAAAAGCTTACTTTGAAGGGCGTGGCACGCGACGTGGCACAGCAGGCAGTGCAGGAGCTTTGCGATAAGGGGTATCTCAGTGAGCGCGAAAGCGCACTTGCGGCCGCAGAGTGCGATCTGCGCAAGCTGTGGGGGGATCGGCGCATTCTGGCCGATCTGCGCGCCAAGGGCTACGGCGACGAGGCGATCCTTGCTGTGCGCGAGCTGCTGGAAAGCAAGGACGGCGTGTCGCGCCTTACGCGTCTTTTGCAAAAAAGACACTTTGATACACAAAATCCCGATAAGCTGATTGCCTCTTTGATGCGCTACGGTTACACGCGTACCGAGATCCGCGCGGCCTTGCGGGAATGGTTGGGAAAATAAAAAATGCGGGGAGAGCTTTTGACAAAGCTCTCCCCGCACGCTTTTTATAATTTTAGAGAAACGCGAACAGATCCGATATTTTTTTGGGGGGGATAAGAAAGGGGGCTTTTCCAAAGCCCCCTTGATCCTTATTTGTGATATTTCGATCCGTGCAGAATGGAAAGCGAGCGGTAGACGGTTTCCAGCAAAAGCACGCGCATCAGCTGATGCGGGAAGGTGAGCGCGGATACGGAAAGGCGGTAATCGGCCGCTTTTTTTACGCGCGGGGAAAGTCCGTGCGAGCTGCCGATGACAAGGCACAGATCGGACGAGCGGGACATGGCGTCCTCCAAAAGGGAGGCAAGCTGCTCGGAGGATCTTTGCTGTCCCTCCACGCAAAGCGCCACGGTATAGGCACGAGGGGGTATGGCGGCAAGGATCGCGTCTGCTTCCTTTTCCAGCACGGTGGAGATCTCGGCGGCGGAAGGGTTTTCTGCCACACGTCCTTCCTTTAATTCTACAATTTCGACCTTGGCGTATGCGCCAAGGCGTTTTTCGTATTCGGCAACGGCGGCCCGCAGATAGCTTTCTTTCAGCGTGCCGACGGTGATAAGCTTGATGCGTAACATAGAAGCATACCTCAAAGTTCTGTAATGCGGTCGGGGGCGGCGGCGTCAATATGCACGCCCGTGCCCGCCAGCGCGGATCTGACCTCGGCAAGGGCGAGGTCAGGGAGATTGTTGGTTTCGGAAAGATGGGCCAGCAGCAGCCGTTTCATGCCATTAGTGGCCAAACGGGTGGCAAAAGCGGCACAGTCGCGGTTGGAAAGATGCCCCTTGGGAGAGGCGATGCGCAATTTCAGATCGTAAGGGTACGGCCCTTCCATCAGCATTTCCTCGTCGTGGTTACATTCCAGCACCACGCCCTCGCAGCCGCAAAGCCCTGCCTCCACGGCGGGGGTCACGGTACCAAGGTCGGTGGCGTAGCCGATCAGATGCTCTCTTTCTCCCTCACGCACCGTGATGCGAAAGCCCACGCTCTGGGCGCTGTCGTGCGACGTGAGGAAGCTGGAAAAAAGGAACGGCCCGATCTCCTCGCGGTAAAGCGGCGGGTGGATCACCAGCTGCTCGCGCAGGGCGGTGCCCGCGCGCGGCATCATTTTTTCTGCCGAGCGCTCGGTAATATGTACGGGGACGGGGTGGTGCTTGACAAAAACGTCCAGTGCGGCCGTATGGTCCCGATGCTCGTGCGTGAGGAAAACAGCTTCCAGCTGATCGGGCTCTACGCCCGCCTCGCGCAAGGCGGCGCAAAGGCACTTGGCGTTGCGCCCCGCATCGATCAGAACGGCGTGCCCCTCGGCACAAAGCAGGGCGGCGTTGCCCTCCGAGCCGGAATATAAAAGCTTTAACGTGTAGTTCATATCAGCGGAACAGATCAAAAATAAACAGCTCGGCGGCGTCCAGCAAAAGGACGAGCGCCAGCGGGAAAATGAAAAGCATCATCCACTTGGATCTTTCCAATCTTCTCTTGCCGTCGGCAAGGAATTCCTGCTTTTCCTCGGCGGGCATGTCTGCGGGCAGATCCTCCTCGGTCAGGTTCTTGCGGTAGAGGAAGCGGTTGTAGATCAGGTATCCCAGCACAAAGCCGACCAGCAGCACCATGTAAAGGATCATGACGCAGAAGGAATAAAAGGCGTTGTCAGCCATTTCGGCGTAGTACAAAAGCACGCGGTATACGCTGAAAAAAAGCACAGTGTTGATCGCCAGGATTACGAGATAGCGCAGATTTTTATTTTCCTTCCAAAGCTTGGAAAGAGAGGGTCTTTCTTTCATGTTTTTCCTTTCATCGGCAATATGTGCCGAAACGGTATGGATTATTCAACAACAGTGGGGCCTTGGGAGCGAATGCGCAGCGCGGTGCAGGCACCCTCGCCGAAGGCGGTGTTCATCAGCTTGCAAAGCGCGTCGGCGTGCTTTGCTTCTGTGAAGACCTGTATCGTGCCCGCAAAGCCGCCACCGTGCACACGGCAGGCGCCGCGCTTGTCCAGAAGAAAGCGCTCGGCAAGGCAAAGCGCAAGGGATAGACCTTGCTCTTGCGGGTTTGTGGGGGAATAAACGTTTTGCAGATATTGGAACGAGGAGCGCCCGGACGCCCGTACGCCCTCAAAAAAGCGGTCAAGATCACCGCAGGCAAGTGCGGCAACCTGCTCGCGCACGCGATGGTTTTCCGCAAAGAAATGAAAGGCACGCAACAGGGCGCGGTCACCCGCTTGCTCGCGCAAGCGAGAAAAATTCGCCAGCAGGGCGCGCTCGTCTACCTTGCGCAGCACCTCGGCGCCGCACGCCTTGGCAATTTTCTTCATTTCGTCGGGGACGGCGGCGTAATCTGCCGTCAGATCGGCGTGGTTGCCGCCCGTGTTCACGATACAAAGGGCATAGCCCGCGCCCGTGATATCAAAATCAATTTTTTCCACCAAGGGTGTGGCGGGATCGGCAAAATCCAGCGCGCAGATGCCGCCCGTGGCAATTGCCAGCTGATCCAAGAGCCCGCAGGGCTTGCCGAAAAATTCGTTTTCTGCGAATTTGGCAATCTGTGCCAGCTTGACGGCACCGACGCACCCGTCGTTGTAAAAGGTGTTCTGGATCGTTCCCACCAGGATCTCGAACGCGGCGGAGGAGGAAAGTCCCGATCCCTTCGGCACGCACGAGGTGGTGTAGGCGTCAAATCCGCCCGCTGAAAAGCCCGCGTCTGCAAGCCCGCGCGCGATGCCCGCGATCAAGGCGTCGGAGCAGGCGTAACGGTCGGTGCGTGGCGCGCAAAATGCACAAAGATCCACCACGTCCTCGCCATATCCCGCAGAAAGTAGGGTAACGGTACGAGTTTTGGTGGGGGAGGCCACGGCGATCATGTCCATATCCACGGCGGCAGCCAGTGCAAGGCCTGCGTTGTGGTCGGTGTGGTTGCCGGAAAGCTCGCTGCGTCCCGATACCGAGAACAGCGTGATCTCGCGCGCGTCACCAAAGCGCGCAGCGAAGGCGCGGATCGCGTCTGCGTAGCGTGCGCGTTGCGCAGGGAGCGCTTCTGCCCCGTACAGGGAGCAAAGGCACGCATCAAGCGTGCCTTTTTGTAATTTATCCAACGTTTGGTTGCAGTTCATTCTGTTTCCTTCCCGGCACAGATCATTCCAGGCCCATCTGTCCCATCAGCTTGCGGTTGAATTCCTCAGCGGTATTATACCCCATTTTCTTCTGACGGTTATTCATGGCTGCAATTTCCAGAATGATGGCAAGGTTACGGCCGGGCTTGACGGGAATGGTGATGCTGGGGATCTCGATGCCGAGAATATCCATCGTCTGGTTGTCAAGACCGAGACGGTCGTACATTTTTCCCTGTACCCAAGGTTCCAGATTGATGACAAGGTCGATACGCTCGGAGTTTTTGACGGCACCCATACCGAAGATACGGCGCACGTCCACGATGCCGATACCGCGCAGCTCTACGTAGTGGCGGATAATGGCGGGCGCTTCGCCCACCAGGCTTTTGGCGGATACGCGCTTGATCTCTACGGCGTCGTCTGCGATCAGACGGTGGCCGCGCTTGACAAGCTCAATGGCGGTTTCACTCTTACCGACGCCGGAGTCGCCCAGCAGCAAAAGGCCCTCGCCATACACCTCGACCAGAACGCCGTGACGCGTGATGCGGGGGGCAAGCTGGACGTTCAGGAAGGCGATCAGCGCTGCCATGAAGGCACTGGTCGTGCCCTTGGCGCGGCAGAGCGGCACGCCGTGGCGCTCTGCCACTGCGGCGATGCCGGGGATCTCGCCAAAGCCGCCGGATAGTACGACAGCGGCGGGGATATGTGAGAAAAATTCCTCGATCTTATGCTCGCGTACGCTTTCGGGCTGCTCGCACAGATAGGTGTACTCGGCGCTGCCGAGGATCTGCACACGGGTGTGGTCAAAAACCTTGAAAAAGCCGGTGAGTGCAAGGCCGGGGCGATGCACCTCAGGGTTGGAGATCATCAATTCCTCCGGCTCGCCCGGAAGATAGAGCGTTTCCAGCTTGAATTCTTCGATCAGGGCGGAAAGCGGGATACTGTATTGCTCGTGCATAATTTTGTCCTCCTTTGTGTGGGAGTATGTCGTTAAAACTATTATAACACATTGCGGCGCTTTTGAAAAGATATTTTTTGATTATTTTCTCGCGCGCGGCGGCGCGGGAGCGTTCATAGTATATTCACATTTATATAGTAAAATAAAAAATCAGTAAAAACAAAACAAGGAGAATTCTATGAAAAAGAAAATCCTTTCGCGCCTGTGCCTTGTGTGCCTGGCGCTGATCACACTGCTTTCCTTTGCGGGCTGCTCCGCTGCGCGCACGGTACGTGCCTCCTCTAATGCGAAGAAGGTCGTGGCTACTGCGGGCGATCTGGAAATTTTGTATGACGAGTATTACTATCTTGCCATGACGCGCTTGCAGCAATTAAAGCTGGAATACGGCGAGGACGCCATGTCCAACCCCGAGGCGCGCGAGAAAATGGAAAAATTTCTTGCGGAAAATCTGCTGACCGAAAGCCATGCGCTGCTTGCCATCGGCCTTTCGCTTGGTATTGATATCAACAAGGGCAGTATTGCAGAGAGCGTGAATTCCCAGATGGAGGAGATCATTGCCGAAACCTTTGCAGGGGACCGTGATGTCTATATCGAAAGCTTGCGAGAGGGGTATCTGACCGACAGATATATCCGCACCTTTGTGGCGATAGAGAACTATCTGAGCGTGGAGATCATCAAGCTTCTTTTGGAAAACGGCACGCTGGACGATTCCGACGAAGCGGCGATGGCCTTTTTGAACAGCGATGATTTCATTCGCGTGCGTCAGGTCTATATTGAAAGTGCATACGCGGGCGGCGATGAAAAGGCCAAAGCAAAGGCAGAGGCGCTGCACGCTACGGTAGCGGCTGCTACCACGGATGAGGCGCGTAACGAGGCGATGCTTTCCGTGATGAGCGAGAGCCGTGACTTCAATGACGTGGGAAACGGTCATTACTTTGCCCGCGGTGAGATGACGCCCGAGTACGAGGCAACTGTGTTTGCGCTCCCCATCTACGGCGTGAGCGAGGTGATCGAGGTCGAGGGCGGCTACGCCTTTGTAATGCGTTTGCCCAAGGACGAGCAATACATGAAGGACAACTTGGAGGAATTGAAGGGCAAGACCTATTACGTGGTCCTGAACCAAATGATCGACGAGTGGCTGGCGGAAAATCCGCTGATGATGACCTCGTTCGGCGAGTCGCTGGATCCCGCGGCGTTGGAGCCCATTGAGCCGGACGGCGGTGAGGGCTGGCTGATCACGATCCCCCTGATCGCGGGCGGTGTTGCCGTGATCGTGGCGATCTTTGTGATCCGCGTGCTGATGCTGCGCGCCAAGGTGAAAAAGGGTAAGCAAAAAGCCGCCATGGGATACGGCAAGAAAAAGAAGAAAAAATCTGCAAGAAAATAAGGAGCGGATATGGAGATCCTTTTGGAATATCTTTTTCTGTACTGCCTTTGCGCCGTGCTTGGCTGGTGCTTGGAGGTGGTATATCGCGGCTTCCGACACCGAAAGGTCGTCAATCCCGGCTTCCTGACGGGATGCTGGCTGCCGCTTTACGGCGTGGGCGGATGTATTTTGTACTTTCTGTCCGGCCTTGAACTGCATATGATGCCCAACGAATTTTTGCGCACGGCGTGCATTCTGCTGTTGGCGATGGCGATCATGACGGTGATCGAGCTGATCGGCGGTTGGATCTCAGTCAAGCTGTTCCACGTGCGTCTTTGGGATTACTCAAAGGAGTGGCTGAATTACGAGGGGCTGATCTGCCCCAAGTTCTCGCTTTTCTGGGGGTTGATCTGCGCGTTGTACTATTTCCTTTTGTATCCGACCTTCCGCTCGCTTGCCGTGCGTGTGGTGGACCGCCCGTGGATGATCCTTGTGATCGGTATGTGCCTTGGCGTGTTTTTCGTGGATCTGGCCCATTCCCTGCGATTGATGCAGCGCATCCGCGGATATGCGCTGCGTATGCGTACGCTGGTCAATATCGACCAGCTCAAAGGAACTGCGCGCGAGCATTATCAGAACGAGCAGGGCAAAAAGGCACCCTTCAATTTTTACCGTATGGTGGGGCGCTATATGCACGATATGCAATCCTACCGTGAGCAGATCCACCGCAAGTGGGGAGGAGAAAAATGAAGCTGAACGAAACGCAAAAGCGCGAATTTGTCAAGCTGGCACGCGAGGTGCTGCGCAGCGGACGCTATCGCGAAATGAAAAAATATTATTCGCACTCTGACATTACCGTTTATACGCATTGCGTAAAGGTGGCATACGCCGCGTACTCCTATGCCGTAAAGCATAACGTCAAGTGCGATCTGAAAGCCCTGGTGCGTGGTGCGCTGCTGCACGATTACTATCTGTACGACTGGCACGACCCCAACAAGGGCTTTCGCTGGCACGGCTTCAAGCACCACCGCTTTGCGCTGCGCAATGCCGAGCAGGATTACCCCCTTTCCCGCCGCGAGCGCAAGATCATCTATTCGCACATGTTCCCGCTGACCTTCTGGTGCGTGCCCACGTGCCGCGAGGCGTGGATCGTCAGCATTGCGGATAAGATCGTGGCAACCGAGGAAACGCTGCGCAAGTATAAGAAATAACCCCATATTGAGGAATTAAATAAATATTTCAAAGCAAGCGCCGCTGCGGCATTGCTTTTGTGCCGTTGCCAAGCCGCCCGATTACGAGTGGATTTGCGGTATTGCCAACAACAAGGCGACGATCGCTTTTGATAGAAAAACCGCAATAAAAAAGCAATAAGTGCCAAAACGGTATAAAAAAACGGGGCAACGCCATATCGGCGTTGCCCTTTGTCTTTCTTTTTTTGTGTTGCGCCGTGTTGACAAGTGCTGAAAAGTATAGTATAATATACTCTGTATCATTATATGCGCGCCGTGGCGCGCACGCGAAAGGAAGAAGATTTATGGAGCGTGTTTCCAAAGAAAACTACTATCTGGATATTGCACAGACCGTGGCCGAGCGTGCCACCTGTCTGCGCCGCAAGTTCGGTGCCATTATCGTGAAAAACGACGTGATCGTTTCTACGGGCTATAACGGTGCCCCCCGCGGACGCAAGAATTGCTCGGATCTCGGCTATTGCTATCGTGAGCAGATGCAGATCCCGCGCGGCGAGCGTTATGAGCTTTGCCGCTCCGTGCATGCCGAGCAGAACGCCATTATCGCCGCTCCCCGCGAGCAGATGCTGGGCGCAACCCTGTATATGGCCTGCACCCTGCCCGACGGTACCTTGCAATCGGGCACCAACAGCTGCATGATGTGCAAGCGCACGATCCTCAACGCCGGCATTTCCACCGTGGTGGTGCGCGATACCCCCACCGAATATCGCGTGGTCAACGTGCAGGAATGGATCGACGACGATGACTCGCTCAACGGAAAAACGGGGTATTAAAATGCGCCGTCTTTGTGTACTTTTGCTGCTGCTTGCGCTTGTTTTTGTTGGCTGCTCCGCACGCTTTACCTCGTCTGAGGAGGGCTACCTGGACGGAAAAACAGGCGTGGCCTATCACCCGCTCAGCGAAGCGTACGAGGCGATCACGGGCGGTGATGAGGTCGGCGTATGGGAAAGCAAGATCGACGACGAGACCCTGACCTTTCTGGAAATTCCCGATGCGGATCCCCTGCGCTTTCTGACCGATGAGAAGGGGAACGTATATTGCTCCGACGAAGCGGCACCCGATGCCAGCCAATGGCGCGTGAACAAGATCCACGTGTGCGACGAGAGCGCGATCAGCGTGGCGGTGGCAACCATCACCGACGCCGATACCATCGCGCAGATCCGTACGCTTTGGCACGAGGGAGAGGTTGACGAGCTGCCGTACAGCGGCTTTTTGCTTAGTCGTGAGCTGAAAATGCCCAGCGAGGATTGCCCCGGCATTTACTATTGTGTGTTGTATTACGTGTACGAGGACGGCAGTGCGTATTTTTACGATCGCTTTGAGCGACGCGCCGTGCTTGTCAGTGAAGATCTGGTGAAGAAAATTCCGCTCACCTGAAAGGAGCCGCCGTATGGATACGCAACAAATGACCTGCACCAAGCAAGTGCAGGAAACGGATACCCCGCGCAAGATCCTGTTCGTCTGCACGGGAAATACCTGCCGCTCTCCCATGGCGGCGGCGCTTTTGAATGAAATGTCCCGCCCGAAGCAGATCTGCTCGGCCGCGGGGGAGCTTTGTGTGACGCCGCGTTTTGTGGCAAGCTCCGCGGGGCTTTATCCGAACGAGGGGGATCCGATCACGCCTGCCGCAGAGAACGCTTTGCGTGAGAGCGGCATTTTGCCCCGTCCCGATAACGATTACACCGCGCACCGTGCGCGACTTGTCAGCGAGGAGCTGGTTGCCCAGGCAGACGAGATCGTCGGCCTTACCGCCTCGCACGCGATGCAGCTGATGCTGCGCTTCCCTGAGGCGGCTGCCAAGATCAGCACGCTGCCTATGGACGTGCCAGATCCCTTTGGCGGGACGCCTGAGGTGTACCGCACCTGCCTTTCGCTGTTGCGCATTTGTCTGACGCGATCCTTTTTTGCGGGAGGCCAAGCGTGACGCCCGTGCGCGTGGAGCGCGAGCACCTGCCCGCGATCGCTGCGCTGGAAAAGGAGGTATTCGCCCACCCGTGGAGCGAGGAGGCGTTGGAGCTTCTTTGCACGGATACGGCGATTGGCTTCGTGCTGGTGGACGGCACGCGTGCCGCCGCCTACGGTGGAATGATGTGTGTGGCGGGCGAGGGACAGATCACGAATATCGCAACCGCTCCCGATTACCGCAGACGGGGCTTTGCCGAGCAGGTCACGCAGGCGTTGGTGAACACGGCGCGGGAACGCGGATTTTATGAGATCTCGTTAGAGGTGCGGGAAAGCAATTCCCCCGCCATTGCGCTGTATGAAAAATTCGGATTTGCGGCGATGGGCAAGCGCCCGCGCTTTTATACCAGCCCCGTGGAGGCGGCCATCGTGATGGTGCTTTCGCTTGACGGGGAGAATTGACGGAGATTGTTATGTATATTTTGGGAATGGAAAGCTCCTGTGACGAAACCTCTGCGGCTGTATTGCGCGTAGAGGGGGATCGCATGGAGATCGCGTCCAATATCGTGGCCTCGCAGGTCGAAACGCACCGACTTTACGGCGGTGTCGTGCCTGAAATTGCCAGCCGCGCGCATATTGAGGCCGTCAGCGGCGTGACGCGCGAGGCGCTGGAAACGGCGGGCATTACCGTGAAGGATCTGGACGCCGTTGCCGTAACGGCTTTTCCGGGGCTTATCGGCGCGCTGCTTGTCGGCGTGAATTTTGCAAAATCCCTGGCCTTTGCCAACCAGATCCCGCTGGTGGCGGTCAACCATATCAAGGCACACGTGGCGGCGGCGTATCTGTCCGATGCTTCCTTGAAGCCCCCATTTCTTGCCGTTGTGGTGTCGGGTGGACACACCTCGATCTTTGAGGTGCGCGATCCGATCGATTTTGAGGAGATCGGCGCGACGCGCGATGATGCCGCAGGCGAGGCGTTCGATAAGATCGGCCGTGTGATCGGCATGCCCTATCCGGGCGGTGCCGCGCTGGACAAGCTGGCGTACGAGGGTGATCCCCGCGCGATCAAGCTGCCCTCTCCCGCGCTTGGCAAGGATACGCTTGATTTTTCTTTCAGCGGGCTGAAAACGGCGGCGCTGAATTATATCAACCATTGCAACCAGCAGGGAGAGGAGATCCCCCGCGCAGATCTGGCCGCCTCCTATACCGAGGCGATCGTGAGCGGCGTGGCGGCAAAGGCCGAGCAGGCGCTTTTGCAAACGGGACACAAAACGCTGGTGCTGGCAGGCGGCGTTGCCGCCAATTCTCACCTGCGCGCGCGTTTGGAAAAGGTCTGCCAAAAGAATGGCGCGAAGCTGTGCGTGCCGCCCCTTTCGCTGTGCGGTGACAACGGCGCGATGGTGGCTGCGGCAGGATACTTTGAGTACCGTGCGGGGCACTTTTCCGCCACCGATCTCAACGCCATGGCGCAAGACCCTGATAACTGGCGGGTTTGAGATTTTGTCAAGAGTTTTTCGGTTATTTTTTGAAAAAAACGCAAATTCGGCGTTTTGGATAAGCCCCCATTTTCAATACTTTTCCACACGGGTTTTCCACAGCCCTGTGGAAAACTGAGGGGCAACTTGCTGTTTTTTTGAAAAAGGTCTGTATTTGTGAAAAAAAGGCACAAAAAAAGCAACAGGAAGCGAAAAAAACGCCTTTTTCTGTGGAAAAGTATGTTGAAACTGTTGATAAGTCCGCTCCGGGAGCGGTGGAAAACTTGAAATTGGCGCACCAAACGCGCCAAACGGCACTTGTGCAAAACCACAAAAATTCCCCAAAGAGGTAAAAAATATGGAAAAAGATCTGCAAAAACAGGATATGGAGCAGGGCGCAAAGCCGGAAGCGGTCAGCCCCGCTGTTATCAAGCGCTTGCCCCGCTATTTTCGCTATCTGCGCGAGCTGATACGAGAGGGCACGATGCGCGTAAGCTCCGGCGAGCTTGCCGCGCGTATGCACGTGACGGCCTCGCAGATCAGACAGGACCTGAACTGCTTTGGCGGCTTCGGTCAGCAGGGCTACGGCTATAACGTGCAGTATCTGTATACGAAGATTTCCGAGCTGCTCGGCGTTGGCGAGGGCTACTCTGCCGTCATCGTGGGCGCGGGCAATCTGGGTCGTGCGCTGATCCGCAATTCCATGTTTGAAAAGCGCGGTGTGGACGTGATCGCCGCCTTCGACGTAGACCCCTTGCAGATCGGCCGTGTGATCTCGGACGTGACGGTGCATCCGATGAGCGAGATGGCGGAATTTTGCCGCAATCACAACGTGGATATCGCGGTGCTGACGCTGCCTAAGGAGGCCGCTGCACAGGTGGCGCATACCCTGGCACAGGCAGGTGTGCGTGCGTTCTGGAACTTTACCAGCACCGAGTTGCAGGATCTGGAACCCACCTGCACGGTGGAAACCGTACACTTGGGCGACTCTTTGATGACGCTTTGCTATCGTTTGCGTAGCAATGGGGAGGAAGTATGAGGTTAGGATTTCATTACGGTGAGCGCGTGGCAGTGTTGCCCGCCGCCATCACCGCACACTTACATAAGGCGTCCAAAAAGGATCTTGCCATTCTTTTGACGCTGGCGGCCGAGCCCGTGGCACAGGTAGATCTTGACGCCGCCAAAAGCGTGATCGCCGCGCGCGGGGAATATACTGCCGCCGAGATCGACGCCGCTCTTGCCTTCTGGCGCGGTACGGGTTTGATCGCGCTTGACGAGGGGGAGGGAGCAATTCCCACAGTAGGCACGGCGCAAGCAATAAACACCGAACCCGTCGCTCCGCACGTCATCGCGGAAAAGGGGTTGCCCAGCTACAATACCGAGGAGCTTTCCTCTATTTTGGCACGGCGCAAGGAGCTCTCGCAGCTGATCGACGATTGCCAGCAGGCGTTCGGTAAGATCTTCAACACAAACGAGATTGGCGTGATCGCGGGTCTTGCGGATTACCTTGGGCTTGACGGCGAGTACATTCTTCTGCTTTTGACGCATTGTCGCAATATGGAGAAAAAGTCGCTGCGTTACGTGGAAAAAATGGCGATCTCCCTGCACGACGAGGGCGTGCATGATGCGAGAAATCTGGAAGAACGCTTGCAGAATATCGAGATGATGGCCAAGGCAACGGGGCGTGTGCGCGCCATCTTCGGCATCACCGCCAGAGCCCTGACAAGCAAGGAAAAGACGATGCTGGAAGCTTGGATCTGCAAGATGAAATATGACGAGGCGATGCTGACGCGCGCGTACGAGCTGACGGTAGATGCGATCGGCAAGCCCTCGATGCCCTATGCGAATAAAATTCTGGAAAGATGGTTTGCAGACGGCTACAAGACCGTGGAGGACGTGGAAAAGGCGCTTGCTGAGTATAAGTCCAAGAAAAACGGCGGTTCCAGCTTTGACGTGGACGAATTCTTCGAGGCGGCGTTGCGCCGTACCTACAATTAAGGAGAAATTATGGCATACAATAAACAGAATTATCGGCGTGTGCGTGAGGTCTATCAAACCAAATATCTGCTTGCAGAGGAGGAGGCCGCCCGCCGCACCGAGGAGCTGCACCGCAAGTCCCCTGAGTTGAAGGCGCTGGATCGTACGCTCTCTTTGACGGGCGTGAAGATCGCCATGGCCGCACTCGGCACGGGCGAGGAGTATAAGCAAAAGCTTGCCGAGGTGGAGAAGGAAAATAAGGCGTTGCAGGCACGCCGTGCCGCGATCCTTTTGGAGCTGGGCTACCCCGCCGACTATACCATGCCTCCTTACGAATGTCGCAAGTGCAACGACAGCGGCTTCGTGGGCGCCAAGATGTGTGAGTGCATGCGCCGCGATCTGGTGCTGGCCGCATTTGAAAGCTCGGGCATCGGCGCGCTGCTTCGCACGCAGGGCTTTGACAGCTTTAAGCTGGAATACTATCCCGCAGGCGAGCAAAGAGATCTGATGGCACGCAACCTCGCACTTTTGTGCGAGTATGCGGAAGGGTTTTCTACGCAAAGCGACAGTCTGATCTTCTGCGGTGCCACGGGACTTGGCAAAACGCATCTGTCCACTGCGCTGGCGCGCCGTGTGATCGAGCGCGGCTTTGACGTGTACTACGCCACCGCCTTGCAGATGTTCGGCGATTTTGAGCACGCACGCTTTGGCACGGAAATGGGCTTGGAGAGCGTTGTGTCGCTCGACCGTTACACGAATTGCGAGCTTTTGATCCTGGACGATCTCGGCACCGAGGTCAGCAACCAGTTCACCAACTCCTGTCTTTACATGGTGCTCAACGAGCGCATCAATAAGGGACTTCCCACCGTGATCAGCACGAACCTTTCGGGCAAGGAGATCAAGACCAGATATAACGACCGTATTGCCAGCCGCATCTTGGGTGACTTCAAGCCGCTTTTGTTTGTCGGAACGGATATCCGCAGAGTAAAATTGAGCAAAAAAGCATAAAAAACGCGTACCGTGTGCATACTAAACGCACGGTACGCTATTTTTTTGCGGAGGTGGAGGAATGTCTGTGGTTAAGGAAAAGCAAGGCGCCGATCAGGCGTATTTTATGAGCGAGATCTATAAAAACACCAAAATGGGGGCGGACGCCATCATCAATTTATTGCCCCGCGTGAAGGAGGACGGCTTGCGTAGCGCGATGACGCGGCAGCTGGACGGGTACGAAAAATATGCCACCCGCGCCGCCACGCACCTGACAGGGGAGGGGATCACCCCCAAGGAGGAAAGCTGGTTCACCCGTCTTTCCGCGCGATTGGGAATGGCCTTTAACACGATGCTGGACGACAGCGGTAGCCATATTGCCGAGATGATGGTGGAGGGCTCAAATATGGGGATCACCGAGCTTACCAAGCTCCTCAATCGTTTTGAGAGCGCGGGGGAGGCTGACGAGGCCGTGCGCCTTGCGCACGAGGTGGTCGCCTTTGAGCAGCACAACCTGGAAGTGATGAAGCGATATTTATAATGATCCCCCCAAACGGTATGTAAAAAAGCCGCCTTTCGGCGGCTTTTTTACATGCTTTTTTGATAGTGGCGCGGATCCTGGTCTGTGTTGAAGCTCGGGTTCCCCTCGTGAATGCCGTTCATTTCCTGCATCACGCGATAGGCCTGGTCCTGCATTTTCTGCTCGGCCTCGCGGCGCGGGAGCGTTTGATCAGGCATGAGCGGCTCGCCGATATGAAGGTCGACCAGCGGCTTTTTGCCAAGCAGCCTCCAAAGTCCCTTGCGCGGACGGAAGGACATTGTGATGGGCAGCACGGGCTTGTTGTGCTTGATCGCGTAATGAAAAACGGCTTTTTTCAGGGGACGGATATCGGGATAGAAGAACCACATCGATCCCTCGGGGAAGAAGTGCAGCCACTTTCCGCTTTCCAGCACCTCTTCTATTGCCGCGTTGAATTTAGCGGTGGCGTGCAGGTTGCCCTCGGGAATGGGAATGCCGCCCGACAGACGCACGAAGGTGCGCATGTTCCCCTCCAAATTTGTTTTCCAAGCGGGGAAGTAGGCAAGGTGCGGGCGAATGGCGCGCAACACGCACAGATAGTCCCACATAAAGACGTGGTTGGAGATGGTGATGGCGCCGTTTTTTAATACCGTTTTGTGCTTTTTTAAGTTTTTCTTGCCGTAGATCCGCAGACCGTAAAGCAGGCGGCAAAGGGGAAATACGATCAGATTGATCAGCAGCCAATACACGCCGCGCATGAATTTGTAGCGAACGCCGCGCGGTAGGTAGGGATAATTTTCGTCAAAATCGATCTGTTTGATGCGCTCTACCCTTAACATGTGCGCGTCACAGCGGTCGGGATATTCAAAATCAAGGTTGTGCTTATAGTACATAATGCTCCGCCTTTGTTGTGATGCTAACATCATAACAGATTTTGCATCAAAATGCAACCCGTTTCCGTACATATGGCGATTTTTGCCCAATAAAAAAGGACGGCGTGTGCCGTCCTTTTCGTCATTATCTCTGCACGCGGCCGCTGGCGTCACCGCCGGCAAGGTTCTCAACCTCTGCCACGGACATCATGTTGTAGTCACCCTCAATGGAGTGCTTCAAGCAGCTTGCAGCCACGGCGAACTCGATGGTGCGCTGAGGAGCGAAATCGTTGATCAGCGAGTAGATCAGGCCTGCACCGAAGCTGTCGCCGCCGCCCACGCGGTCAACGATGTGCATCGAGTACTTCTTGCTGAAATAAGCAGTGCCATCGGTGTAGAGCATAGCGGACCAGTCGTTGTCGTTGGCGGACTTGCTCTCACGCAGGGTGATGGCAACGCCCTTGAACTGGAAGCGGTCGGTCAGCTTCTTCGCAACGGAAATATAGCCGTCGCGGTCAAGCTTGCCGCCGTAGATATCGGTGTTGTCGGCCTCAATGCCGAACACGTCCTTGGCGTCCTCCTCGTTTGCGATGCAGTAGTCCACGTACTCGCAAAGCTTACCCATGACCTCGCCTGCCTTTTCCTTGCTCCACAGCTTCTTGCGGTAGTTCAGGTCGCAGGAAACGGTGATGCCGCGCGCCTTGGCAGCCCTCAGCGCCTGCTCGGTGATCTTGGCCATGTTATCGGAAAGGGCGGGGGTGATGCCGGTGAAGTGGAACCAATCGATGCCGTCAAGAATGCTGTCCCAATCAAAATCGGCGGGATCTGCCATCGCGATCGCGGCGTATGCGCGGTCGTAAATGACCTTAGAGGGGCGCTGGCTGGCACCCTTCTCGCAGTAGTAGATGCCCACGCGCTCGCCACCGCGCACGATCTTGGCGGTGTCTACACCAAACTTGCGCAGGGAGTTGACGGCCATCTGACCGATCTCGTGCTTCGGGAGCTTGGAAACGAAGGCGGCGTCCACGCCGTAGTTGGCAAGGGAAACGGCCACGTTTGCCTCGGCACCGCCGAAGGTGGCTTCAAATTTTTCGGACTGAACAAAACGAAGATAGCCCTCGGGGGCAAGGCGGAGCATCAGCTCGCCAAAGGTAACGACTTTTTTCATATTTTTCCTCCAAACCCGTAAAAACGGGGAATTCAAGGTTATTATAGCACCTTTGGGGCGTTTTGTCCATAACTTTTTTGTCCTGATTGTTGTCAATTTTGTACTATTTTGACACGGAATTTTCTATATAGAGAAAATATTGGCTTTTTATTGACACCGGTGCAGGAAAGTTGTACAATGGGCTAAGGACACGTGTTCTGCACGTTTTTTATGCTTTTGCAAGGAGGTTGTGCGATGTTACGGCTGCCAAAGGGGTATTACGCCGTTGCGGCGGATTTTGAAAACGCCCCGAAGGATCGATTTACTTATAAGGGTGTGACCTACGCCGTTGAGGCGGGTGTGAACCTGTTTGCCACCGCGCCGGAGGCAGATGCGGCGGCGCGTGAGATACCCGACGCCGTGCTGGCGGGCTTGGATTATGAAAAATTCGATGCTCCCGTGCTGCTTTTTTCGGTCGGTACGCACCGTATCGACGATTTTAACCCCACCGCCTCCCGCTACGTGCTGGGTGAGCAGGCGGGTGTGAACCCCAACCTGACGCCCGAAAAATTCGGAGACGTGCCCCCGCTTAATCCGGAGCGCGCGGTGGCCGAGGCGGAGAGTGTGATGTACGGCGGCAACGCGAAGGGCAATATCCGCCCGCAGAGTGCCGAGGTGGAGATCCTGGTGATCGACGGCTTTTACAACCGAAAGGCGCGCCTTTTTGATCGCCGCATCGAATGCAACGGCAAGTGCTTTGTGGCGCAGAAGAATATCGTTTATATCGGCCCGTGGGGCAAGCTGCACAATCTGTTTTCCGGCAGCCGCGGCGGACACGATCTGCACCGTGAGGTGCAGATGCAAAATATCCGCTTTGAGCATTACGACGGTATGGATTTCGGCGGCGTTTTCGCGTATATGTCCACCGAAAAGGCGACCTTTGAAAATCTGGTGTTTTACGATACCGACGTCGTGTTCGGCTTTACCGAGATCTCGCGTAATACGGTGGCGTGTCCTGCGAACGTGGCGTGTGCCGAGATCAATATCAGAAATTGCTATTTCGGCGAGATGCGCGGTGAGAACGGCATCATGGTGAATTTGCAGCAAGCGCCCGCGCGCGCTGTAAAAATGACGGTAGAGCGCTCGGTGTTTTGCAACGCCTCCCGCGTGGGAGAGAGCCCCATTTATTTTCACCTTGCCAATGAAAAATGTGGCCTAACGGTATCGGATTGCCTGTTTGAGGACACGCGCGGCGGTGATGCTGCGATCACGCTGCTTGACGGTGCGGAGGTTGCGTTGAGCGGGTGTGAATTCAGGGGCTTTGAAAAGGAATGTTGCACGCTTCCCGTATGCGTGAGAGAGGCGCCTGCCTCGATTGCGTTGCAGGAGGTGGATTTTGAAAGCGGCACCGAGGACAGCCATACGATCCTTGGCACAAAGAACGCGGATTTCACCGATCTTGCCGCCTGCTATGCGGGCTGCAACGTCTATCGCGGCGATCAGCACGTTCATTCCGCCTGTGGCGGACGCAGCGACGGCAAGTTCCCGATCGGGGAGTGGGTGGCGCGTATGGATGAGCTTGGCGTGGATTTTGCGGCGATCGTGGATCACCGCCAGATGCGCGGATTTTTCCTGCCGGAATGGAACGAGGAGCGTTTTATTATGGGCAGCGAGCCGGGCACGGCGATCTTAGAGCCGCACGGCTGCACGCACAGCAGTAGCTTCCATTACAACATGCTGGTGCCGCATAAATACGGTCTTGCAATGGTGATGGCAAACTTCCCCGAGTTTGAATTCAAGGGGGACGAGCTGAGCGGCACCTTCGGCTATCCCAAGTTTACCCGCGAGCGCTTTTTGGAGTTGAGTGAATACATCTACTCCATCGGCGGTATGATGGTGCATGCGCACCCCAAGTCGATCATGTGTGCCGACGATCCGTTGGCGTACTACTTTGGCGAGCATTCCTTTATTGAAACCGTGGTGGGGAATTACGCCTCGGCGTACTCCTTCAAAAGTCATCAGCTCTGGGTGGATATCCTGCAACGCGGTAAGCACGTGTACGCCTCCGTCGGCTCGGATACGCACCGCGATCCCGCCAACACCGCGGTGGCGACCTTCTATTCGGGGGAGCGTCATGCCCGTACCTTCTTCAAGCAGATGCGAGAGGGCAATTTCACCGCGGGGGCAGTTGGTATTCAGATGTGTGTGGACGGGTATCCGATGGGCAGCGAGATCGCGTACCGCGAGGGGCAGATCTTGAAGATCCGCGTGGGTGATTTCTTCGCTCCCGTGCTGAAAGATAACGTCGCTTATGAGCTGCGCGTTTACAGCGACAAGGGGCTGGTCTACGCCTCGCACTTTGACGGAAAAGCGCCGCAATATCTTGCCATCAAGGCGCAAAAGCGCGGCTTTTACCGCGTGGAGGTGCTGGATCTTGTCAGCCACACAAGGATCGCCGCGGGCAATCCCATCTGGCTGGATAAGGAACAGGAAACCGCAGAATGACCCTTGCGCGGGCGCACAAGTGTGCGCCCGCGCTTTATTATTTTTCAAAATATCACAAAAAGGGTTGACAGAGGGAATTTGCTGTGTTAAAATGGCACTAAGCGCCGATCGGCGTTATTCTGAATTCCAATGGAGGAAACGATTATGCTGCAATTGCCAAAGGGCTATTTTGCCGTTCAGGCAGATTTTGAAAATGCCCCGAAGGATCAATTTACATACAAGGGCGTGACCTACGCCGCGTGCGAGGGTGTGAACCTGTTTGGCACTCCGCACGAGGCGCTTGCCGCCGCGAATGAAAATCCCGATACCGTGATCGAGGGCCTGGCCTACGATGCCTTTGATGCCCCCGTTATCCTGTTCTCGGTCGGCACGCACCGTATCGACAAATTGCAGATCGACCGCGCCGCCTATTTCTTTGGCGAAAAGGCGGGTGTTACCCCCAACCTCCCCGCCGAGGAAAAATGGGGCGTTCCCGTGTTCAACGCAGAGCGTCAGGTCAAGGAGGAGGAAACCGTCCTTTACGGCGGCTACTGGTATGGCACGATGAAGGTGCTGGGTGCCAATATCCCGCGTCTTGTGTTTGACGGCTTCTGGTTTGAAAAGGCACGCCTTTACGATTACCGCGTGACAGGCGAGGCAGATACCGAGATCATCGTGCGCAACGTGTACCATACCTCCCCCTGCCTGTATACCATCTATTCCTTCAACGGCGTGCGCGCCGACAGCCCCATGCACCGCACCATCACGATGGAAAACGTGCGCTTGGAGAAGGACTTTGACGAGCTTGGCTACGGCCGCTTGTTCGTGGACTTTGCCTCCAACAAGATCACCTTCCGTAATCTGTGCATTGACGGCACCACCCAGCTTTTCGGCTTCACCACCATTTCCCGCGGCTATGGTAACCTGGCAGGGAACAGCGAGCTGACCGAGGCCGTGTTTGAGGATTGCTACGTGGCAGGCATCGGCGGCGAGAACGGCATCGCGTTCAGCTGTCCCGGCGCTGTGGAGCGCGGCTTCGTGCTTCGCGCGAGCAATTCCGTATTCAAGAACACCTCCCGCGTGGGCGAGGGCGGCTTCCAGCCCAACCTGGAAAATGAAAAGTGCCGTTTGGAGCTGACCGATTGCTACGTGGGCGATGACCGAGAGGGAGCTGGCCCTGCCGTTGCCATTTGGGGCAAGGGCGAGATCGTGGTGATGGAAAACTGCACCGTAGAGGGCTACCGCACGCTTGTTGAGCATGTTACTCCGCCTCCCACAAAGGCGCCTGATTTTGTCAAGACCTCCCGCCGCTCCTATATGACCAAGACCGCCGACCCGCACCGCGTGATCGGCACGGACAAGGCGGATTTCACCGCACTGGACGCACATTATGCGGATTGCAACCCCTACTACGGTGATCTGCACGTACATTCCAACAGCGGCGGTACCAGCGACGGTCACACCCCCCTTGCCGAATGGGTGCCCAAGATGGATGAGCTTGGCATCGACTTTGCCGTTATGGTAGACCACCGCCAGATGCGCGGCTACTTCCTGCCCGAGTGGGACGATCGCCGTCTGCTTTACGGCACCGAGCCGGGCGGCAGCTTCTCCGACCGCAAGGAGCTTCCCAACAACACCTTCCACTACAATATGATCTTCCCGCACAAGTACGGTCTTGCGATGGTGCTTGCCAACTTCCCCGAATTTAAGTTCAAGGGTGACGAGCTGACCGGCTTCTTCGGCTATCCCTCCTTTACCAAGGAAAGATTTGAGGAGCTGAACACCTATATCCGCTCGATCGGCGGTATGCTGGTGCATGCACACCCCAAGCTTCTGCTTGCCTCCAACGATCCGCTGGATTACTATTGCGGCGAGTACAGCTATCTGGAAACCATCGTCAACGGCTATGCCGCACACGGTGCGTACCGTGCGTGCGATCTGTGGGAGCAGGTGCTTGCCACGGGTAAGCATATGTACGCCTCGGGCGGCTCGGATACGCACGGCAACGTCACCAACGGCTGCCTTTCCACCTTCTATACAAAGCAGCGTTATCATAAGGATTTCGTGGATCGCATGTACGTGGGCGATTACGCCGTAGGCGGCGTCGGCGTCAAAATGATGATCGACGAGCATCCGATGGGCTCGCGCATCGCGTACAAGAAGGGAATGAAGCTGATGCTTCGCGTGGGTGATTTCCATCACGCGACCCTGAAGGATAACACCGCATATCAGCTGCAGATCCTTTCCGACGAGGGCGTGGTGTACGAGGAAATGTTCAACGGCAAGCATCCGCAGGCCGTTTCCCTTGAGGTACAGAAGCGCCGCTTCTACCGCGTGGTGGTGTGGGATCTTACCCGCCGCTACCGCGTGTGCGTCAGTAACCCCATCTGGCTTGATCTGGATGAGGAAGAAGCCGCCGCAGAATAAGAAAACAAAAAGCCGCCTTCGGGCGGCTTTTTTGATGTGGGGATGCTTTTGTTGTCCTCGCCTCATGGCGAGCACGACGACACACCTTTGGTGGTCGCGCAAAAGTTCCCCCCATGCCCCCGCAAAACCTTTCGCCCAAAGGGAAGGGAGCGTATTATTTGCATATAAATATGTGTTCTTGACAAAATGGGATGAATATGTTATACTGTAATTGTAGCAATGCTACAAATCTCAAAAGGAGGTGATACCAATGAACGGAACGGAAGAAATATTCGTTCGCGCCGGGTCATTGCTATCACTATTTTTTTAGCTTTAAAAATAAATAACATATCAATGAAAGGCAAGGATCCGGCATAACCTCACAAACCGTAAAAAACATGAGAAAGGAGTTTTTTATGAAAAAGAAGATTTTATCCTTTTTGCTGGGACTTTGCCTTTGTATTTCCTTTGCGCTCCCTCTGTATGCCATTGACGGTCCGATCAACGCAGACGATGATGCCGAGTTGGTGACACCTACACTCGAAGTGACAGATGTGCCTACGGGCGCGGTAGCTGTTGCACATAGTTTGGATACTAATCAAACTTATTACTATTCGGTAAACGGAAGTTTTATTTCATCCGATAACGAAGAAGTTCTTCATGAGCCTGGCTGGATGCCGGAAACTTATTCTATTGATGGTGTTATAGGAAATGATAATCGAGAATTAGTACAAAACACTCGACAGCATCCTTTTTCCGCAATAGCATTTCTTGAAATATTTTTTCCGTATGGCGGCGTTCAAGGCGGAACGGCTATTATGATTGGTCCCAATGCGGCCCTTACTGCTGCACATAACTTATATTGTGGCGAACTTGGCGGTTGGGCTGTCTATGTGAGGGTCACTCCCGCGGTTACCGGTGATGCCTCTTCACCCACCAATCCTTATGGTTATACTTCGGCAAGAGAGCTTGTTATCAGTGTTCCTGCTTTTGAAGATGAAGCTGAAACTGATGGCGTTGATTGCGATTGGGGCGTGATACGCTTGAACTCAAATATTGGCAACAATTCAGGCTTCCTTGGATTTCAATATATAGCCCCTAGCTTAGAAGCAACTTCTGTGATGATCTCGGGCTATCCTGTGGATTTGAATTCGCTTGGAGACACCTGCAATCAGTATATGCATAGTGGTAGAATTGTTAGTGATATTTCGTCTCAAATAATTGCAGGCAATAACAGATCATATGAAAACAGGCTTTTTACGTATAAAATAGATGCATCGGGTGGTCAAAGCGGCGCACCGATATTGTATTATAGCAACGGTGCTTATCAAATTATTGGAATACACTCTAGCGGAAGTTACGAGATTGACAATGATAATGAGTACGTGTATTATCGCAACAATGGCTGTGGCTTAACAAGCGAGCTTTTCAACTTTCTATGGGCTTACAAAAACAATTCATAGCAAGGAGGTGCTTCAATGAAAAGACGGATATGTCTGCTGCTATGCCTCTTAATGCTTTTTTGCGTTTCTTGTCAAAAAGAAGAGACTCCCGATACCGATAACGGTGCAGATTTTGTGTCGGAAATGAGTGCAGACAGCTTTTATACCTCCGAGGGTGCTACTTATAACGTTTTCGTTGAGATGGCGGTTGCTGCGCAAGAGCAAATTGCTCCCGTCACTTTTTTGGAAGTTCAAATATGCAATAATACAGATTTCATTATTGTGTTTAATTTTGATTTGGATGATGGCTACAAATGGGAGGTTTGGAAAGATGAGAAATGGGTGGCTTATAGCAATCGGATTGAATCAAATGAAAGCGGCATCAAAGCGGAAGCTGTTTCAATGTCCCCCGGCCCCCACTATATCATGCCTCGCAGCTCATACACTCGTATGGATGATTTCAGTGAAAGACCATTGGAAGCAGGCTTATACCGCTTGAGGATAAACTATAAACTGACTAATGAAAAAAGAGATTTTTCACAGGGGTTTCGCACTTCGGGTGTACCGTGTGTAGCGGAGGTGTACTTAACCGTTGCGCCCGCGCTTTGATCAAAGCGTGAAAAACAAACTTCCGGCCGCGTCGAAAATCGGCGCGGCTATTTTTGTGCATTTTTTACTTTTTGCAACATCCTACGCGTGCGCGCGCTAAAATATTGGTAAAATAACACAAAAAATATCGCAAACTGTATTGACAATGTGGAAATCCTATGTTAGAATAGCCGTGAAGTACCCAAATTGCGCTTCAAATCTCATTTTTTGGAGGAAAATTATGAACCAACTGCCCAAGGGCTACTATGCCGTACAGTGCATCGCGGACGACGTTCCCGAATTGGTAGCCGATTCCTTTACTTATAAAGGAGTAACCTACGCAGCAGAGGTTGGTGTCAACCTGTTTCCCACCGTTACCGCAGCACTTGCCGCGGCCACTGAAATTCCGGACACTATTCTGGAAGGACTTGATTATGAAAAATTCGAGGCCCCCGTTATCCTGCTTTCCGCAGGCAAGCACGGTGTTGGCCGTAAGGGTAACAAGGACCGCATTATTTTCGACCGCTCGATCTACATTCTGGGCGAGAAGGCAGGCGTGAATCCCAACCTTCCCTCTGAGGATCCGATGCAGCCCCAGCCGTTGAACCCCGAGCGTGCAGGCGGCGACGAGAGCGAGTCTAACCTGCGCGGCGGCTACGACTTTGGCTGTGCGTATGCCAGCGCTCCCAATATCTCCATTCTTGTTATCGACGGTGTGGTCACCACCAGAAGCTGGCGCTTCGGCGAGTGGCGAAACAACCCCAGCTGTGACATTACCGTGATCTTCAGAAATATCGTTCACCACTCTCCCGATGGACACACGCTTTATTCCTTCTCCACCATCCGCGAGGATAATCCCCACAAGCGCACCACGCTGATCGAGAATGTGCGTCTTGACAAGGACTTCTTCGATTGCGGCTACGGCGGACTTCTGTTTGGTACGAACAGCAATTCGATGACCGTAAAGAACCTGTGCGTGGATGGCACCACCCAGATCTTCGGATTTTCCAACATTCCGCGCACTTCCTCTTGCTGCGCGGTGAACGGCGATGTGACCGAGATCAAGTTTGTCGACTCCTTCATCCGCAACCTGCGCGGTGAGAACGGCATCTGCATGAACTGCCCCAATGTTGGCGGCCGTGCCGTGGAGATGACCTTCGACAACTGTACCATCATCAACGGCTCCCGTGAAAACGAGCCCACCTTCCGCCTTGATCTGCTCAACGACCGTTGCGCGTTCAAGCTGAAAGACTGCCGCGTGGTAGACGAGCGCGGTAACACCGCCGCCGCCATTGAGATCCGCGGCACGGGCAACAACGTCGTGCTGGAAAACACCACGGTAGAGGGCTACGCTGCCTTGCAGGGTGCTTATGTTGTTCCCCCCTCCGATGCGCCCGATAAGATCGAGAACAAGAAGATCGCCTGGACGACCAAGACCGCAGACGCACACCGCGTCGTCGGTACGGAGAAGGCGGATTATTCCGCGATCGATGCGTACTATGCGGATTGCAACCCCTACTACGGTGACCTGCATACGCACTCCAACTCCGGCGGTACCAGTGACGGCCATACTCCCATCGGCGAGTGGGTTTCCAAGATGGACGAGGTCGGTCTTGACTTCGCAGTGCTGGTCGACCATCGCCAGATGCGTGGCTACTTCCTGCCCGAATGGAGCGAGGAAAGATTTGTGATGGGTACCGAGCCCGGCACCACCATCACCGAAATGGGCGATCCCAACGCCGCGATGGGCACGATGCACTATAACATGGTGTTCCCGCACAAGTACGGCCTTGCCATGGTGCTGGCCAACTTCCCTGAGTTCAAGTTCAAGGGCGACGAGCTGACGGGTAAATTCGGTTATCCCAGCTTCACGCTGACGCGTATCCGCGAGCTGAACGATTACATCCGCTCGATCGGCGGCGTGCTTTCTCACGCACACCCCAAGATCCTGATGGCGTCCGCAGATCCGCTTGACTACTACCTTGGCGAGTGGTCTTATTTGGAGATCTTTACCTGGTGCTACGACTCCGGTGCTTCCTATAAGAACTACGACCTGTGGTGCGAGATCCTAGCTAAGGGTAAGCATATGTATGCTTCCGCAGGCTCTGACACGCACAGCGCGGTCAACGCCAACTGCCTGTCTACCTTCTACACCAAGAAGCGCTTCCATACCGATTTCATGGACCGCATTCGCGTGGGTGACTACGCCGTGGGCGGCATTGGCTTGAAGATGATGATCGACGGCAATCCTATGGGCTCTCAGATCGAGTATAAGGACGGCATGAAGCTTTCCCTGCGCGTGGATAACTTCCACAAGAGAGTTTGGCGCCCCGACACTGCCTACGAGTTGCAGGTCTGGACGGACGAGGGGCTTGCTTATGCCTCCATGTTCAACGGTAAGGAGCCGCAGGAGCTGACTATCGAGGTACAGAAGCGCAAGTTCTACCGTGTCGTGATCGAGGACCTGACGCACAAGTACCGCGTGCTGGTCGGTAACCCCATCTGGCTTGATAAGGAGCCCGCTGCTGACGAGGCACAGGGCTGATCCCGCCCGATCTGCAAAAGGATCCCGCGCCAAGTGTGGCGCGGGATCCTTTTTTGATCAAAAAGTGGCATAACGGTGCGCGTTTTTCCTGCCGCAGAAGAAAGATGTCGTTTCCTGCCCGCGTCTTGACAAAACGCAGGCAAAGGTATATAATGTGATGTAAGAAGCGCTTTGCCGCATCGGCGGAGCAGAGAGGGGACGCTTATGTCTATTCACGAGTCCGGAGAAAATTATTTAGAGCAGCTGCTGTTGCTTTCCAAGGAAAAGGAAAAGGTGCGTGCGGTGGATCTGTGCGCGGCGCTCGGCTTTTCCCGCCCTACCGTCAGTGTGATGCTGCGCGAGCTGCGCGCAAGCGGCTTTGTGACCGTGGCGGACAACGGCGCGCTTTCCCTGACACAGACGGGCGTGGCGCTGGCAAACAAGATCTACGAGCGGCATTGTCTGATCTGCGACGCGCTGATGGCGCTGGGGGTGTCCCGCGAAACGGCAAAGGCGGACGCCTGCAAGATCGAGCATGATATCAGCGAGGAAACGCTGGAATGCCTGCGTGCCCACTTGGAGCGCGTGAGGGGGAAACAGGAAATATGAAGCACATTGATATCTATA
Organism: Eubacteriales bacterium; assembly: GCA_045632185.1. GTDB lineage: Bacteria > Bacillota > Clostridia > Oscillospirales > CAG-272 > Firm-07. Next base: position 27,165 of record JAZQWF010000081.1, read on the forward strand.
CAGACGGTGCGTGTCGGGGAAATCCCGGCCCCGGTGGCTGGGGCGCGGTGTTGGTGTACGGCAAGCACGAAAAGGAGCTTTCCGGCGGCGAGGCGCATACCACCAACAACAGAATGGAGTTGCAGGGCGTGATCGCAGCACTTTCTGCGTTGAAGGAGCCCTGCGAGGTCACCTTGACCACGGACTCCAAATACGTCAGTCAGGCCGTCAGTGAAAACTGGGTGTACGGTTGGCGTGATCGCGGCTGGCGCAAGGCGGATAAATCTCCTGCACTCAACGTGGATCTCTGGGAGGTGCTTCTGGGTCTTTTGGAAAAGCACGCCGTTACCTTCGTGTGGGTGAAGGGGCACGCGGGGCATCCGTTCAACGAGCGATGCGACAAGCTGGCAACTGCTTTTGCGGATAGCTTTTCGCAGAAAAATGATTGAAAAAGGGAATAACGAATAAAGAAGCGCGCGCCGCGTTAAAACGGGCGCGCCCTTTTATTTGCGCGAAAAAATCTCGCAAATGTTAAAAAAATATGAAGCGGTGCGGACGAACAGGGAAATTTCGCCCAAAAGTTAAAAATTAACGATTTGTTCATAATTTGTGTTTGGTGTCCAAAAAAAGGTGGCCGCAAGAGCCGGAAATCACCGTTTGGGTTTACAGAACTTAGTCAGTTGCACAAAAATGAGGGGGAAGTGGGGCGAGTTATGCAAACTCTCTTGACAAATTGCTACGATTGTATTAAAATTATATACAAGATATAATTCCTCGCCCGTAATGTGCGAGGGAGGGTATCATTCTCACACGAGAAGGAGAAAGGTTATGAAAAAAACACTTGCACTTCTGATCGCGGTTTTGATGGTCGTGGCTATGCTGCCGCTGTCCATTCTGACCGCAGCTGCCGAGGAGCCTGCGGAAAATCTTTTCGCAGTGTATGATGAGGCAGATGAATTGGTTGGCACCTATGCCACGTTGGCTGAGGCCGATGCGGTGCTGGACGACGACTATACGCTTCGCTTGCTTGGCGATTACGAGGCCGATGCGGCCTACGTTTGGGGTGCAGCTCGCGAAGAGGTAACGCCGATCAGCTTCACGATCGACGGTAACGATTACAACGTGCATTACACGGGCGAGGGTGCTCTTTGGACCTTCGGCGGTAAGTACGCAGGCGGCACGATCATTTTGGAAAACGTTTATCTGAGCGCTGCCGGCGGTGCTGAGGCCGTGGCCGTTTGCGAGGGCGCTTGCGTAGTGATTGAAAGCGGTAAATTTGAATCCAACGGTCCTGCCGTTGTGCGCACGGTCGCGGGTGCTTCTGCCAATGTTCCCGCAACGCTTGTGATCTACGGTGGCGAGTTCATGCTGCACCCCTCCGAGAGTGTGGACGCATCCTATGCCGTTGTGACCAATGGCGATGCCGGTGACGTTTACATCTACGCCGGTATGTTCATGAACAATAACGATACCGTAATCGGTACCGTTTGCTCCGAGTATACCTTGAAGCACACCGCTGCTTCCGGTGATTTCAGAATTTTCGGCGGTATGATGCTGGCAACCGGTATGCAGAAGGGCTTCTACAAGCCCGCCGACACCTCCAACACCGAGGGTGTTTCGCTTCCCACCACCGAGCTGCCCATTATCAAGGGCGTAACTTCTTCCTATAATCTCTTTGGCCGTGAGTTTTACTACACCGCTTACGGTGCAGCAGAAGATGAAGCGCTGCTCGTTCCCACCGTATCTCCTGCCGCACAGATCGTGATCGGCGAGGAAGCTAATGCGCTGGGCTTTGTAACCAAGGTCGGCCCCGAGCTGGCTGCGGCAATCAACACCTGGGCGCGCGCTAAGGCATATGAGCTGGGCGTAGATCCCGATGCGGAAGGCGCATACACCGTAAAGTATGCGACGCTGATCACCGATGAGGATACCTTCCTCATGGCAGGCGGTTCTTTTTACGCACTGGATATCGACGATTTCTTCTTCGTTTATGCTGACGAGGATAACACCACCGTGAACGAGGACGGCTCCTTTGAGTACGTTGCAGTTACTGCCGAGATCCCTGTTGAGATGAAGGAGATGCGCGTTGTTGCCATCAACGTTCTTGAAATTTACATTGACGAGAACGCTACTCCCGATGATCTTACGGATGATTACAGCACGCTGCTTTGCGGCGAGTTCAACCTGACCACCGGCCTGGCTTCTATGTCTGTTGCCGCTGCAACCGCTCTGCGCGACAATGCAGCCGAGGCAACCGGTGCTTATCAGTACCCCAGCATTACGGTGGCGCAGGCGTTCAACCGCTACACCGAGGCCGAGCAGCAGATCCTGATGGAGTACCTTGCTCACGAGCACGACTTCAACTACCTTGGCGAGTGCGCTGACGAGGATTGCCTTGAAACCATCTGTGAAACCCTGGATGAGGGTGACCCCTCCTTCTTCTACACCGAGAACGGCTCCAAGCAGGTCTTTGAGATCGAGCTTGAAGAGGGCGTTCGTTACGCGATCGGCCTGAACGGCGATACCGCAAGCTATCAGCTTTACGATGCAGACGGCAATGCTTGCACTGTAACGAACGGTATTGTTGAGCCCGCTGCTACCGGTACCTACTATCTGAATGTAAACGGTGAAAAGACCGGCAGCTATATCGTAATCTTCTCTCATATTCATAATGTAAATCATCTCGGCGATTGCGCAATCTGCGAAGAGAACGTTGCAGCTCCCGCAACCGTTGGCGCCAACAACTACTGGGTTGCTGTCAAGGGTAACACCTACGTGCTCAGCGTTGAGCTTGAAGCAGGCGTAGCTTACGCAATGAGAAGCTTCAACGGCTCCTTCACCCTGTACAATGCAGCCGGCGAGGAAATGGTTGTTGAGAATAATACCTTTGTGTGCCCCGAGGAGGGCGCCGGCACCTATTATATTATGGTAGATGCCAACTACACCGGCACCGTGACGGTGCAGATCGCACACTTCCATCAGTATGATTACACCGGCCTTTGCGCTCACTGCGGTGATTACCTGGGCGTGACGCTGGATAACGTCTACACGTACAGCACGCCTCGCAGAGTGGAGGTTGGCGAGCAGCTTTACATGAACATCAGACTGCAAGAGGGCAAGACCTACAAGATCGTTGCCAGCAGCTATGTGGGCTCCTTCAAGCTGTATAACGCTGAGGGCGTTGAACAGACGCTTGCAAGCGGCGGCGTATTCGAGTGCGCAGCTGACGGCGTATATTACCTGGTCGTTTCCGTACAGACCGAGACCAATGCACAGTTCCGCTTCGAGGTCGAGCACGGTGCAGCATGTACCTATAATAATAAGGGTGAATGTGAGTTCACGCACATCAACAATGCACAGGAAGAAGTGGTTGTAAGCTGCGGCAAGACCGAACGCAATCCTATCGTGGACGGCGCTACCAAGATGGCAAATATCGGTGCAGGCGCAAAGAGCTACTTCTACCTTAACTACGCTTCCAGCGGTGTGACCTACAATATCACGATCACCGGCGGCGTAAGCTACACCTTCTATAAGGCGGACGGCACTGAGCTGACCAACTTGGTTGCTATGACCGAAAACGGTGTTACCACCGTTACCTACACCGCTTCCGCTGATGCCGTTATTTATCTGGTTCTGGAAAATACCGGCGACACGGGCGTTGCTTCTGACATTACTGTTGCTCACGTGCATCAGATCGATCACCGCGGCCAGTGCACGGTGAAGAACACCACGACGGGCCAGACGCCTACCACTTGTGTGGAAAAGCAGGTAACCAACATGAGTGTTGATACACCTCTTAACGTTACTTACGTGACCGACGGCATTTACCGCTACGCCGTAACCCTGATGGCCGGCGTTGAGTACAAGGTGGTTCTTGAAAATGCAGATGCTACTTGGGTACTGAAAAATGCAGACGGCACGACGGTTTACAGCTCCGATAACGCTACCGATCCTTTCATTCCCACAGTAACCACCGCTTACTACTTGGTAGTTACCGCTACCGCAGATACCGTTGCTGATCCTGCTGCTGTGCTGACGATCGTATCTCACACGCACTCCTTCAACAACAAGGGTGAATGTGTAGGCGAGGATTGCGAAGAAACCTTCAACAAGAAGGTTCTGGAAGTAGACGTTGAGTACGACGGCTATCTGGCAACCGGCAATTACTTCTTCAACGTAGAGCTTGAAGCAGGCTACACCTACTTGCTGACCTTCACTGCTGAGGGTGTGACCTACACGCTTTACGGCGGCGAGAACGCTGACACGGAGATGACGCTGACTGACGGTGCATTCACTTGTGCCGAAAGCGGCACCTACTACTACGTAGTCACCGTGAGCGAGGATATTCCCGCGCACGAAACCTACATGGTAGAGACCGTGATCGAGTAAGCTTGCCGACACAGAGTAATGTGAAATCCAAATCCCCCAAGGCCCACAAGGGCCTT
>JAZQWF010000082.1:0-12877 GCA_045632185.1 Eubacteriales bacterium
TGGTTGGCTCGGCCTTCTTTTTATTCCTCACAAAGCGCACGCTGTGCTGCAATGGTGGCAAGGGTATCTCCAAGCTGGACGAAAACGCCTGCAAGCAGGGCGATCTCGGCGGTGGAGCGCTCGCACGCCAGCGCGTTTGCCAGTGCGGTTATGGCGGACGTTAATTCCAAGGGGCTCATCACAATCACCTCGGTAGAGGATATGCGAGAGGGAGCCTCAATGCTTCGTGGCGGAATTTTTGGCTCGGGGTGATTTCATTGTGAGATAAAGGGTTGTTGCGAAAATTGCACTGGCAGAGCATGCGGCAAACGCACTGAGCCACACGCCGTTTAAGGCGAGGAAGGGGGTAAGGATAAACAATGCCGTAATTGGGAAAACAAGCGTACCGAAGAAGGAAGTGAGCATCGAGCGTGCAGGACGTTCCAGCGCGGTAAAATAGGATGAGAAGCACATATCCACCCAGCCCGTAAGATAGGAAAGGGAAAAAAGCTTCATGCCGATTATGCTGATCGCCAGTAGCTCGGTATCCTCCGGCTTGATGAACAGGGGAGCGACAAATTTCCCTGCAAGCATCATAAACAAAAGGGAGGCGACGGATAAAACGACCGCACCAAGAATGACGCGCCGAAAGATTGCTTTTACCTTTTCGTTCAACCCGGCACCGTAGCAATAGCTGATGGCGGGTTGCAGAGCGTCACTCATACCAAACACAAGCATGCCGATGATGCTATCCACGTACATGATGACGGAGAACGCGGCAACGCCCGTTGTGCCCCCGTATTTCAGAAGAAACAGGTTAAATACAATGGACATAAGCGACATAGAAATGCTGCTGAAAAATTCGCTGGATCCATTGGCAAGAATACGGAAAAAGACTGCTTTTTCAACCTTTCCGCGGGTGTAGTACAGATCCATGCGTTTTTTGCGGAACAAAATCAACGTAATGACCGAGCCAAGTGCCATGGCAAGACAGCTTGTGAACGCCGCCGCTCCAACGCCCTGTCCGAGAAAAACGATGAGAATGACGTCAAGAAGAATGTTAAGCACTTGCGTGCCGATGCCGATCCACATGGAAAGATTTTCTTTTCCACAAGCACGTAGATAGTTGTCTGTGGCGTGATAGATCAGCATTAAGGGGGAAAACGCAGCATATACGCGCGTATAGGTGATACCGTAAGCAATGGCTTGCTCATTGGCGCCGGGGGCGAGCAGACGCACGAACGGCTCTGCAAAAAGATATCCGATAATACCGATAATGCAGGAAATGGCAAAGATCACCTTTAAGGTGAAGGTGAAAATTTGCGATGCTTCCTCTCTCTCTTTTTCTCCCAGCAGTATTGAGATGCGCACCGATGCGCCCGTTGCGATCAGGTTGGCAAATCCAAACACGATCATAATGATCGGCATGATCAAATTGACGGCGGCAAGCGCATCTTCGCCGATAAAACGCCCCACGAAGAAGCCGTCTGCGATCTGATAGAGCGCACCAAAGGCCATCGTGATCATAGAGGGTATGGCAAGGCGGAAGAATAGTTTTGTCGGTGGCAGCTTTTCAAAAATTTCAGAATTCATTTTTCCTCCAAAAAAAGAAGGCTCGGGCTATTGCATACACAATAACCCGAGCTCACTCGGACACCTAATCCGGCCTATGAGCGCTACGGCGCTCCGCCTCCGGTGACCATTATTTCGTTGAAATGATTATAGCACAGATCTCTTGATCCGTCAAGAGCTCAGATCTTCCCCTTGACCGCCGACAGTGCCGTCTTGAAGGACGCGGGGGTGGTGGCAAGGACAGAGGAGGGGGCATCGAAGGAAAGCTCGTTGCCCTCAAAATCGGTGGCAACGCCGCCCGCCTCGGTAAGGATCAATTTACCGGCCGCAAAGTCCCAAGGGGAGAGGATCGGCTCGCAGTACACGTCCAGCTCGCCGCACGCCACGGCGCAAAGCTCCAAGGCGGCAGAGCCGATGCGGCGGATATCACCGAAGCTCATCAGCAAGTCATAGGTGATCTCTGTCACGGGCTTGGCCATCGTGTCGCGGTTGTAGGGAGAGGTGCCGAGCGAAGCGATGCCCACGCAGGGCTCGCGCTTGGAAACGGCGATCTTGCGGTGATTGCAGTACGCACCGCCGCCCAGATGCGCGGAGTAGTAACGGTTAGCATAGGGATCAAAGATCGCGCCGTACACGGGCTTTTTGTTCTTCAAAAGTCCCACAGAGATGCAGGAGGCGCGGCGGCCGAGCATAAAGTTCGTGGTGCCGTCGATGGGGTCGATGACGAAGGTGTAGCCGTCGCCGACGGGATTGTCGCTTTCTCCCTCCTCCTCGGCGAGGAACTCGCACGTGGGGATCAGCGCTTTCAGCTTTTCTTCCAGAAAACGCTGCACGCGCACGTCGTACTCGGTCACAAAATTGGCTGTTCCTGCCTTTTGCTTGACGTGCAGGCGGTGAGCGTCCGCCTCGATCATAATTTTCGCTCCCTCGCGCACAATTTGCTCGATAGAGCCATCGGGAAGCAAGCCGTGGGTGTCAGGTGCGCCCTGGATCTCGTCGCGCAATTTCAGGGCCAATTTCGGCTTGCGCGTAGTGATGTTTGCCACGCGCTGTTCCAAGAGGAAACGGATCAGATCCTCGTCATCGACGGTCCAGACGGAATAGTTCAATCCATTTTCCTTGACATAGGCAAGATTTTCCGCGGTCACGATGCGCTTGTCCAGATTGATATAGGGGCAATTCGTCTTTTTGCAGTATTGCACGGCATCGCGGATCTGCGCTTCGTTGAGCGCCTTGATGCCTTCCTCGGTGTCTGCGTTTTTCAGACGCCAGAGCGAGTGCCAAAGGTCAGCGCCCAGCGCTTCGCACTCGGTGGGGCGATGGTTGCACTGTCCCGTAAACAGCACGCGGTGGCCCATGTGATAGCGCTTGGCGGCAGCCGCAACAAGCTCCAAAAGTCCGTCGGTCTTGACGTCACAGTTGACGAAAAGCGTGGGAATAGGCGCGATCAGCTGCAAAAGCGTTTCAAATTTGACGCACTTGGCGGGATCCTCGGGCTCGTCGTGCGAAAGATAGAGCTGCTCGCCGTCATAGCGCACGTCGATCTCAATATATTCCGCGCCGCTTTCGATGGCGGCCAGAATATGCGCGCGGCTGTTGGGCTCGGTGCCCTCGCACGCAGAGTGAGCGGTGATGGTGGTAAGTCCTGCGCGACGGATCTCGGCAGGGGAGTATCTTTTCAAATTCATAGCAGCACTCCTTTGGTGTTTTATTCGAGTTTATTATAATACAATCAGCACCGAAATGCAAGAAGTTTGCCGTAAATATGAAAAAAACGCAGTTTTTTTGAAAATGAGTGCTCCAAAACGAAAAAACTGTGCTACAATGAAAGCACAGGATCAAAAAAGGAGGGGGTTTCTATGAAAATAACCTTTTTGGGTGCGGGAAGCACCGTGTTCGTGAAAAATGTGTTGGGTGACGTGCTGCTCACACCCGTGCTTGGCGAGGAGCTGGAAATTGCCCTTTATGATATTGACGGCGCGCGCTTGCAGGACTCTGTGCTGGTCGTGGAGCGCCTGAATGAAAAATATAACGCAGGCAGGGCGAAGATCACCCCCTTTCTTGGCGAGCAGGCGCGCAAGGACGCCCTGCACGGGGCGCACTTCGTGGTCAACGCCATCCAGGTCGGCGGCTACGAGCCCTGTACCGTGATAGATTTTGAGATCCCGAAAAAATACGGTTTGCGCCAGACCATCGGGGATACCCTTGGCATCGGCGGCATCTTCCGCGGCCTGCGCACCATCCGCGTGATGAAGGATTTTGCGCGCGATATGGAGGAGGTCTGCCCCGATGCGTGGCTGCTTAATTATACCAACCCGATGGCGATCCTGACGGGGTATATGCAGCGCTATACGGGCGTGAAAACAGTAGGCCTTTGCCATAGCGTGCAGGTCTGCACAAAGGAGCTTTTCAAAAAGCTGGAAATGCAGGACGTGCAGATCGGACACGAGCTGATCGCAGGCATCAACCACATGGCCTGGCTCTTGGAGATCACGGACGCGAGGGGCAACGATCTGTACCCCGAGATCGCTCGCCGCGCAAAGGCGAAAAGCGCCGCGCGCAAGCATAGCGATATGGTGCGCTTTGATTACATTGACAAGCTCGGCTACTATTGCACCGAAAGCTCGGAGCACAACGCCGAATATAACCCCTTTTATATCAAATCCCGCTATCCCGAGCTGATCGAAAAGTTCAATATCCCACTGGACGAATATCCCCGCCGCTGCGTCAATCAGATCGCGGGCTGGGAAAAGCAGCGCGAAGCATTGCTGGGCGGCGCTGACGTGGAGCATACGCGCTCGCGCGAGTATGCCTCGCGCATCATGGAGGCAATGCTGACGGATACGCCGTACCGGATCGGCGGTAACGTGCAAAACAAGGGCTTTATTGAAAATCTGCCCGCCGATGCGTGCGTAGAGGTGCCCTGTATAGTAAGTGCGTGTGGCATTACGCCCACGCGCGTGGGGCGATTGCCCGTGCAGCTGGCGGCGATGAATATGACGAATATCAACCCCCAGCTCCTCACGATCGAGGCGGCCGTAACGGGGAAGCGCGAGCATATCTATCACGCCGCGATGCTGGATCCGCACACCGCTGCCGAGCTTTCCATCGACGATATCATCGCGATGTGTGACGAGCTTTATGCGGCACACGAAAACGCGGGATTTCCCGTGCTGTAAGCAAAATAACAGAAAAAAGGCTTCGCTTTTCAGCGAAGCCTTTTTGTTTGCAACGGGATGCGGCGCATCCCGTTGCGGGGAAATCAAATTACTGTGCTGCGGGGTGGTAGTAACCAAGCACGACAGAGATGTTCACTGCGGGATAGTGGAAGTTCACGTAATCGCCCGCAAAGAAGTCGGCATCGATGGCGCCCGCCGGGTTGGATGCGTTCAAAACCTTATCCTGGGGAAGTCCCCAAGCCGCACCGTCCGGACCAAGCCAGGTTGCGGTTGCGGTGGGATCAACCGTGGACTGGATCAGGGGAGCGGCGCTCAACATAGGATGGTTCTTGTGCGCACTTACCACGGCATCGGTGTTATCCATCACAACGGTTTCGTTTACGTTGTACTTGGTGATACCGCTCAGCGAGCAGATCACAATGTTCAGGAACTGGGTATCGCCGTTACCCTCGCGGGTGGTCGTCAGCGAAGCGGACTGACCGTACGGATCGGCCGCTGTGTTGGAGATCGCACCGCTGATTGCTTGCAGCAGCGTTGCGTAGGTCATTGCACCCATATCGCTGTATGCCTGGAACCATGCCTCGGTACCCTGTACGTAAGACCACATCTCGGTGCTTGTGTCAGCATTGATGGTAAGACCGACGCTGGCGTTGTAGGGAAGCACAAGCTCGGCGGAGTGGGTCATGATAACGGGACCGCCGCACTTGGTCAGCGAAGAGTTGACCAGGTTGACCTCGATGGGCGTTACGCCTGCGTAGGGCTGTTGCTCGCGAGGACCGCCATTGTGGTTCTGGAAGTCGTTGTGTGCGCGGGCATAGAGGTGCGTCATCCATGCGTTGTTGAAAATAGAGTCCTTGATAGTCAGCTCGGTATTGCAGTCAAACAGCATCATAGAGGTAGAGAATGCTTCCATGATGGTGTTGTCCATCGTGATGTCAACGTGCTTGATACGAATGCCGGCAAGTGCGAACTTGTGGTGCTCGTTATCGGCTGCGTTGTTGCTGTTGGGGTCGCCGTTCTTGAACGCGATGTTCTCGATCAGAACAGGGTAATTCTTGTAATCAAAGCTTACCGTCATGTTCGTGCTGTCGCCACTGCCGTTCGCATCGTCGAACCAGCACTCAAAGTTGAATACCTGCGCGTTGGAGGAGGTCAGACCGCCGTTGAGTGTAGGATCGTTGGTCATCAGGGGCAGGGCTTCGGTATTGATGGTGAAGTAGTTGCCGTAAATATCGAAGCTGGTATTGCCGTTGGAGTCGGGGTAAAGCTCGCGGGTGTAAACCTCAAACGCGTCGTCAAAGGCGGGGTTGCCGCTGGCATCGGTCGTGAGGTACTTTGCGGGAATGTCGTTCGTGGTGGGGGCAAGGTCGCAGTGAAGCACGATGCCCTTCATGTCATCGCCACCGTAGGTGTCGTAATAACCCTGGCCGAACTGCTGATCCACGTATTCCTTTACGATCGCTACCTGGCGATAGGCAAGATTGAGCTGGTTTTCTGCGCCAACTTGGGTTTCGGGAAGAACACCGTGCTTGTTGGTCATCAGGTTCAGCTCCTTGGCGTTGGTCACGTTGTAGCCCGCAACAACCTCAACCGTAAGGGACTTGGTGTAGTCTGCGACGTCCTCTGCGGGGATGTTGGCAGGGCGGGTGCTGATCACGAAGGTCTTGCCCACTGCGGCAGCGGTGAACTGGAAGGTGTTGTTTTCCTCGTCAATGGTAACGTACTCGCTCGTGCAGGCAACGCCGTTCAGGGTAACGACGGAGGCACTGGTGTACTGGGTTATGGTTACCATGGTATCGTTCTCGTCCAGAACAAGCAGGCTAAGGGTGAACTTGAAGGGGTTGGCGTTACCGACCTTGTAGGTGTCGCCCTTGGTGGTAAAACGGCCGTTATTGCCGCTGTTGGTGTTGAAAAGGGTGATGTTGGCAGGCAGCTCTGCGGCGTAAACGTCAAGCGTGGTAACGCCCTCGTCCTCATCGCCACCTTCATCGCCGCCGGAGGGCAGAGAAGCGCCCTTAACGGTAACCTCTACGGTGATGGTGAAATCGTTGTAGGTGATGGTCAGCTCCTTCTTGCCGGCCGTGGTGGTGTCGATCTTACCAAAGGTCAGATCGTCAGCGGTAACAGCAACGGTGCTGTCATCGTTGTAGGTAACGGTTGCCTTTACGGCCGAGAAATCAGGGGTGGAGTTGAGATCGTAGGTGTAAGCAAGACCCTCATCGATCGTCAGCTTGGTGATTTCCTTGTCGCCGCAAGAAACCAGAGAAAGGCACATGACAAGTGCCAGCAGGATCAGTAAAAAAGATTTGCGATTCATACTAAATTCTCCTTTGAATCAATTTGTGTCATTTGTTTTTGCAGTAAATGGTGATGGAAGTTTTCGCGCTACCATCTTTGGCAATTATTTGTACCGTTATCGCTCCTTTCTTCGTAAACGTGACTACGCCGTTTTCATCGACCGTAGCAAAGGCATTTTCCTCATCATATGCAAATATCACGCCATCATCGGTGGCATTATCCGGATGGACGCGGTACTTGATCTGGTATTTACGGTCCCCGTTTTCATCGGGGTAGATCACCACGTATTTTTCGCCCTGATCATTGGTTTTCAGGTTCTCGTCCAGCAGCTCGATGTTGGATACGTAAACGATCTCGTCAAAGGTCTTGAATTTCAAGCCGAAAAAGCTGACGGAAACCACAGAGGCGATAAATATAAGGGCAATCAAAATAACAACTGACTTTTTCATTTACTTTTCCTTATAATACAACTTGATTTTGGTGAAGAACATATACACTCGGTAGGCAAGCACAACAAGGGATACCAGCAACAGCTTGACGAATACCTTGTTCATTCTGCCGCCCTCCATCATCAGGAACAGCATGATGCCCGCCACGGCAAAGGATACGATGAACGCGGTCAGCGTGGCGAGGTTTTCGTTGGGATTATGCTCTGTGCCGCCCACAGTGGCGTAAAGCTCGATCTGCGGGTTCATCAGGTCGGTTTCCGCGCAGTAAAGCAGGTGGGAAATATAGATCGCAGTAAGCGAGATCATCAGCATTACCGTAAGACCCGCACCAAGAGAGGTGGTGGTCAGCAGGATAACGGTGGTGGCAGCAAGCGCAAGGATCATAAACAGCGTATTGGGGCAAAGCTTGGCCAGCAGCAGCGGCCAGTAGCGCGCGGGCTGCGTTTTGATCAGGTAAGAGCTGCGTCCGTCGCGGGAATAGATGCTGGATGCGTAGAAGTTGCCGTTCAGCGCGATCAGAAGGATCATCAGCACGTTGAAGCATACCACCATGTAATCACCCATTGCGCGGGTGTTCATGGCAAGGAAGATCTTATTTAAAAGGAAGATAAGCATCGGCAGCGAGATCAGGATCGCCACGTTAGAGAACAGGCGTCCCGTGCCCTTTACAACGACCAGGATCTCCGTCCAAAGGGCAGAGATCGCGCGGGGAAGCACGCGGTTTTGCTTGGGACGTACCTTCTTCTTTGCATGCTCAAAGGGCTTGCTCGCCATCTTGTAGAACAGGGGGCGAACGATCAGAAGGCCGATCGCAAGTGCCACGGCGATAATAGCAAACAGCTTGCCAAAGCGCAAAAGCGTAGCGCCTGCGGGGAAGGATACAGAAGCGATCCTTGCTTCGCCCAGCATCATCAAGGTCAGGTCATAAACAAAGGCAAATTTGGTGGTATACGCGGTCAGGAAATCCTGGATCTGCCAGAAGGTGGTGCCCCACGTGGCGATCAGGTCAATGTTTTCGGGGATCAAGGAGATGCCGAAGAACAGCGCCGCCGTAACAAAGCTGACCAGTGCCACAAGGCACGCGATCTGCAATTCTTTGAGCTGGCGGAACAGGTTGCAAAGCCACATGGCGGGAATGGAAAGCACAGAGCCCACGGCCACCGTAAAGGCGGATACGAACAAAAGGCAGACCATCAGCCAGATGTAGCTGGGCCACGCATAGCCATGCGTAAAGAAATACGCGATGAAAAGCGGAACGATAAAGGAAAGGTTGCGCTTGATCTCAAATACGAAGAAGATCAGCAGCTTGGAAAGATAAACCTGAATGGGCTGGCAGGGCAGTGTCAGCAAAATGGCGTTGTCGCGCGAATAATACATCGACTTTGTAAGGCCGATGGTGCAGGAGAACACCGCGGTGACCAGCATGACAGAAAATAGGAAGGAAATAACAGAGGCGGGCACGCGGTAATTCAGCGAGAACACATTCATGTCTTTGAAAAAGTCCATCGCGAAAACGCACAGCACCACCACAAGGGCGAATTTTATGATCGCCGCCAGTGTGGATACCAGCACGTGGAACAGATTGATGTTTTTCAGCTCTAATCGCTGAAAATTCAACTGCTCTTTGAGCTGCATCCTAACAAGGATAAACAAATTTCTCATCTAATACGTCCCCCTGCGTCGGATACGTGGAAAGCATCGTCGGGATCCGGTGCTGCAATGTGGGATTTGATGGTGGAAAGGTAGAATTTTTCCAGCTCGATGCCTTTTTCCTCCAACTCGGCAAGAGTGGTGCAGGCGCGGAGCTTACCTTTTTTAATAATAGCGATGCGGTCGCAGATCTTTTCCACTACGTCGATGATGTGAGAGCTGAAAAATACGATGTTGCCGGCGGCAGCATGCTCTCTCATGCACTCCTTGACCTCGTGGATACTGTTGGGGTCAAGACCGGTAAGCGGCTCGTCCAGTACCCAAACCTTGGGGTTGTGAACAAGTGCTGCCATAATGGTGATCTTCTGCTTCATACCGTGCGAGTAGGTCTTCATCTGGTTGTCGAAGGAGTCCACCAGCTGGAAGCGCTCGGTATATTTCTTTATCACGGTATCGCGGTATTCCTTGGAAACGCGGTACAGATCGGCGATATAGTTGATATATTCGCGGCCGGTCAGATTCTCGTAAAGCGCGTAGTGGTCGGGCACGTAGCCGATTTGCAGCTTGGCCTGCACGGCCTGCTTGTCCACGTGATAGCCGCAGACCTCGATGTCGCCGGAGGTCAGGGGCTGAATACCAACGATGCTCTTGATGATCGTGGATTTACCCGCACCGTTCGGGCCAAGGAAGCCGAAGATCTCGCCGCCCTTCACCTCAAAGGAAACGTTGTTTACAGAGTAGAACTTGTTGTTGCCGTATTTCTTAGAGAAATTACGCAGCACAAGACTGGGAGAGGCGTCGCCGGTGATCGGCTCGTCAATACTTTTTCCGTTCAAAAATTCAGTCAATTCTTTTTTCATCATTTTAAAGCTCTTTGCCCTTTCTCGTCTGTCTTCTGCCGCATCCCACATAGAGAACAGCAGTGCGTAAATAAACCATACACCCACGGTCAGGCCAACAAAGATCAGGAAGAATAGCGCCTGATATAGCGGATAGAAGGTAAAGGTTAGCTCTTTATATTGGAAGGTGAAGATGATCTTTCGCGTATCCTCTGCCCATTTGCCAATGTTGGAAACCACGAAATCACTGTTCAGGAAGAAGAAATCGGGGTTGCCGAAGTTATCAAACCAGGCATTGATAAACAGGATACTGAAAAAGTAGATGCAGAAGGCAACCAGCGACCAAGCCCATTCACGCAGCTTGGGGCGCTTAAAGATCTTCAAGGCAACCAGCAGCACAGGCATAAAGAAGGCGGCCCAGTGGTTGATCCAGTAGGAAACGCGCTCGGTGGCAAGAGCGTTGACGCCGTCCAGCTCGCCGGGGATCATCATGGCGAACAGCGCGCCCAGCACGTTGATGAAGAAGCAGAAGTTGAACAGTCTGCGCATGCGGAAGATCAGGCACAGCGGGACCAGGAACATGGCCGTGTGGCAAAGGTGCAAGGGCCAGGATACGGGATCCGTCAAAAGCTCAGCCAGGTTCCAGCGTGCGATGAACACGTACAGAAGCCCGATGGAGAGATAGATCATCAAAAATCTTTTGGTTTCCTCGTCCTTGTTCTTGATACCGTAGAAGATCGCGGCGGGAATGATGATCGCCAGATAAAGCATGATGCGGTGATGCTCGGTAAAATCGTAAAGCATGATCGTGGGATCCAGGAAACCGAGCAGTGCCTGCGGCATGTAGGCGGGCATAATGGCCAGCACAGCGAAGGGAAGGGCAAGGAAGAGATGCGCGATCTCGCGGCGGGTGGGCAGCGTGCACTCACGCAGCCAGCAACTGGCGGCAAGCGCAAGCGCAAGGCCGATCATGACAAGCAGCGATGCACCGTGCAGCCCGAACGCGGTCAGGGACTCTGCGCCCGCCCAGCCGGTAAGGAAGGTGGGCAGCAGCACAAGGTCGGCCAGCAGCACCGCGGGCGCAAAGAAGCGCGCCAGGTTGTGCAATGTCTTGTAATCGAAGAAGGTGCTCATGATCACGATCAGCACGGATGCGTAGGTGAACCAGATCAAAAGCAGCGCGGTGACCGTTTGCAGCACGTTGTCGCCGAAGGGGGAGAACATGTCCACACCGCGCACGTTGTAAACGGCGGCCTCGCGGTAAAGTTGGAGCCAGAACAGCAGCGCTCCAAGGAAAAGTGCTACTCCTCTCTTATAAAAGGAAAGCAAGCGCCCGCGCTTGTGGAGCAGATACATTCCGCCAAGCGTGGCCGCACAAAGAAGTATAGAAAGTAATATATAGTAGAAAATAATCATACGTACCTCTTTACCGGGAGAGCGGTGAAGCAAAGCTCCACGCGTGTGCATGCGTACGTGCCCGTGTGAGTACGAGTGTAGGCGTGCGCGCTCCCGTTTATTTAATGATGACATTATTATAACCGATTTTTCTTCAAAAGGCAATGGATTTGCGAATTATTCGACACTTTGACCAAAGGTGCAAGGCAATGCGGTAGCGTTTTGAGCAAAAAGTAACCAGGTTTTTTGTTCAAATTAACGAAAAAATCTCCCTTTGTGCAATATAGACAAAGAAAAGGGAGATTGAAAAAATCGTTGCACAAAACAACAAAAGGTCAAAAAATCAAGGCATTTTTTGCCCGTTTTTGACCTTTTTGTGTGTTAACAGTATTCTTTTAAGGTTTCCAGCGCCGCTTTTTCGATGCGGCTGACGTAGGAGCGCGAGATGCCAAGATGCTCGGCGACCTCGCGTTGGGTGAGAGGATCCTTGCCGGAAAGGCCGTAGCGGAGCGTAACGACCTCGCGCTCGCGCTCGTCCAGCACGGCGTTCACCAGCCGACGGATCGCCGCGTGCTGAATACGGCGGTCGGTGTCCTCCACCATATTTTCCTCAGATGCGATCACGTCCATGTAGGTGAGAGGATTGCCGTCGCGATCCACGTCAATGGTTTCGTGAATGGATACCTCGGCGGAAAGCTTTTTTTGCGAGCGGAAGAACATCAGGATCTCGTTTTGGATACATTTTGCCGCGTAGGTGGCAAATTTGACACCCGTTTCCACCTTGAAGCTGTCCACCGCCTTAATAAGGCCAATGCTGCCGATAGAAACCAGATCCTCCCCGTTTTTGGCGGTGCTGTAATACTTTTTCACGATGTGAGAAACAAGGCGCAAATTGTGTAAAATCAGCTTTTCCCGCGCGGCAGCGTCCCCCGCGCGGTGTGCCTCGAATGCAGTGCGCTCCTCCTCTGCGGAAAGCGGCGGGGGAAAGCTTTGCGGTGTGCCGATGCCAAGTAATAGATGTACGGCGTTTAAAAAGAGCGAAAAAAGTCCGGAAAACAAGCGAAATCACCTCCGCTTGCAATATATGAGCGGGAGGTTGTACAAAATGCGGAAACATGATCCGTAAGGATGCCTCCATCCCCCGTGTGCGCAAAGCGAGGCAGCGTTTGCCAATCAGCGTTTGCTTGGCAACAAGGCCTTTATGAAAAAGCTGATCACCACCGATCCCACGACGGCGGAGAAGCTGTTCGGTAAGTTCCGCGAGATGCGCGAGAATTTCAAGGTGCGCAAGGATCCTGCCGCCAAGGCGCAGTTGGAACTGGTGCGTAAGGCAGAAAAACTGTTCATGCAGGGACTTGCCGAGGCAGGTGGTACCATTGATAGCAATGGTAAAATTCATCTTGCAAACCGCGAGGAGGACGAAACCGTTATTGAAAGCGGTGAAACTGTTATTGAAACAGCAGAAAACGTTAGCGAAAGCGGAAAACCTGTTAGGCGGATTGCTAACCCGAAGGGC
>JAZQWF010000083.1:0-34697 GCA_045632185.1 Eubacteriales bacterium
GCTTATCCATGCCGCGTTGCACGATGGCCTCGGTACGGGTGTCGATAGAGGAGGTTGCCTCGTCCAGGATCATCACGGGCGGATCGGCCACGGCCGCGCGGGCGATGGCGATCAGCTGGCGCTGCCCCTGCGAGAGGTTCGCGCCGTTGTTTTGCAGCTCGGTTTCATAACCGCCGGGCAGACGGGTGATGAAATCGTCCGCACCCGCGAGCTTCGCGGCGGCGATGCACTCCTCGTCGGTGGCATCCAGACGGCCGTAGCGGATATTCTCCATAACGCTGCCCGTAAACAGGTTGGTTTCCTGCAATACGATACCAAGCGAGCGGCGCAGGTCGCATTTTTTGATCTTGTTGATATTGATGCCGTCATAGCGTACCTTGCCGTCGGCAATATCGTAGAAGCGGTTGATCAGGTTGGTGATGGTGGTCTTTCCTGCACCCGTGGCGCCTACGAACGCGACCTTCTGGCCGGGCTCGGCATAGACGCTGACGTCGTGCAGCACGGGCTTGCCCTCTACGTAGGCGAAGTCTACGTTCACAAGACGAACGTCGCCTTTGAGCTCGGTATAGGTCAGCGTGCCGTCACCGTGGGGGTGCTTCCACGCCCAAAGTCCGGTGCGCTCGTCGGCCTCTGTCAGCTGGCCGTTCTCGTCATACTTGGCGTTGACCAGCGTCACGTAGCCGTCGTCGGCCTCGGGCTCCTCGTCCATCATTTCAAAAAGGCGAGAGCCGCCTGCCATACCCATGACCACGGCGTTGATCTGCTGGGAGGCCTGGTTCACGTTGCCCGTGAATTGCTTGGCCATATTGAGGAAGGGAACGACGATAGAGATGGTGAATACGGGGAAGGCGCCAAGTGCCAGGTTCGGCACGTTTGAAAGCAGGAATACGCCGCCCGTAACGGCCATAATAACGTAGAGAATGTTACCGATGTTACCAATGATGGGGCCCAGGGTGTTCGCGTAGGCGTGGGCTCTGGCGCTGTCCTCAAAAAGGGCGTTGTTGACCTCGTCAAAATCGGCAAGCGCCTCTTTTTCGTGGTTGAATACCTTGATGACCTTCTGGCCGTTCATCATTTCCTGAATGAAGCCCTCGGCACGGCCCATTGCCTTTTGCTGACGAATGAAATACTTGGCAGAGCCGCCGCCGATCTTCTTGGAAACGACGACCATGCACACGACGCCGACCAGCAGCACCAGCGTCATCCAAATGCTGAAATACAGCATGACGAAGAACACGGAGATCAGCACCACGACGCATTGGAGCAGCGAGGGGAGCGCCTGCGAAACAAGCTCGCGCAGCGCGTCGATATCGTTGGTGTAGTGGGACATAATGTCACCGTGCTTGTGCGTATCGAAATAGCGAATGGGAAGATTTTGCATCTTGTCGAACATCGTGCGGCGCAGCTTGCAAAGGAAGCCCTGCGTGACGATGGCCATCAACTGCGTTTGCAGCGCGATCAGCACCCACGCGATGGCGTAAAATACGCCAAGCAGAATGACCATGGGAATGATCGTTTCGGAGGCGGTTGCCCAATCGCTGCCGCTTGCCACGGCCGTTTCGATCTCTGCGATCACCTTCTGCATAAAGACAGGGGGGATCGCCGCGGTCACAGCGGCAACCAGAATACAAAGCACAATGAGGGGCATCAGAACGGGATAGTAGGAAAACAGCATCTTCATCGTGCGGCCAAGCACGCGCATGCTGGGCTTCGGACGCTTAGGCATCTGCGGCTTACTCATTTTCCGCACCTCCCTTCGTTTGCTGCTCGTGAATTTCGCGGTAGATATCGGAGCTTACCAGCAGCTCCTCGTGCGTGCCTGCATTGACAACGCGGCCGTTCTCCATCACAAGGATCAGGTCGGCGTCCTCTACGGAGGCCACGCGCTGGGCGATGATGATCTTGGTGGTTTCGGGAATATAGGTCTTGAAGCCCGCGCGGATCAGGGCGTCGGTCTTGGTATCCACCGCGCTGGTGGAGTCGTCAAGGATCAGGATCTTCGGTTTTTTCAGCAACGCGCGTGCGATGCAAAGGCGCTGCTTCTGGCCGCCGGATACGTTGGTGCCGCCCTGCTCGATATAGGTGTCATAGCCCTCGGGGAAGGAGGACACGAAATCGTGTGCCTGTGCCAGCTTGCAGGCCTCGACCAGCTCCTCGTCGGTGGCATGCTCGTTGCCCCAACGCAGGTTTTCCTTGATCGTGCCGGAGAAAAGCAGGTTCTTTTGCAGTACCATGGCCACGGCATCGCGCAGCGCAACCAGATCGTACTCGCGTACGTCGGTGCCGCCGACCTTGACCGTACCCTCGGTCGCGTCGTAGAGGCGGGGGATCAGCTGCACGAAGGAGGACTTGCCCGATCCCGTACCGCCGATCACGCCCACGGTCATGCCGGAGCGGATATGCACGTCCACGTCGGAAAGCGAGTGGCGTCTTGCACGGGAGGAGTACTTGAAGCTGACGTTATCAAAGTCGATCGCGCCGTCCTTTACCTCGGTCACGGCGTTCTCGGGGGAGGAGAGCGAGGGGGCCTCGCAAAGCACCTCGTCAATACGCTTGACGGACTCGGCAGAGATGGTCAGGATCACGTAGATCATGGAAAGCATCATCAGGGACATCAGCACCTGCATACCGTAGGTCAGCATCGCGGAAAGCTCGCCCACGCCAAGCTCGCCCACAGAGATGATCAGCTTGGAGCCGACCAGCAGCACGAAGATCATGTTGAAGTACATGCAGAACTGCATGATGGGACGGTTCCACGCCACGATGCGCTCGGCGTGCGTGAAGTCGGCGCGGATATCCTCGGACGCGATGCCGAACTTTTCCTTTTCGCGCTCCTCGCGGGAAAAGCCCTTGACCACGCGCATGCCGCGGACGTTTTCCTCAATGCTCTCGTTCAGGCGGTCATACTTGCGGAACACGCGGCGGAAGGCGGGAAGCGCCTTTTTGCCCACCAGCCAAAGTCCCACGCCCAGTACGGGAATGATGACCACAAAGGTCATGGCCAGCGTGCCACCCATAATAAACGCCATGATGACCGAGAAGATCAGCATCAGGGGCGCGCGGATCGCGGTGCGGATGATCATCATATAGGACATCTGCACGTTCTGCACGTCGGTGGTCATACGTGTGACGAGCGAGGTGGAGGAGAATTTGTCTACGTTTTCAAAGGAGAAGTTGCCCACGCGGTCGTAAAGGTCGTGTCGCAGGTTTTTTGCAAAGCCCGCAGACGCGCGCGCACAGCAAAAGCCCGCAATACCGCCGCAGGCAAGGGAGGCAAACGCCATCAGCGCAAGCACAATGCCCGTTTTGATCACCTCGGAAAGCGCTACGCTTGCCTGGATCTTGTTAACAAGATCCGCGGTGATGAAGGGGATCAGCGTTTCGATGATGGATTCGCCCACAATAAAAATCAGGGTGAGGATGGTCGGCTTTTTGAATTCGCGGATGCATCCCATCAGTCTTTTTATCATAAAAGCTTCCTTTCTTGGTGCCGTTTGGCAACCGTAATAGTTAGTAACCTAACTATTATATCACAAATTTTGCAAAAAACAAGACATAAAATGTGAATTTTAGTGGGGAGGGGGGCAGAAAAAGGCGGCGCTTGGCCGGCGCCGCCTTTTTTGTATTCAGCTTTTCACGTGCAGCCACACCAGCATATCGCTCTCGCCGCGTCTTGCAAAGGCGTGATACGGGATCAGGCGCAGGGTCGCTTTCTCGCGCGCGGGGGCGTGGTTTTCGTACAGCTTGCCGCTTGCGAAGGGGAGATATTTCTCGCAATCAAGCGCCAAGCAGGGCAGGGAAAACGCCTCGTCCGCCACCTCGCGGAAACGGGGGACGCTTGGAAGCAGGAAGCTGTGCAGATACGCGCCGTTGTCCACGCCCTCGGCGCAGTAGACCACGGGGCCGCGCATCACGCAGACCTTTCCCACGTCGCGCAGTACGCGCGTGTCCGCCCAGACGTAGCGGGGGGAAATATCCAGATCAAGGCGGATCTCGCCGCCGTCGTTTTCCATCACGGCATAGCCTTTTTGCATCACGTAGGGCTTGCTCAGGGTGAAGCTATCGCACCACGCGGGAATGCGGACAGCCACCCGTTTCGCACCCGTTGCTTGCAGATCAATCACCCCGTTGCGGGGGTAATCGGTGTTTTGCACGCAGGAAACACCGTTATGCGCCATTTGAGAGGACACAAACTGATTGACGAAAAGCGTGTCCCCCTCGATGCCGTAGGCATAGCTGCCCAGCGTGGCAAAAAGGCGCGTGAGGTTGGGTGGGCAGCAGGAGCATTCAAAGCATTCCACGCGCTGCGTGATGGGATAGTGGGGCTTGGCAAAGGGCGGGTCAAAGCGCTCGGAGAGGTTGATCTCCAACGGATTTTCATAGAAGAAGGACTTGCCGTCCCCCGAAATACCGGAAAGCACGCCGTTGTAAAGTGCGCGCTCTATGCCATCTGCGTATGTTGCATCGTTTTCCAAATTCAGCATCGCGTTGCCGAACAGCATCAGCGCGATCGAGGCGCAGGTTTCTGCATAGGCAAGCTCGTTGGGCAGATCATAGGCGCTTGTGAATGCCTCGCCGCGGTGGGTGGAGCCGGTCGCGCCCGTGACGTACATTTGCCGCGCGGTGACGTCCTCAAAAAGCGTGCGGCACGCATTGATAAGCGCCTGCTCGCCTGTTTCTGCGGCCAGATACGCCATGCCCGTGTAAAGGTAAAGCGCGCGTACCGCGTGGCCCTCGGCAGCGGTCTGCTCGCGCACGGGCTTGTGCGCCTGCGCGTAGTAGCTGTGCATACCGTCCGCGGGCGTGCCGCGGGTGTTCAGAAAATGCGCGGCAAGATCCAGATATTTTTTCTTGCCCGTGTAGCGGTACATCTTCACCAACGCCAGCTCGATCTCCTCGTGTCCCGGGGTGGCGAATGCCGCGCTTTTCTCTTCAACAAACACCTGCCAGATATGATCGGCATATTTTTCCATGCAAGCAAGAAAGTCGGTCTTGCCCGTGGCATCGGCATAGGCCACGGCCGCCTCTATCAGATGACCTGCGCAGTAAAGCTCGTGGTTGTCGCGTTTCTGCCAGCGCAGCTCGGGTGCGACCACCGTGTGATAGACATTGAAATAGCCGTCGGGGAGCTGATGCGCCTTGATCTTTTCCACCGTGTCGTCCACGATCCTTTGCAGATCGGGCGCGGGGTGCTTGCTAAGAATATAGGCAGCACTTTCCAGCCATTTCGCCACGTCGCTGTCCCAGAAAATATGGGGGACGATCTCGTCGCCCTTTTTATAATCGAGGTTGAACGCGGCAAATCTGCCCGTTTCCACGAAGCGGTCGTATACCGCACGGATCGTGGTTTTCCGATTTAGCTCCTGGCGGTCAAAAAGGAAGCCACCCGTCAGCTCTACGCTTTGAAAGGGTACGGTTTTCATCGATTTTTCCTCCTGTTGTAAAGGGAATTGCGTTTTTCTTGATTTTATTGTATAATAGATGGTGACGGCTGTCAACCCGTAAAAAACGACATGAGGTAAGAAAAAACGACATGAACGATCTGGAGCATCCGTATTTTCGGTTTGAGTATGCAGGACTTTTTCAAAGCACGGGAGAATGGATACATCCTGTGCGGGTGGAAAAAACCTATGAGATCATTTGCGTTACCAAGGGCGAGGTCTGGATGTCGGAGGGAGAGCGCGAATATTGCGTGAAGGAGGGGGAGGTGCTGTTGCTTTCTCCGGGCCTTGCGCACAAGGGGACGCGTTCCACACGGGATGTGGGATTTTACTGGGTGCATTTTCATGCTGACCGAGCGCTGCCTTTTGAAAGAAGATATTTTGATAAATTCGAGCAGGGCTCGCTGTTCAAGGAATTGCTGCACCGCAACAATCTGCCAAAGGTTCCCGCCTACGCAGTCAATGCGGTTCTTTTGCACATTCTTTGCGCACTTTGTGCGCTTGCCGAAGAGGAAAGCATACATTTTGATGCGCAGGCGGAAAAGGTGCGCGAGTGGATCCGTGTCCATGCGAGCGCTACGCTTTCGGTGCGTGCCGTGGCGGCGCGCTTCGGGTACTCGGCGGATCATATTTCCCGTATCTGTAAAAAGCAATACGGGATGGGAGCTGGTGCGCTGATCGATCACTTTTTGCTTTCCCGCGCCAAGGAATTGCTTTGTAATACGGATGATTACATAAAGGAGATCGCGGCGCGCTTGGGCTTTGATACGGACAAGGCGTTTATCGGTTATTTCAAATATCACGAGGGATGCTATCCTGCAGAATTCCGTGCGCGTTTTTCCAAAACGCATATGAATAATAAGTAAGGGGTGCCGGCGCACAAGATTTGAGAAATGGCTTTTGATCCTGTGTTCGTGCGGCAAAATTCCACAAATAAAAAGGATGCGTAGCAGAAAAGCAAACGCATCCTTTTTTATAAAAGACTTTGGATGGGGTACGGGGGCAACCTTTTGTCAAAGGCCGCCCCCGTCTTGTTCTTATTCGTAAATAGCTCTCGGGCCGCCGACGTACTTGGGGCGGGTGCGGGCGCAAAGAATATTGGCCTCGCCAATCTTCGAGAGGGAAAGGCGCACGGGCACGGCCACCACGCGCAGGTGCATGCCGATGAGGGTGCCGCCGATGTCAAGTCCCGCGTGGGCACGAATGCTTTCCACGGCGACGGGGGCTTCCATATTATCATACGCAACGGTCGCAAACGAGCCGCCCGCCTTGGGTGCGGGGCGCACGGCGACCTCGTCAATGCCGTACTTCTCGGCGCACGCGCGCTCTACGATCAGCGCACGGTTGAGATGCTCGCAGCATTGTGCGGCCAGGAACACGCCTTTTTCCTTCAAAACGGGGTAAAGTCCCGAGAAAAGTGCCTCGGCTACGGCGGGGATCGACGCCTTGCCGATGGTGTGGCCCGCGACCTCGGAGGTGGAGCAGCCCACCACCATGATCTCGCCTGCTTTCAAATCCGCGGCGTCAAGCAGCTCGCGTGCGGCGCGTGCGGCTTCCTCCTTTACCTTGCTCAAAAGTCCTTGATCAGCGGCCGTCAGCTCTGCCGTGCCGTCTGCGTTTTTCTTGATGTTTTCCATTATATTTCCTCACTTGTCGTTGGTTTCAATGATGTAAAGGCCGCCCTTTTTGACCTCGACCAGGGCGCAGTTGCCCTCGATCTCGTTGCTGACGGCGTATTGGTGGGTGCTTTTCAGCTTGGCGTTTTCCAAGGGGTATTTGCAGCCCTTGACGCTCACGCCCTTCACGACCTTGTCGGCCGCGATCAGCGAAAGGTATTTGTATCCGCCGCGCGGGATCAGCGCACCGCTGTTTCGCACGAAGCGTGCGCGGTTTTGTCCGTCCGTCATCGTGGCGGGGATTTTTTTCTCGTTCAGATGTGCCAGGATCGCCAGATTGGACAGCGTGTGGTCCAATCGCCCCGAAAGACCGCCGATGATCAGGACCTCCGTGGCGCCGCGGGAGAGGGCCATCTCCACCGCAAGCTGGGTGTCGGTCAGATCCTTTTCTGCGGGGACTTGATAGATCTCGGGGCCGTCGGGCAGATTTTGCTTGCCAAGCGAATCGAAATCGCCAAGCAAGAGCGCGGGCTCGGCGCCAAGGGCCTTGGCGTTGTTCCAGCCGCTGTCCGCGGCAATAACAAGATCCTCGGCCACGGCGCGCTCGGTGATATTGGCGGCGTTGATCTCGCCGCCCGTATAGATGATGGCACGCATTATTTTTTGCTCCATTCGTGTTTGTTTTTGAGGGCCTCGTACATCGCCACGTAGCTTTGGTGGCGGCTTTTTGCGATCTTTCCTTCCTTCATTGCGTCAAGGATAGCGCAGCCCTGCTCTTTGGTGTGCGAGCATTTGGTATAGCGGCACTCGCCGATATAGGGATCGAACTCGCGCATCGTGTTTACCAGATCGTCGCGGGTGAAGAAATCAAAGCGCACGAAGTCCAGCATGCTGAACCCGGGGGTGTCTGCAATATACGCGTTTTCCATACCGTCCACGGGGTAAAGCTCCACGCGGCGGGTGGTGTGCTTGCCGCGCGAGATGCGATGGCTGATCTCGCCCGTCTGCAAGGAAAGCCCGGGGAACAGGGCGTTGAGCAGGGTGGATTTACCCACGCCCGACGCACCCGCGAATGCGGCGGTCTTTCCCGCCATTTCCCGCGACAGATACTCACGCAAGGGCGCAACGCCCTCGCCCTCCTTGGCAGAAAGCAGGAATACGGGGAAGCCGGCAAGCTCGTAGGTGGCTTTGAGCGCGGCGGCATTTTCGGGGTCGATATCGCACTTGCCGATGACAAGGATCGGCTCGATGCCGTTGAACTCTGCAATAGAGATCAGCTTGTCGATGGTTTCGGGAACGGGAGCGGGCTCGGCGGCCGCCACCGTGATAAGTAACAGGTCAAGATTGGCCATCGGGGGACGGATGAGCGCGTTTTTGCGCGTGAGGATCTCTGCGATCACAGCACCTCCGCCGTCCGTGGTTTGGATCAGCTCACCTCGCTCGTCGCGCGCGCAAGCGGTGTCGTCAAACATCACGCGTACGCGGTCTCCCGGCAGGGGTGTGACCCCCACGTGGCGAAAATTACCCTTCGCGCGCGTAAAAACGCGGCGTCCGGAAAGCGGGGTGTCACCCGCGTCCAATTGGATCTCGAAAAGTCCGCCCACGCCGCGGATCACTTTTCCGTTTTCTTCATATTGCATAAGCGTTCCTTTCCGAATGTCAAAAGAAGAAGGCGAGGATACTGCCAAGAAGCCCGAGCGCCCACAGCACCGTAACGGCTACGGTGATCAGGGCGAGCGTGGCGATCGCGTTGGCGATCACAAGGCGTTTGATGCTGCCTTTTTTCTTTTTTTCTGTGCTTTTTCTTTTCACGGCAGAAAGCTCCTTTTGCGTAGGATTTTTGCCGTTATTTTGCCCCGTTTGGGGACTTTTTATGAATTTTGCTTCAAATCCTCGCGGCGGAGCTGGCCGCAGGAGGCGTTGATGTCAGCACCAAGGCGGCGGCGCACCGTGGCGCGAATGCCGTTTTTCTCCAAGGTGGCGGCAAACTGCTTGATCGCCTGTGCGCCCGTGCGCTTAAATCCGGTTTCCTCGACCTCGTTGACGGGGATCAGGTTGACGTGAATGGGCATCGTCTCGGTGCGCGTGCGAAGCGCGCGGTTGAGCAGCACGGCAAGCTTCCCGGCCTGCTCGCGGCTGTCGTTCTTGCCTTGGATCAGCGTGTACTCAAAGCAGATGCGGCGCCCCGTGGTCTTGAAATAGCGCAGACACGCGGAGAGCAGCTCGGCGATGGGGTAGGCGCGGTTGACGGGCATGATGCCATCGCGCGTTTCGTCATCTGCCGCGTGCAGCGAGATGGAAAGTGTGATGGGGAGCTTGTAGGTTGCCAGCTGATCGATCTTGGGGACAAGACCGCAGGTGGAAAGCGAGATGTGACGGTAGCCGATGTTCACGCCGCCCTCGGCGTTGACGAGGGTGAGGAAGCGGATAACGTTGTCAAAGTTATCCAGCGGCTCGCCGATGCCCATCATCACGATGCCGTCGATGCGCTCGCCACTGTCCTTGCCCGCCGCGATCACCTGACCGAGCAGCTCGGCAGGGGTGAGGTTGCGCACCTTGCCGCCGATGGTGGAGGCACAGAACTTGCAGCCCATCGCGCAGCCCACCTGCGAGGAGATGCAGATGGTGGTGCCGTGGTCATAGTGCATCACCACGCTCTCGACCGCGTGACCGTCGGAAAGCTCAAACAGATATTTTACGGTGCCGTCAATGGCGGATACCAGCTTGCGCTTGACCTTGGGCAGGTAATAGGTGGCGACCTCGGCAAGCTTGGCTCTTGTGACCTTGCCGATATTCGTCATTTCCTCGGGGGAAAGACCTTTGTGTAATCCTTGGAAGATCTGCCCTGCGCGATAGCGCGGCTCGCCGATGGAAAGAAGCAGCTCTTCCAGCTCCTCTTTGGTCAGCGAAAGCAGTTCTTTTTTTGTATTTTCCATACCGTTAGTGTCCTTTTTGCATTTTAGCGATGAAAAAGCCGTCTGTGCCGTGCTCGTGGGGCGTGAGCGTGATCATGCCGTTTGCCTGCAACTCGCCCACCGTGAAGGGGAGGGGAGTGAACTCCTTGTGATCCGCAAGAAACGAGTTCACCAGCTCCTCGTTCTCGGCGGGAAGCACGGTGCAGGTGGAATAGACCAGAACGCCGCCGTTTTCCACGCACGTGGCGGCGCGTTCGAGAATTTCACGCTGAATTTTGGGAAGCCCCTCGGCGCTTTTCACATCCTTGTAGCGGATATCGGGCTTTTTGGCAAGCACGCCGAAGCCCGAGCAGGGAACGTCGCAGATCACGCGGGGGAACACGCCCGTTTTTTCGGGCGAGGCGGTCTTGGCGTCCTGCGCCGCGGCCGTGAGATTGTCAATGCCGAGCGCTTCTGCGCCGCGGCGAATGAGAGAGATCTTGTTCTCGTGCAGATCAAAGCTGCGCACCTCGGCGGCACCGTCAAGGGCGGCACCGAAGGATTTGGAGCCGGGGGCTGAGCAAAGATCCAGCACGCGGTGTCCTTTGGCATCAAGGGCGGCTACGCAGATCTGCGAGGCCTCGTCCTGTACGAAGCAAAGTCCATCGGCCAGTGCCTTTTGCAGCGTCGCACCGTCCGTCAGCTTCACGCCGTGGAGCGCGTACTGCGTGGGCGTACCGCCGAAGCGGGAGAGCCACTCGTCACGCGTCAGCTTTTTGGTGTTGACACGCACCGTGATATCCGGCACGCGGGAAAAGGCGATCAGCTGCTTTTCCGCCCCGTCTGCGCCCCAAATGCGTAAAAATGCCTCTGCCAGATCCTCGTTTACCGAATAGGCAAGCGAGAGATAGCGTACGGGCTCTGCCACTTTGTCGGGCAGGGCGATCTGCTTGTCCGCGCGAAGGAAGTTGCGCAGAATGGCATTGACGAAGCCGCGAGAGCGCGCGGGGACGAGAGAAACGCTTTCGTTGATGGCGGCGTGGTCGGGGATACGGTCAAAGTACAGCAGCTGGCAAAGCCCCAGACGCAGCGCGGTGCGCACGCGTGCTTCAATTTTGGAAGCAGGGAGCTTGGAGTGTGTGTCGATGATGTGATCCAGCGTGAGCTTATGCTCGGTCACGCCGTAAAAGAGTGCGGTGAAAAGGCCGCGATCCGCGCCCTCAAACTTGCCGCGCCTCAGCGCGGTGTCAAGGGCGATGTTGCTGTATTGCTCTGCCGCCTCGCAGCGCAAAAGCAGCTCGCAGACGGCAGCGCGAAGATTTTGCTCTGCCATATTACTTCAAAATATCGCCTACGGCGATGCGGCGGCCGCGGATATAGTCGGCAGCGGCCATTCTGCCCTTGCCCTCGGGGAGCAGACGGTGAATTTCGATCGCCGTACCCTCACCGCAAGCCACGGTGACACAGTCGTCCAGCGCGATCACGGTGCCGGGGGCGGCGTCCGTCTTCGCCTTGGAGATGCGGGTTTCGATGACCTTTAACAGCTTGCCGTCCGGCGTGTGCGTAAAGGAGAGGGGAATGGGGGAAAGTCCGCGGGCAATATCGTGTACCGTTTGCGCGTTTTTGCTGAAATCCAAGAGGCAATCCTCTTTGAGGATCTTTGCCGCATAAGTGGCCTTGCTGTCATCCTGCTTGGTGGCAACCAGCGTGCCTGCACGAATGGCGGCAACCGTTTCCAGAAGCGCCGCAGCACCCGCTGCGCCAAGCGCGTCGTGGATATCCTCAAAATTATCGTTTTCGCCTACGGCCACGCGATGCACGATCAGCATATCTCCCGTGTCAAGCCCCTCCGCCATCTGCATCGTGGTGACACCCGTTTCGCGGTGTCCGTCCATAATGGCGCGCTGCATAGGAGCTGCGCCGCGGTACAAAGGCAACAGCGAGCCGTGTACGTTCACACAGCCGTGCTTGGGGAATTCCAGCACGTATTTGGGCAGGATCTTGCCGTACGCCACGACCACGATCAGGTCGGGGGCAAGCGCCTTCAATTCTTCTTCAAACGCGCCGTCCTTAAAGGTCAGGGGTTGATAAACGGGCAGTCCCTGCTCCTCGGCGTATACCTTAACGGGGGGCGCTTGCAGCGCATAGCCGCGCCCTTTTGGCTTGTCGGGCTGGGTGACGACGCCCACGATCTGCTCGCCCGCTTCCACCAGCGCTTTGAGGGTGAACAGCGCGAAGTCGGGCGTACCCATAAACAAAATACGCATCAAAGCTCCTCCTCGTCCAGCATGCGGCTGACCTTTTCCAGGTACAGGTGGCCGTCCAGATGGTCGATCTCATGACAGAAGGCGCGCGCCAGAAAATCGTGCGCGGTGATCTCGTATTCCTCGCCGTTGCGGTTCGTGGCACGTACGGTCACGTGCTTGGGGCGCGTGACAAGGCCGAAGCGGCCGGGAACAGAAAGGCAGCCCTCGGTGCCCTCCTGCTCACCGCTGTACGCGATGATCTTGGGGTTGATCAGCTCATAGACCTCGCCGGGCTCGGTCTCCACGACCGCGATGCGGCGCAGAATACCGACCTGCGGTGCGGCAAGTCCCACACCGTCAGCGGCGCGCATCGTGTCGATCATATCGTCAAGTAAGGTGAGAATGCGGGGGGTGATCTCCTCAACGGGGCGGCAGACCTTGCCAAGCACCTCGTCGCCCACCTTGCGAATGTTCAATTTAGCCATGGTAAAATTCTCCTTTATCAAAGGTTTGTGGGATTAAAGTCGATCGACAGCTGCGGCAATCCCGTACCGCTTTGCTGGAATTTGGAAAGGATCTGGCGGAAAAGCGCGCGGGTGCGCTTTTGCAGGCGGCACTTGATGACAAGGCGCATGCGGTAGCGTCCCTCGGCGCGGTAGATCGGCGCCTCAAAGGGGCCGAATGCGATGATCTTGACGTCGTTGTATTCGCCCGCGATCGCTTCCTTGATCTGATCGGTCAGCAGCTTTGCGCCTGCAAACAGCGTCTGCTCGTTCTTGTGCGAGAGGGTGAGCAGGGCAATGTCGCAAAAGGGCGGGAAGACAAGCAGCTGGCGCAAGCGGATCTCGCGCTCGTAAAACGCCTCGTAGTCCTGCTTGCACGCAAGTCGGATCACGTCGTGATCGGGGTTGCAGGTCTGAATGATAGCACGCCCCGCCTTGCCCGCGCGTCCCGCTCTGCCCACGACCTGCGTGAGCATCGAGAAGGTGCGCTCGGCGGCGCGGTAATCGTCTAAATAAAGGGAGGTGTCCGCCATCAGCACGCCGACCAGTGTGACACCGGGGAAATCATGCCCCTTGGTGACCATCTGCGTGCCAAGCAGCACGTCCGCTTCGCGGCGGCGGAAGGCACCAAGCAGCTCCTCGTACGCGTGGCGGGTGCCGGTGGTGTCGGTGTCCATGCGCAAGGTTTTGCCGTCCTTCAAAAGCTCTCCCAGCTCCTGTTCAACGCGCTGCGTGCCGTAGCCAAGGCGTGCCAGATGCTCGGAATTGCAGGAGGGACACAGCTTGGGAAGTGCCTGTCTGCGTCCGCAAAGGTGGCAGATCATCTCGCCCTCGCTATACGTGCCGCGCTTCGTGTGATAGGTCATCGACACGCTGCACGCGGGGCAGGTCACGGGCTTGCCGCAGCTGCGGCAGGACACCACGTGATTATAGCCGCGGCGATTGAGAAACAGAATGGATTGATTGCCGTCCGCCAGGTTTTGGGTAAGCGCTGCGGTAAGATCTGCGCCGAGAGGGGAAAGGTTCCCCGCGCCCGGCTCCAAGCGCATATCCGCCACGGTGACCTCGGGCAATACCGCGCCCGCGGGGCGGTTTTTCAGCGTCAGCAGGGTATAGCGCCCAGACTTGGCGCGTTGATAGCTTTCCAGAGAGGGGGTGGCGGAGCAAAGCAGCAAAAGGGCCTTGCTTTGTGCCACGCGGAAGCGCGCCACGTCGCGCGCGTGATATTTGGGGTTCATATCCGACTTGTAGGTATGCTCGTGCTCCTCGTCCATCACGATAAGACCGAGATTTTTGACGGGGGCAAACACGGCAGAGCGCGTGCCGACCACCACGTCGGCCTCGCCGGAGGCCACGCGGGTATAGGCGTCCAGACGCTCGCCCTGAGAAAGTCCGGAGTGCATCACCGCCACGCGCTCGCCGTAGCGGGTGCAGAAGATGGCAAGTGATTGCGGGGTGAGCGCGATCTCCGGGAGCAGTACGATCACGCCCCGCCCGCGCTCTAACATTTTATCGATGGTTTTCAGCATGACGTAGGTCTTGCCCGATCCCGTCACGCCGTGTAAAAGGGCTGCGTGCCCCTCGCCGTCCGCGCAAAGGCGGTCGATCTCGGCAAGCACCTGTTGCTGCTCATCGCTGAGCGGGTGCTCCACGGGACGCGCCTCGGCGCGTGCGGCGTGGATAAGATCGCGGTATTCCCGCGTCACGCTCTGCTTGATCAGCTCCTTTTGCAAAAGTGCGTCTGTTTGTGCCTTCGTGCAGCCTGCCTCGCGCATTTGCTCGGCGGTTTTGTCGCCTTCCAGCAGCAGCGAGAGGGCCAGCTTTTGCTTCTCGCCCATGCGTCCCTTGACGTTGCCTGCAAGGATCGCCTCGGCGTGCTCGCGCGTGGCGGCAAGCGAGAAGGTGACGATCTCCTTGGCTGCGGCAGCATTTTTTTGCACCAGCTCGCGGGCGACCAGCTTCAATTTGATCAGATGCGTCAGCATCTCCTCGGTGGCGGCGCCAAAGCGGCCGCGCAACGCCTCCTCCGAGCATTCGCCGTTTTGCGCAAGATGCGTGTAAAGAAATGCCTCGTCGGTGGAAAGCTTGCGCACGTCCCCTATGGGACGGTCGGTGACGCGATACCGCGCACAAAGTCCGCCAAGCACGCCTGCGGGAAGCATGGCGTGCACGGCCTCGCCCATCGTGCAAAGCGTTTGCTCGCAAAGAAAATCTGCCAGCGCCAGCATATCTGCGGAAAGCGCCGCATGCGAGGTGGAAAGCGCGTGGATCGGTTTTACCGCACCGATCGTGGGGTCGCGCTCCTCGCGCGCCGTGACCAGTGCCACGTGGCGGCGGTTGCCGCCGCCGAAGGGAAGCGTGACGAACACACCGGGATACACGTCGGCGTCCAGATGCTCGGGCACGCTGTACGTATATGGCTTATCAAGAAAGGAGGGCGCATCCAGCAGCCGTACTTTTACGTCCTTCGGCATAGTGCTCCCCCCTTTTTGATAGCGATATTTTACTTCTTCGGCGTTGTTATCCTCGCAGATTTGCGAGAGCGGACATTAGTCCTCGATGGCTTCCTCGTCCTCGTTCTGCTCGACCACGGGAGCGTCAACGATCACGTACTCGCCGCCGTGCATGCTGTTGATGGCGTTCTTCACGGCCTTCTCGTTGGCAAGCATGGGGGGATTGATCATAGAGATGATGGTGGAGCCGCTGCTTTCCTTGTTGCTGGAAAGCTGGTTCT
Organism: Eubacteriales bacterium; assembly: GCA_045632185.1. Lineage (GTDB taxonomy): Bacteria > Bacillota > Clostridia > Oscillospirales > CAG-272 > Firm-07. Next base: position 15,435 of record JAZQWF010000083.1, read on the forward strand.
CGGCCTCAACGCGCTGCTTCACGTACTCGTCGGTGATCAGGCGTGCGCACTTAGCGGTGGCCAGCGTCAGCTGATAGCGGTTGTATTCGCCCTTGGTAAGCTCTGCGATAGTGGGGTAGATCATGGTAATTCTCCTTTTCGTGTATGTAAGAATAATTTGAAACGGGTTACTCGGCAAAGTACGCGGCGGCCGCGCCCTTGTTGCGTGCCACGCGGCAGGCCTCAGCGCGGACGATGGCGTAGATATCCTCCGCCACGGTGCCGATCTTGCCGTCGTGATTGTAGATAACGTAATCGTAGCTCTCCAACATGGAAAGCTCCTCGCGGGTGCGGGCAAGGCGGGCAAGGATCTTCTCCTCGGTCTCCGTGCCGCGACCGCGCAGACGCGCCTCCTGCTTTGCAAAGGAGGGGGGCAGAAGCATGATGGTGATGGCCTCGGGGCGCTCACGCTTTACCTTCATAGCGCCCTCGACCTCGATTTCCAGAACCAGGTTGCGGCCGCTTTTCAGCACCTCCTCGGTCTCCTTTTTCAGGGTGCCGTAGTAGTTGCCGCAATATTCGGTATATTCCAGCAGGTCGTCGGCTGCGATGCGCTGCTCAAATTCCTCGCGGGTGAGGAAATAGTAGTTCACACCGTCTACCTCGCCGGGTCTGGGCGCACGCGTGGTGGCAGACACCGAGAAGGTGTATTTCTTGCCGTGCTTGGGGCTTGCAAAAATATGTTTGAGTGTGGTGCCCTTGCCGCTTCCCGCGGGGCCGGACACGACGATCAAAAGTCCTTCCTTCATCGTTTTACTCCTCGTCCTCGGGAACGTCGTCCTCGGTGCTTGCCTCGCCGCTTTCAAGGCGTCCTGCAATGGTTTCTGCCTGAATGGCGGAAAGGATCACGTGCTCGCTGTCCGTGATGATGACGGCGCGCGTGCGGCGGCCGCAGGTCACGTCAATGGTGCGACCCTCGTCCTTGGCGTCCTGGATCAATCTTTTGATGGGGGCGGAGTCCGGGCTGACCAGTGCGACCATACGGTCAACGGCCACCATGTTGCCAAAGCCAATGTTAATAAATTTCATACTTTTCACCTCACTCGGGCGCGTGTGCCCGATAAATATACAGATTATATTATAATACAAAAAAATGATTTTGTCAACGCGCGAAAGGGGAATTTTTCAAGATTTTGCAAAAAAGAATGTGATTTTTTCAAAAAAATTGCAAAAACCTCTTGCAATATGCGCCGCAATAAGGTAAAATAAATGATGTATATCAAACCAAGGGGCAATTATGCCCTAAACAAAAAATCGGAGGATTTAACAATGGTAGTAGCAGGCGATTTTAAAAACGGTATCACCTTTGACGACGGTGCAGGTAACGTTCTTCAGGTTGTGGAGTTCCAGCATGTAAAGCCCGGCAAGGGCGCCGCATTCGTGCGTACCAAGCTGAAAAACGTCATCACCGGTGGTGTGATCGAGAAGACCTTTAACCCCACTGACAAGTTTGAGAACGCTTATATCGAGCGCAAGGAGATGCAGTACTCCTACAACGACGGCGATCTGTATTACTTCATGGATATGGAAACCTTTGACATGATGCCCCTGAACGCAGACAAGCTGCCCGACAGCTTCAAGTTCGTGAAGGAAGAGATGATGTGCAAGATCGTGTCCTACAAGGGCAACGTGTTCGGCGTAGAGCCCCCCACGTTCGTTGACCTGGTTGTTGCACAGACCGACCCCGGCTTTGCAGGCAACACCGCAACCAACACCTTGAAGCCCGCAACGCTTGAAACCGGCGCTGTGGTTAAGGTTCCGCTTTTCATCAACGAGGGTGACGTATTGAAGATCGACACCCGTACGGGCGAGTATCTCTCCCGCGCATAATCCATACAAAGGAGAATTGGCTATGAGCATTACCGAAAAGGCAGCATACCTCAAAGGCCTTGCAGACGGCCTTGAACTGGATAACACCACCAAGGAGGGCAAGATCATTGCCGCGCTTCTTGATATGGTAGACGCCCTTGCAAAGAAGGTTGACGAGCTGGACGGCGACGTGCAGGATCTGAACGATTACTGCGAGGAGCTGGACGAGGATCTTGGCGAGGTCGAGGAGTACCTTTGCGAAGAGGACGAGTGCGACTGCTGCGAGGATTGCGAGTGCGACTGTGATTGCGACGAGTGCGATTGCGAAGGCGATTGCGACGAGTGCGAGTGCGGCTGCGATTGCGAGGAAACCTACGAGATCGAATGTCCCAAGTGCGGCGACGTGATCTGCTTCGATGAGAGCGTGGATCCCGCAGCGCTGACCTGCCCCGCTTGCGGTGCAGAGGTCGCTCTGACTGCTGACGAGGACTAATATAGTATAAAAAGGAGCGATTACTCATACCGTTATGGGGGTAATTGCTCCTTTTTTGCAAAAAAGACGAAAAAAGGACGGACTATTACCATGTTGAAAAAGCTTTCCGCTAAGCAGATCGCACTGGTCGTTGCAGCCGTGGTCATTCTTGTGGTGATGATCGTGGCGGGCGTAACGCAGGGGTCGCTTAACACTGTAAATTGCATTGATTGCCATTCCACCGGTCTTGTGGACGGCGCGGCATGCGAAACCTGTGGCGGTAAAACGCAGGTGCGCGGCAGCTTCTGGGCACTGGTGCCCCCGATCATTGCGATCGGTCTTGCGCTGATCACCAAGGAGGTGTTCAGCTCGCTTTTCGTCGGTATTCTTTCCGGCGCACTTCTGTATGCGAATTTCTCCTTTACACAGAGCATGGATGCCTTGGTCAGCGGCGGCTTGATCGACGCCGTATCCGGTCAGGCGGGCATTTTTATTTTCCTTGTGGAGCTGGGTGCCATCGTGGCGCTGCTCAATCGCGGCGGCGGCTCCGCGGCGTTCGGCCGTTGGGCACAAACCCACATTAAAACGCGCGTTGGTGCCATGTTTGCCACCTTCGTGCTGGGTATCCTGATCTTTATTGACGACTATTTCAACTGCTTGACCGTGGGCTCCGTGATGCGCCCCGTGGCACAGGGACATAAGGTGTCCCGCGCGAAGCTTTCCTACCTGATCGACGCCACCGCGGCACCGATCTGTATGATTGCTCCCATTTCCAGCTGGGCAGCGGCCGTATCCGCATATGCGGAGGACGGCAAGGGTCTTGACCTGTTCATCGCGGCCATTCCCTTCAACTTCTATTCCTTGCTTACGCTGGTGTTCGTTTGTGCCATCATCTTCCTTGGCTACGACTACGGCTCGATGAGAAAGCACGAGTTTCTGGCACAGACCACGGGCGATCTTGGCGAAATGAGCGACGACAGCGTCGGAGAGCAGCTCCCCGAGAACGATCGCGGCCGCGTGTTCGACCTGATCGTACCGATCGTTACCCTGATCGTGGCCTCCGTGTTCGCCCTTCTGTACGTGGGCGGCATCATGGATGGCGTGGGCTTTGTGGATGCGTTCGCAAATACCGATGCAACGGTTGGCTTGCCTTGGGGCGGTCTGATCGCACTGGTCATTACCATTATTTATTTTGTGGCGCGTAAGAGCATCTCCTTTGAAAAGGCCGTCAAGTGCATTCCTGAGGGCTTTGATGCCATGGTGCCTGCGATCATGATCCTGACCCTGGCAACCGCACTGAAAAATATGACGGCGATGCTTGGCGCAAAGTACTTTGTGGGCGATCTGATGAACCAGGCCGCTGCGGGCCTTGCCAGCTTCCTGCCCGCCATCATCTTCGTGGTGGCTTGTGTGCTGGCGTTTGCAACCGGTACCTCTTGGGGTACGTTCGGCATCCTTATTCCGATCGTGACCTATCTGTTCACCGATCCTGCCGATGCAACTATTTTGGTTATTTGTATGTCCGCCTGCCTTGCAGGTGCCGTATGCGGTGACCACTGCTCGCCCATCTCGGATACGACCATCATGTCCTCCGCAGGTGCGAACTGCAATCACATCAATCACGTATCCACGCAGCTGCCCTACGCGCTGACCGTGGCAGCGATTTCCTTCGTGATGTATATCATCGCGGGCTTTGTACAGAACGCTTGGATCTGCTTGCCCATCGGCGTGGCAATGACCGTTGGTACGGTTATTGTGATGAAGCTGATCTCGGATAAGAATGCCGAGAAGGCAGAAACAAAAACGGCAGAATAAAATGAAACCGGAAAAAGCGGAGGCACGCCTCCGCTTTTTTTCTTGACAAACTCTATAAAATATGGTATGATACTACCCAAGTGGGCGTGTGTGGATCTGTTTCGCCACACGCTGTAAGCTGCACATATGCGGGTGTGTGCGGATCCATTCCGCCACCCCCACATAATTTCATACGCGGGTGTGGCGGAATTGGCAGACGCATAAGATTTAGGATCTTACGCCAATCGGTGTGCAGGTTCAAGTCCTGTCACCCGCACCATATCGAGTGTTCATAACTGATGTTAAGAACACTCGATATTTTTTTGCCTGTATTTACTTGATATTAAGTTGTTTGGAGCAGATTCGTCTGCTCTTTTTTATTTGTTTAGTTATACTGCGCTTGGAAGATATTCGATAGCCACTCCCTGCCGCGAGTCAAGCTTGTAGGTGTGCTTGGGTACGATGCTCGGCAGGTCAATACAACCGACAAAGCGGTAATGGATGACAAGTCGTTGCGTTCTGTTCTTGCCTGTTCCCTCAATCGGAAAAACTTCGATCTTGTCGATAAGTTCTTGAAGAACCACGGGTGTGAGCATCTGCATCGTCATAAACTTCCGTATTGCTCGGATAAAGCTCCCCGACGAGTTCTGCGCGGTGTCAAGGCGTTCAATCTTGTTCTTGAGGTCAAACATCTGCTTTTTGAGTTCTTCTTGCTCAACCTCATATTTGTGAGATAGCCGCATAAACCAATCGTCCGTGACCTTGCCGTTTACGTTGTCCTCGTACACTCTTTCATAGAGCCGAAGCAGTTCTTGGCTTCGTGCTGTAGCCGCCGCCAAGGCGCTCTCCGCCGATTTTCTTTCAGCCATTGAGTCTTTGTTTGTCTTATGCTCCAAGAGCTCTGCAAAGGCATTCTCGTCGTGATCAAGGTAGGTGGCGAGCTTGAACAGTTCCATCTTCACCACCTGCTCCAAGCAATCTTCTCTGACGTAATGAGTTGACTCACAGGTGCCGCGAAGCCCCTTGTAGTTGGAGCAACTGTAAAAGCGGATGCTCGGATTCTGTTTGTTGATGTTAAACCAAAGCTTGTGTCCGCAATCTCCGCAATAAAGAAGATTTGTAAAGATGCTTTTCTTCACATTCTCGTTTTTTGGCTTGCGACGTTTGGAGTTCTTGGTTAGCGCCTGCACTCTCTCCCAAGTCTCACGGTCAATGATTGGCTCGTGCACGTCCTTGAAAACCGCCCAATTTTCTTTCGGGTTCTCAACGCGGGTTTTGTTGCGGAAGGACTTGGAATAGCTCTTGAAGTTGATAATGTCTCCGCAATACTCTTGTTGCTCAAGCATCTTGGCTATCGTGGTCTTGCACCACTTATAAGGATTTGGTTGAGTTTTCTTACCACCTCGACTCATACCCTTGCTTTGCCAATAAGCTTGCGGCACAAGAACCTTGTCGTCTTGAAGTATTCTTGCAATAGTTTCGTTTCCGTTTCCCTCAATACAAAGGCGGAATATCCTTCGCACAACCTCTGCTGCATCGGGATCGATAATCCACTTCTTTTTGTTCTCAGGATCTTTCACGTATCCATACGGCGGTGGTGCTAAGGGTTCGCCCGCGTTTCCGCGAAGTCTATGAGAAGAACGTACTTTTCTGCTAATGTCTTTCGCATACATCTCGTTCATCACGTTACGGAAAGCGCTGAAATCGTCTTCACCGTTTTCGCTGTCAATGCAATCGTTAATAGCTATGAAGCGGATATTGTGCTCGGGAAAGTAATAGTCTGTGTACTGACCTACTTCAAGGTAATTTCTTCCGAAACGGGATGAATCTTTGACGATGACCGTTGAGATATATCCCATCTCCATATCCTCAAGCATTTGCTGAAAGCCGGGGCGGTTGAAGTTGGTTCCTGTGTATCCATCGTCCACATAGAACTTGGTGTTGGTGAATCCGTGCTCTTTCGCGTACTTGGCGAGAAGCTTTTTCTGATTGGCGATAGAGTTACTCTCACCCTCTGCTCCGTCATCGCGGGACAGACGGCAATATAGCGCGGTAATGCCTATAATGGTTTCATTCTGTTTGGCTGCTGTTTTCTTCTGCATTTTGCTCCTTTCTATCCGAAATCGGATTGGCAGCCGAAACATATTCCGCCATTATTATATCACTTTGTGTTTCCGTTGACAAATCTGCGGAATTATTTTTTATCAGCCTTTCAAATCTTGAACGTAAGGTGTGTGCATCCTCACTCCGTGTCTCAAATTGAGACGCGACGATATAGGTCACACCATTGACTTGGTAGGTGCTCTCATTTGCCATACCCATCACCCAACTGTTCTTGTTCTTCTTACCTCGCATCACGGTTCTCCTTTCTACGCATCTGCTCCAAGCGGCGCTTTTGAAGGAGACTTTTAATATCCGCGACAATATCCTTCGGGAGCATATTGCGAGGATAATACTGCCTTATATCGTCCATATAGATCACGATGCGCTCCCTCTGATTAGCTTTCTCCTCGCTCATGATCTCGCGAATAGCATCCTCACCAAGCGCTCCTTCATCTGCAAGCTTTCTCATACGGACGGTTTGCGAATAGGACGGCGTTAGGTCATCCATATCGCAGATCTCGTAGATAAGTTGTTGCGTTTGCCAATGAAGCTTGGAAAGCTCTACCGCAGGAGTAAGTGCAATCTTTCCATCATCCACCATTTGAAGCAGTTCGGGGATAAGGCGCGTAAGGCTAATATATCTCTGCACTTGGCTTTTGCTCTCATCACTCTCGGCGGCGATCTTTTCCACCGAAGTCAACCTCTGCCCAAGTTGGGCAGAAGTCAGATCGGTGCGTTCACCTTGGCGCTTGATAGCATCGAGCTTCATTTTGTAAGCGAAAGCTTTCTCGGACGGAAGGATATGATCTCGGTGGAGGTTGGAATCCACCATTGCGACGGTTGCTTCTTCATCGGTCATCTCGCAGACGGTGGACGGGATCTCGGTCATGCCAAGTCTTTGATATGCTCTGAAACGGCGGTGTCCGGATATGATTTCAAAGCCACCTTCTTCACGTGGACGGACGATGATGGGTGAAAGCAAACCACTTTTGCCGATGCTCTCGCAAAGCGCGTCCATCTCCATATTGTCCTCGACCTTGTAAGGGTGGTCTTTGAATGGGTACAACTCGGAAAGAGGTATATTTCTGTCAGTTCCTTTGATCAATAAGATTCACCTCCTGCCACACTCTGCTTTGCCTTCCACTCTGCAAGAATAGTAAACATTTCTGCTTTCATATCGGCGGCGTTCATTCCCGGAAAGTAATCCGAGAGTTCATCCACACCGAACTTGACGCTTTCCTTTTTGGGTGCTTTCTCTTTTTCCGCTTTAGGTGCCTTGACCTCCTCACTATTTCCTTCGGCGATCATAATTGCTCGGATATTCTCAATCGTAAGCGTATTGCTCTCCCACAGCTTTTGAAGTGCCTTTGCCTGCTCAAGATTCGGATAAACATTGTTTTCGTGGAAGAAGCAATACAGCATGTCCTGCCCTACGGGATCGCATCCTGCGAAAACATACGCTACAGCGAAGGTCATACACTCATAATCGAGTAGATCGCGAAAAGGGCTGATGAGCTTGGTAATACGGATAAGGCGCTGAATCGTGGCGCGGCTCTCTCCGACCTCTTTGGCAAGGATCTCGTCGCTTCTCATCTGCATCTCAAACTCCATTTCGCGATGCTGATTTTTGAGCGCTTCAAGCTTCATCTTGTAGGCAAAGCCTTTCTCGGAGGGCAAGAGTTTTTCTCTGTGGAGATTGCTGTCCACCATTGCAAGAACCGCTTGGTCGCGATCATAATCCATAATGATGGCGGGAATCTCGGTCATTTTGAGCATCTTACACGCGAATACTCTGCGGTGTCCCGATACGATCTCATACTCTGCGTTCTTGTTAACGTAAACCGTAATGGGTGTCATAACGCCGTAATCACGGATGCTGTGCATAAGATCCTTCATTTCATCGTTATCCACGATCTTAAAGGGATGATTCTGAAAAGATTTGAGTTGTCTGATCGGGAGCATAAACACCTTGGGCGACTCGGCAGGCTCCTTGTTGGGATCTTCGGGCGCGTCGGGAAGAATACTTAAAATGTCTCTTGCGATCTGTTCGTCGGTCTGTACGTTGTAATTGTTGTTTGTCATATTAAAAGTTCCTTTCGTTTATAAAAATAATTTTGTTATCTGTTGCCGCGAGTCTTACCGCGGGCTTGGTTTTTACCGCCCGCAAGGGACGGCTGCTTGATAATTTCTTTTGCGAGACGTTCTTCCTCGGCTTTTCTCAAAATACTCTGCACCTCATCCTCGCCGAGCTTGTCTCGCACAATGCCAAATTTCTTGGCGTCCTTACGCAGAGCATCGTTCTCTCGCTCCAAATCTCTGCAAAGCCCGGCAAAGCGGCTTTTCTCATTTAGAGCTTGTTTCCACATCTTTGAGATCTCAACTACGTTGACGATAAGCTTTCGTATCACATCCTTGAGCTTGGTAATCAACGGCTGCGCGATCTTCGTGCGATAGGTCTTTGCACTCATAAGCGGTGGCACTTCGGGTAGCTCCCACTCCTCACCGACATACTTGCTCATCTCAAGATGGATATTGTTCTTATCCTCGATAAGCTCGGATAGCTCGTCCTTGTGATCTTCAAGGCTTTCTCGCATAGAATCATTGGATTCTTGCAATACCTGCGCCTGCTCGGTAAGTTCTTCCACCTCACGTGTGCGCTCTTGCTTCTTGTAATTGAGCACCGATAAGTGTTCGTGCGGCTTGTCTACATCGATGCGCCTAACGCCATATCTTGCCATAACCTTCGCAAGATGATCTTTCTCGGATTCCGTCCATTGTGTACCTTCCGTGTTCTCTCGCCCCTCGCCCTCAAATCCGAGAGTCAATAACGCTTGCTTCAAGGACACACGTGTTTCCAATCCTCGCTTGCTGTTTGTAACAATGGGAACGAAATCAATGTGTAGATGCGGTGTTGCTTCGTCCATATGCAGATACGCCGAGAATACGTGCAAGGAGTGGTTGCGCTTGATAAATCCCTGCATATACTCATCGAGTATCCGCTTGGCAAGCTCGCCGTTCTCGCCTACGGCACTCATATCCGCGAAGTTTCCAACTTGGACGATGACCTCGTGGAACAACTTTTCTTGCTTAGATAGACGTATCTTTTCATAATAATCGGGGATACGTCGGTCAGCGCGTTTCTGCTTGGCATTGTACTTTTCAAGTGCTTCGTCAAAGAGCTTGTGATAGGTCTCTTTCAGCGGTACATTACAATAGGTTACGTTCAGATGCGATCTGTTTCCGTCCACGTTTTCTGCGATAAAGCTACGATCATTGTGGGTAAGGCATCCTTTCCCGAGGGTTATGCTTACTGTTCTGTCTATGCTTTCACCTCCGTTCTTTCCGCATGGCGCGGTTATTTTTTGGCGAGTGAAACGAGCGATTCGGTAGGTTTTGTTACTTTTGTCAAAAGTAACGCAAAGGCACTTTTGACACTTCGCATCAAAAGTCCATTGCGCTCTGCCGAGGGCATAGGCTGACGTAGCAGCCTATGTCTCCGAAGCGCTCACTTCGGAGACCGCGTGTTGCATCTGCGCTTGCACCGCGCTTCTATGTTGAAGACATTCTCACTCGCTCGAATGTCTCCCTACACGACGAGTAATAATTCTCGTCGCTATCACCGTCCGCATCCTCCTTTCACTCGGATAGCGATTATGTATTTGTGGGGGCAGTATTCATATTTGCGGTCATACTGCCCAATAATTGCCTCATACGTCCGTGTCTCAAATTGAGACGCGAGATCTGCTCACTTATATACCGAATCGAAAACGCTGAATTTGTCCTGAAATAAAAAGTCCCCTCAATAGGTAGGCAGCGAGAATGGCTAAAAAAACACCCCTTTTCAAGAAAATTCACACATTGTTTTCATTCTCCTACTATTCGTTGCTGACTTTTTCAGAGAATTTTGCACGAGAAATGAAACGTCCCTCTAAGTGGTAGCCGGCGAAGTATCGAAAATATACCCCTCTAATTTTCACTGTCACAGAATTTTGAAAATAATCGAAAAAATTTTATGCCCTCAAGTAGAAGCCGACGAAAAGACGCCAAAAGGGCAAGATCGCAAAAAATAAATTTTTCTCTCTAATAGGTAGCCAACGAAAGCACATAAAACCCGACATGCCTCTAATATTTAATTGGGAATTTTTTTGAGAAAACACAAATGTTTTTTGAAAATTAAAATTCCCTCTAAGTAGTAGCCGGCGAAACAGCAACATTTATAAGGTTGATAAGCAACTTTTTCACCTCTACTATTCGTTGCTTACTTTTTTGCGATTTGACCGACATATTTTCGCTTAATTTACAAATTGTTTTCATTTCTCCTCACCATTCGTTGCTGACTTTTTTCTTGAAAAATAACCCTAAAAATTGAGAGTTTACAATTTATTTACTTGATCCTCCTACTTATGAGTTGAGAACTTTTTCGGCAAAAATTAGCCATCATGCGAAAAATAAATATTATGGGAGTAGTATTCAAATTATCGCGTGTCTCAATTTGAGACGCGATAAACTATAACAGTTCTGATCTAAAAGTCCCCTCAATTGGTAGCCAGCGAAAACGGCTAAAAAACACCCCTTTTCGATAAAATTAACATATTGTTTTAATTCCTCTGCTATTCGTTATTGACTTTTTTGAAAATTTGGCAAAAATATCTCTCTAATAGGTAGCCGATGGAACAAACCAAAAAGGGCAACTATTTTCAAACTTCGCACCGTCTTGGCACGAAGCCCCCTAAGTAGTAGGCAACGAAACATATCAAAAGCCGCCACTTATCTAAAAAATTGCAAAAAGAAAAGCCGCTATCGCGGCACATCTCTGCACCTTGATAACGACTTTTTTTAACGTATTGTAATGTATTATGTATTAATTTTAGATTACAATTTGCTTAACATTCCATCAAAAATTAATGTGAAAGCATTTGTGTCTTTTCTAATCTGTTCCCACTCATTTACTGTAATTGAAAATTCCCCTGTGCATTGATCACAAGCGGTATTGCACGCTCGGTTTTTAAATTGTTTTAAAGTATCGCAATACTTAATATGATCCAAATTATCACATATATCTAATTTTTTATGCGCAAGGACATTTCTTTTCTTAACCACATTGTTAAAATAATTTTGAATAGTTGCATTTTCACCAAGTTCTTTCGCAATTTCTTCAAACAATGTATATTTCAGTTCCAAAGGGACTATGAAGCTTGGTAAATCCATAAAGTCTTTAATCTTAGATATGCCAGACTCATCAATCTTTCTGCATTCTGATTCTATCTGCTCAATCTGTGTCACAATGGAGTTTTTCATATATTCATTAATTACAGAAACCACGCGCATCTTGGGCTCATCATCTAATTTAGGAAACTTTTCAAGAATATACGACTTAATTATGAAATCATTTTCGGAAGTACAGTCCATCAATTTTCCACGAATATTTTGAATTGATAATAGTTTTCTTGAGTTTTTTTCTATTAATGCAAGCGCCTTCTCGTGAAAAGTATTTCGATTTGCAACATATACACCTTCAAAATCAGAAAGATTTTGTGAAATGGTTGTTCGAATTTCCTTTTCTCGATCTGCGGAATAAAACAAAATGTCTACATCAACATTATTCTGCCTTAGAGAATTAATAATTGCTTGTCCATCTATATCTGAAGATATATTATAGTCGATAAAAAACAAATCATATTTTTTAAAACCCTTGCAACTATTCGCAATTTCTGCTTTTGCAGTATCAGCATTACTTTCTGATTTAAAGTCAACCATAATTCCCAGATCTTGCAGTTCATAACGCATAATATCCTTTTCGGAATTAGCCCAAGTGGGTGTATCTTCCACCCAATAAACTAATAAATCATATCTCATGTTTAAAACCTCATTTTCAATTCAAATCCATCTTTTTTATCAACATTTATCGTAACAAAACCACCCATATCATTTATAATCTGCCTTATATGGTATAAGCCAACTCCCGTGCCGTATTTAGTAAAACTCTTTCCAAACTCAAACAAACTATTGATATCCGCATTGGGATCAAGTCCATTGCCATTGTCTATTGCCTTAACAATGCCTTGTCCATTTTCCAAATACATCTCAAAAATGACTTGACTTGCTTTGTTTTTATACGAATTGCTGACAATATTATCAATTACAACACCTATATCTTGAGGAACAAAAGAACAAGGGAAACTACCGTTGATGGTTGTTTCTATAACAATGTTTTGATCTTCCTCCTCACAAACTTTTTGCGTAATTTCTTTACAATACTCTGCAATAAATTCAAAGATATCGCCATTGACTTTTTCATCTTTAGGATCAAATTCTGCCTTTGCATAATATTCAAGAACTGCTTGGGACCGTTGATTGCAATATGAGATGTCTTGTATTCCTCTCCAAGCAGAATCGAGGGTTAATAGATTACGCTTTTTTTGTTGAACCAATCCTTTAATAATATTTTTTATCGTCGAATTGTTAATCTTAACCATATGCAATCTTTTAGAGTATGATATTTGATCTTCACTCAACGAATCTTTTAAAAAGGAATTACGGCGTTTTTCACTGCCAAGATTAATTTGTGTTTTTTCTAATTCCTTTTCAGCAATTGCTCTTTGTTTATTTGCCTCATCTTTTTGCTGTTCAGCAATTTTTCTTAAGCGTTCCTGTTCTTCTTTCTGTCTACGCTGCTCCTCATAAATGTTATTCAAATATTCATCGCGCTCACGATTAATTTGACTACCGATTTTTGAACGTTCGGTTATCAGGCTTGAGCAAATTTTTCCTGCAATATCTATCAGTTTTTTTACTCGAGGATCACTCAGTGTATATCCCTCACGGCTTGATGTAGACGAATCCTCAAATTCATCATCATCCAAAACATCAAATGACAGTTCTCCCTCAATATATTTTGCCAATGCCTGATTGGAATCAATGTAATTCATAAGATTTTCTACCGCCAATTTGCCACGGACATAAAGACGAATAGCATTTGAGCGAGTAACATACGAATCTACATCATCAACATTTCTCGTTAAAATACTCTTTTTCAATGAAACGTGTATCCCCAGCCAACCAACCAGATGGTACTTAATCTTTCGATTTTTTCCTTTCAAATCCATCATTTCTATTTCGCCATCACAAGCATAGTTCTGAGGATTCAATCTTATTGTATTTCGTGGTGTGTTTACAATATCATAATCATCTTCTTCGGTTAAATATACATTTGATTTTAATGTTGCTTGCTTTTCTCTATTATCAAACAAACAGTACATCGTTTCATATTGTATTTTCTTTGTAATAGGTATAAATTTAATCGGTTGTGCTTTTTTTTCAACTACACACACATAAATTTTGCTTTTGATAACCGAATCAAGATAATAATCTGCCAATATAGCAGAAAGTTTTTTGATTTTTTCTTCACCTATATTTCTCAAATCAACATCAGAAAGGTGAATCATTGTTCCGGTTTGACAACCATTCCAAGTAGTTTGAGCTGCAAATGTAACTGGATATTCAATTTTATCTAAAGTAGGAATATCGCTGTCTTTGAATTTTTTTGTATCTACTTGCCATGTTGTATGTGAAGTTACAGTTTTGGTAGATAAGATATATTGAGAAGATAAATAAAGTGCAGCTAATTTTCCGATTCCTTTTCTACCAAGCGTTTTATCTTTGTTGTTGTCCCCATCTTGCTCACGCCTATTTCGTCCTATAAGGGTATACTTGTTTGCGAGATCTTCTTTTGACATTCCATTTCCATTATCAAATATTTCAACAATAGAGTGTTGTTTGTCGGTCATATCTACATAAACATACACCTTCTTGGCACCCGCATCAATACCGTTAGCAACAATTTCCGAAATTGCAGTCCAAGGAGAGGAATATAAGTTTCGCCCCAGTAACTTCATTGCATAATAAGTAAAATTAAACTGAATTTGTTCGGAAACTTTTTTTTCGATATCAACCATAAACCTTCTCCTATTTCAATGTTTTCTCAATCTGTTGCGCAATAGCAATAGCCAACAAAGGTGGAACGGCATTGCCTATTTGCTTGGTAACATGTTCTTTCTCCCCACTAAACTGGAACCAATCGGGAAACGATTGAATTCTTGCACCTTCTCGGGGAGATAGCGCACGATTCTGTGAATAGTGTATGCACCGCAAAGCGGATGGAGTTGTCATATTATTTGTAATAGTAGGTGAAGGTTGGTTTTCGATCAGGCGTCCATAAGTATTAGCATAGCCGGATGTCAACCGATATTCTTCTGCAACCACACCTGCATCCACAAGAGCATTAAAATCCTCTTTTCCTTGCCCTTGTTGAACATTTTCAATAACAGTTCGTATTTTATCCCCATATATTCCGCAATAATGTTGAGTCAACTGTGCCGAGCCTTTGCGCATAAGTGTTTGATAAGAATTTTGTGCAGGGCGAGTATAGTTTACAATATTTTGATTTTCTCCCAGTACAGGCAAATCATCTATAGCCTCTTTTATTGATATATGAGTTGTTGTGCTCGGCTTCGGGAATTCCCACTGAATGTTCAAGTCTTTGCGAATTCCAATGATGAACACTCTTTCTCTACTTTCGGGAACTCCATAATCCACGGCGTTCAATGTTTTATACACTATATTATAACCAAAATTATCCTCGATAGTGGAAAACGATGACTTGATTTTATCGATTATTAAATCACCGTATTTTTCGACAACCGGACGCTTTCGTGGTTTTTTGGATTGTTTCTTGGGGTTTTTGGTTTCTTCGTAAACTATATTCCCCTTCTCGTCAAGTTTATAAAAGGTTTCACGCATCGAGAGAATGCCCTTAACATTCTCAAACAAAAACATTTTGGGGCGAACGATATTCAATATGCGCGAATACTCGGTGTACATCATTGCCTTATCGTCATAACAACGTGCGCCAACTGTACTATACGATTGACAAGGAGGACCACCAATAATTAAGTCTACGGGGGTATCACCAATCAGTCCATTGATTTGCTGTTCTGTCAAAGTACGAATGTCGCAATTCAGCATATTGATTTCCGGATAATTTGCCATAAATGCCGTAGCCGCATTATCATCAAATTCATTGGCAAAGATAATTTGATTTTTTCTGTTATGGACAAATCCGTTTTTCCATAGCCTATAACAAAAACCAAATGTTAATCCACCTGCGCCGGAAAATAAATCAACTATTCTCATTTTTTATTGTTCTCCTTTGAAATTGATTTTCCGACGAATCATCGGGATTTTAAAAAAGTTTCTGCGCTATACGTTTTATTATCGGTACGCAAACCGTATTCCCACATTGCTTATATGCACTTTCAAGAGAAATCCCCTTGAAAGTATAGTCTTTGGGATAACCTTGGAATGCAAGACATTCCATTGGTGTAAGTTTTCGAATACCGAAATCATCACGGATAATCGGCACTCGGTCGGGATAAGTCCCCATATTGGCTTTCAGCGTAGGGCATATATCCCATTTGCGAGTTGCTACACCGCTATCGTCGATTCGATAAATTCCCGTCTTATCAACGATTTTCGCCTCAAGCTCCTTAAAATATCGGCTGCTTGAGCTGTAATAATAAACATCATCGTGTTTTACGTTGCGGTCGATAATATCATCAATCGTCGCTTCAAGCGGCACAGTTTCGGGAAAAGCAAAGCGATCACAATCCTCTATATTGAGAAATGCTACGATAAAAATCCGCGCACGATTTTGAGGAATATTAACATCGGAAGCATTTATAACCTTGTACTTGACGGAATAACCGAACTGTGCCAAAGTATTGTAAATAACAAGGAATGTTTTGCCGTTATCGTGTTCCATAAGGTTTTGAACGTTTTCGAGGAATACCACTCGCGGAAGCTTAATGTCAATGAAGCGGGAAATTTCAAAAAACAAATTCCCACGCGGATCTTTGAAGCCGCGTCGATAGCCCATAATTGAGAACGGCTGACACGGAAATCCCGCGATTAAAACATCAATATTGGAAAGTTTGCGAGGATCAATGTCGCGCACATCCCCCTCAATAAGATGTGTATCAGGAAAATTATGGCGGTAGGTTTTACAAGACGCGGCATCCATATCGTTTGCCCAAGCAATCTCAAAGCCAGCTTGTTCAAATCCAAGGTCGATGCCGCCTATTCCCGAAAACAAACTGCCCACTTTCGGTTTGCTCATCATTTAATAAATCTGATTTGAAGATTAAGAGGAATGTAATACTTTCCGTTCTCTTTATAGATTGAGGCATATTCGTGTCTCGTTGCACTTCCACGATCAAAACGAGTATTATTCAATAAATAATCTTCAAAATCATTCCTATTGTACAGGTGATAACAAAGAACCTCACCGTCTTCACGTACGATTATATAGCCGCCATTTGCATCAGCACGCCCTGACCATACTTTACCGGGTAACATACCGAGAGCGGATTCTGTTAAGAGTTTCTTAAATTTATAATGGTAGTATTGATGCCCTTGACTTAAATCATAGCCAAGCGGATTTTTCATTGCAACAGCATCAAGAGCCGCCAGAATATTGTTTGTGCTATTCAAGTAATACTCCAACATTGTGTATCCTACGATCTTGGGCAAATCAGAATCAATGAGGATCAAATTGTTTTGAAATGTTGTACCACTCATTTTAGAGTAATCAAGCGACATTCCACTATATTGAATTTGCGCCATTCTTGCAGCAACAGAAATATCTTGCTTTACCACACCGTTTTTTTCGCTTTCGGTAAACATGTTGTTTATGTAATTCATTTTGAAATCATCCATATCACCACAAATTTTGAAAACAAAATTTGTGTTTGCACCGGCATTAAGCAATGTGGATGGCTTTCCCAGGCGAGATTTTATGCTAAACCCCAATGTAGGATTCAATCCTGTGTTGAAATCATGTACTTTGATTGTAATATCCGATTTATCTGCCGAAGGCGCTTTCAATTTGGAACAAAGAATTTCATTCATGAAATCCGATGTTTCGACAACCTCAAATGCAGCAGTGCCTCTCGTGTTGATAATCTTCCCGTACAAAAGATTAGCTTGAGTTTTGAACTCTCTTGTATTAACAGAAATTTTAATCTCTCCTGCGTCGTTTTGAACATTAACAACTTGATTATTACCATCAAAAACAAAATGTAATGTTCCGACTTGTTCTGTTCTGATTATTTTCAGTATGTCGTAGAAGATATCATCTTTTTTATTCAACTCACTATCGGCTCCATACAACTTACCATCAGCCAACAACTTAAAGAAAGTGTAGATTTCTGACCATTCGCCTTTATTACCTTTAAGCATTATCTAACACCTCCTTGATTTTTTCTGCTATAGCTGCGATTACATTCACGGTAACGCTGTTGCCAAACTGTTTGTAAAGATGTGTATCTGCAAGAGGAAGAACAAAATCATCCGGGAAGCCCTGCAGACGAGCCCATTCACGGGGGGTCATCTTACGAATGCCTTCCTTATTGATTTTGCCCTTGATATGTGTTGTGGGGGTCAGGTTCTTCTGACGCTTGTCCACAACGAGGTTTCTCTCTCTGCCCATGCCACCACATACGATAGCGCCTGCTACATCGCTCCAATCTCGAATCTCGTAACCGAAACCGTTACCCTTGGATTCGTGACGAGCCTTATGGCGGCGAAGGGTTTCTACGTAGACATCGCTCAAATAATACTTTGCAGGAACGGGGTTCTCCTCGCGGATATCCCACAAACGCTTAGTATCATCGGTCATCTCCGGGAACTCAAAGTTCTCGGGGGCAATGTCGTTTCTGAATGCAACAACGTAAATTCTTTCTCTGTTCTGAGGAACACCGAAGTTCTTGCTGTTCAGTACCTTGAAGAACACCTTGTAACCAAGGTCTTCAAAAGTCTTGCAAATAATCTTGAATGTTCTGCCTCTGTCGTGAATAACGAGTCCCTTTACGTTCTCGCAGAAGATAACCTTCGGCTTATGGTATTCACAAATACGAGCAACGTCCATAAAGAGCGTACCGCGGCACATACCTTTGTAGTTGTCTTCAAAGCCCATTCGCTGTCCCGCAAGGCTGAATGCCTGACAAGGGAAACCCGCGTGGCAGATGTCGAACGCGGGAACATCCTTCTCGTCAATTTGGGTTATATCACCTGCGATTGCAAAATCGTTATTAAAGTTTGCCTTATATGTTTTCTGTGCATTTTCATCCCATTCGCATACAAATACCGTAACAATGTCACCACCGAAAGCTCTGTCAAATCCGAGCCTGATACCACCGATTCCTGCGAATAAATCTATAGATTTTAACCGATTCATTTTGATTGTACCGCCTTTTCAATTATATCTGCGCATTGCGACGTGTTCTTTTTGATTTCATTGCCCCAAAAACGGATAACCGTCCATCCTTCGAATTCAAGCTTTGCCGTTACTTCGGCGTCGCGCTCCATGTTTCTCTCAATCTTGGGTATCCAAAATTCTTGATGTGACTTGAAATCTTTCTTTCGTTCTTCCCAATTGTATCCGTGCCAAAATTCGCTATCGCAAAAGACAGCAACTTTCTTTCCGATAAATACAATATCGGGTTTTCCGTATATGCGGTTCACGTTCTTTCTGTAGCGAAGACCTCGTGACCATAATTCTTTACGCAACAACAGTTCTATCTGCGAATCTTTGTTCTTGACTGCCTGCATGTTTTTGCGTCGTTGTTCGGGTGTGTGTTTATCCATATTATTTGTCGTCGGGAATCATTTCCATAATATCACCGACATCCACTTGAAGTGCTCCGCATATTTTTGACAGCACCTCGGTCGATACATTTTCATCTCTGCCCATCTTGGCAATTGTTGTTCTGCTGATACCGGTTTGTTCGATGAGATCTTTTTTCTTCATCTTACGGTCAATCAGAAGTTTCCAAAGCTTATTATAGCAAACCGCCATATTACACCTCTCAAGTATAAGATGAATATATTATATCATAAATCTGCGTTCACTGCAACCGATATTTGTAAATTAATCTTCACTTTTGTCGATTTATCGCGTATAAATGTGCGCGATAATAAACCTCTATGTC
>JAZQWF010000084.1:0-8827 GCA_045632185.1 Eubacteriales bacterium
AAGCCCCAGCCCGCTCTCGGCGGCAAGGGCGGGAACGTCCACGCGAAGCGCGACATACGGCACGCCCATACGCTCGCACAGCGTGCGGCAAAAATCCGCGTCGCGGTCTGCCTCCTCGCCGCGAATGCCGTGATGCACGTGGATCGCCACAAGCGCGCCCGCATAGTACGATTTCAGTATATGCAACAGCGCCACCGAATCCGCACCGCCCGACAGCGCCACGGCAAGCGGCGCGTCGGGCGAGAGCCCGGACAGCACGTGCGGCGCCGTGAATCCCAAAGGGGGATTTTTCTTCATCTTACGGCTCCTCGCGCCCATCGGTGTCCAGGGTCAGGAACTTGGTATAAGAGCCGATCCAGCCCATCTCGATGTTACCCGTAGAGCCGTGACGGTTCTTCTGAATGATGACCTCGACGGTGTTACCGCCCTGATCCTCGGGCGAGCGACCCGCCTTGTAATACTCGTCGCGGTACAGGAACATGACCACGTCGGCGTCCTGTTCGATCGAGCCAGACTCACGCAGGTCGGAAAGCTGCGGGCGCTTATCCGTTCTACCCTCGGTACCACGGGAAAGCTGTGCGCAGCAAAGGATCGGAATGTGCAATTCCTTCGCCATCAATTTAAGACCGCGGGAGATCACGCCGACCTCCAACGCGCGGTTGTCGTAATGCTGCTCGCTTTCCATCAGGCCCATGTAGTCGATGACCACAAAGCCGAGATTTTCCACACGGCGCAGCTTGGATTTCATACCCGTGACCGTGATACCTGCGGTATCGTCGATCAGGATATTCATCTGGGAAAGGCGCATCGCGGCGTTGCCCAGCTTCTTCCAGTCCTCCTCCGAGATCTGGCCGGAGCGCAAGGAACGGCTGTCTACCATCGCCTCACTGGAAAGCAAACGGCTGACCAGCTGCTCGGCAGACATTTCCAGCGAGAAGATACAGACCGCCTTCTTCGAGGAGGCCGCCACGTTGGTGGCAATATTGAGCGCAAAGCTGGTCTTACCCATACCGGGACGGGCGCCGAGAATGATCAGGTCGGCCTCGCCCATACCGACAAGCACGCGATCCACGCCGGAAAAGCCGGTGGGAAGTCCGTGCGCCTCGCTGCCGTTTTCCGCCAGCATGTGCAGATTATCAAATACGTCGCGCAAAACGTCCTTGATGTCGCGCAGATTGCGGGTATCTCTACCCTGCGCGATATCGTTGAGCTGACCCTGCGCATAGTCCAGCACGCGGGATACGCCGTCGCGCTCGCCATAGGTCATATCCGACACCTCAGAGCAGACCGTGATGATCTGGCGGCGGGTGCTTTCCTCTTTGACGATGCGGGCATAGTCCATCACGTTGACAGCACCGGGCGTCGCGTCCAGCAGGGCGCGGACATACTCCTCACCGCCCGCCTTTTCGTACACACCCTTATGCACCAGCGCGTCCACCAGCGTCACGTGGTCGATCTCGCTGCTGGCGTCAAACAGCTCTCTCATCGCAAGGAAGATCTCGCGATGCTCTGCCATATAAAAATCCTCTGCGCGGATCAGCGACAGCACCTCGGTGATCGAGGCGGGATCGATCAGGATCGAGCCCAGTACTGCACGCTCTGCGGAAAGGGAGGCGGGCATTTTGCGCACCACGTCCCCCATATCCTGCCACGCGTTCTCGTTTCTTGCTGCCATATTACTTTTCCGTTACGACAAGACGGATCTTGCCCGCTACGTCGTTGTAAAGGCGCACGTCCACCTCGTAGCTGCCGTATGCCTTGATCGGCTCTGCCATCGAGATCTTGCGCTTATCCACGGTGATGCCGTGATCGGCAGCCAGCTTCTCTGCAATATCCTTAGAGGTGATCGCGCCGTACAGGCGGCCGTCAGCGGAGGCACCCGCGCGGAAGATCACCTGGAAGGTGGTCAGCTTTTCTGCGATCTCCTTGGCGTTTGCGCGCTCTACGTCGATCTTGTGCTGTGCGGCGGCCTGCTTATTTTTCAGCTCGGTCACGGCCTGATTGTCTGCGGCCTTTGCCAGCTTGCGCGGAAAGAGGAAGTTGCGGGCGTAGCCGTCCGATACCTCCACCATCTGATCCTTCTTACCCTGTCCCTTTACGTCTGCCAAAAGAATAACCTTCATTTTCAAAATTTCCTTTCTGTCTGTGCTTAAAAGCAAGCGTTAATTTATCCGTCGTTTCTGTGGGAAGCTTCCAGGTCGGCAAAGTGTGCCGCCACGGCCTCTTGCAGCTGCTCGACCGCCTTTTCCAGCGTCACGTCGGAAAGCAGCGTACCTGCGGAATCAAAGCGTCCGCCACCGCCCATGCGCTCCATGATCAGCTGTACGTTGATCGAGCCGTCCGAGCGTCCCGAGATATGCACCTCGCCCGCGATCATCACCAGGGCAAAGGATGCGCCCACGCCGCGTACGGCCAGCAGGCGATCCGCCTCCTTGGCGGCGGCGATGCGGTCGTCGGGGCCACGCCCCGTTCCCGCACTCCACGTCACGCCCACGGTGTTACCGTGCAGCAGCATGCAGTTCGAGAAGCTGCGCTCGCATACGTAATCGTCATAGCTCTGATCGAAGAAGGTGTTTACGCGCTCTGCGTTCGCGCCCTTACCGTACAGATAGCGCGCCGCGTCCAGCGTACGCGTACCCGTATTACGGGCAAAGCGGTCGGTATCCAGCATGATACCCGAAAGCATCACGCTTGCCACCTCGTCATTCACCAGCTGGTTAATATCGTTCTCCGATCCCGTTTCGCTTTGTTCCAGCATTTCGCTGACCAGCTCGCAGGCGGAGGAGGCACTGGTGTCGATATAGTTCATCACGGGGTCAAAGTTATACTCGCCCGTTTGCAAATGGTGGTCGATGATGGCGATCTTGCCCGAAACCTCGCGCACGTTGTCCGCCAGCTCCGGCGCCTCGATCACGCCAAAATTGTTGGCGTCCACGATCACAAGCAGCGTGCCGGGACGGATCAGATCCATACCCTTGTGCGCCGAAACAAAGAGGTCGGCATACAGCGGCGAGGCGGCCAGGCGCTTGGTTGCGATGCGG
Organism: Eubacteriales bacterium; assembly: GCA_045632185.1. GTDB lineage: Bacteria > Bacillota > Clostridia > Oscillospirales > CAG-272 > Firm-07. The sequence continues at coordinate 3,042 of JAZQWF010000084.1, forward strand.
AAGTTGATGTTGTTCAGATCCGAAATGATCTTGGTGGGCACACCCGCAAAAAGTCCGAACTGTGCCACGCCGATGGCGGCACCGATGCTGTCGTAGTCGGGGTTGCGGTGTCCCATGACCAGCAGGTTGTCCGCCTCCGAGATCTTGGAAAGCAGGAAGCTGGCCACCACGCGGGACTGCACCTTGGTGCGTCTGCGGAAGGGGCGCGTCTGACCGCCGTAATAGCGGATACCGTCACGGCGGCGCACGGCCACCTGGTCACCGCCGCGCTGCAAGGCCATATCCAACGCATTTTCTGCCTCGGCTGCGCGCTCTGCCATCGTGGTGTCGGAAACGGACACGCCCACGGAAAGCGTAACGGGAATACTGTATTCACCCAATCGGATATCGCGCACGCGGTCCAGAAGACCTGCGAACTTATCCTCCTCACACTCGCGCAGCTTTTCCTGCGAGAAAAGCAGGATATAGCGATCGCGCTCGTACTCGCGCAGGAAGCCGCTGACCTGCGCCGCAAAATGGATCAGGATATCGTCCACGCGGCGGGATACGTCACGGTAGCTGGTGCGGGTATACTGGGTCAGCTCCTCCAAGCTGTCGATATCGATATAGGCCACGGCGGGCATTTCCCGCTCGGTCTTTTCTTTCAGATCAAGCAACTCTGCCGTATCCGTAAAGGTCACCATATAGTTGGTTCTGCTGTTCAGCTCCACCTCGTAGACACGGGCCGTGTAGCGGCCGTTGCCCAGCAGCTCCACCACCTTGCCGCCGCGCGTTACGCGGAAAGCATCCTCAGGCGGAGGGGGATCCGGCTCCTTTTCCTCCTTGGTCGCCTCGATAGAAAGCTGCTCGGGGGGGCGGTAGCGCTCTGCCTCGATGATGTCGGCCAGCGTCACGCCGCCGCAAAGGTCGGAAATATAACCGCGATAGAAGGGATCCTGCGTGCCGATCAGATGCTGCATCGCATCGTTCACCACGCGCACCCTTCCCTGCTCGTCCACGATCGCGTAGGGAAATCCCACGGTATACTTGAACAGATTGTGCATTTTATCGTTCAGCGTCAGGTGCATGACCTGCTCGGTCCGCTTTTTATACTGACGGAACAGATGCACGGCATACACGACAAGGGCGAAAAACAGGTACGTGCCGATAAAGATCCAGGCAAACCCGCCCGCCGTGTCGGGATACAGCCAACCGACCGCCAGATAGGCACCGAAAAACAGCACGCCCAGCAGGATAGATACCAGCAGCGGCACACCGTAGTCAAAGCGGTAGGAATGGTCGTTTTGCTTTTGCATTGTCATTCTCCTTTATGATATTTGGGGATAGATCTCCCCTTACTTATTTGCGTTTTACTTCTTGGTGTTCTTCTTGTGCCGCGCACCGAGAATGGCCGCCAGCAAAATGCGCACCGCGCCCACAAAGGCGGCAAAGGTCAGCACCAGCGTGGGGTAATTGAAAAGCAGCACCGCCAGAAGAACAAGCACAACCACGGACACACCGGATCGCTTTTGCGGGTCGCGCACCAGAAGCGAGGTGCCCCCCACCAGTATCAGCGCGGGCTGCAACACCAGCGCCAGGTTTTCACAGATCGTGCCGAACAGCCCCACGCCGCCGATCAGACTTGCCACGTAGGCGAAAAGGAACAGTCCCGCCGCAAAAGGGGAAACCGTCATGGCTCCCACACGCACGGGCACGCGGGTGAGCGTTCCCCACGCGTTGAGCAGGCGCAGGTAGGTGCGAAAAATAACAAAGGAAAGCACACCGCAGCCCGCAAGGAAAAGTCCCGGCAGCACGTTGCCAAGCACGGCGGAAATATTATAGATATCCGCATCTGAGATCGCCAGGGTGATCCCCTCCTGCGCATAGATCTCTGCCGCCGAGCGGTACAGAGAGGAGATCCCGTCGCGCAGGGCCTGCGCAACATAAGCAAAGGGATTGGCAACAGGCCAGCCGTGAAGCGCGTACCACACAAGAAAGACGACCGTGGCACAAAACGCCAGCACACCCGCCAGCGTCAGCAGCACGGGCGTTTGCGGACGGCAGGTCAGCATCGCGTGCCCCAGCACCAGCGAAAGTGCCGCGGGGATCAGCACAAGCAGCCCCACGTAAGGGCCTGCCAGCGCACCGGCAATGGCATACGCCACAACGGGCAGAAGCAGCAGCGGAAGGTATTTGCGCTCGCGGCACTGCAAAAGCAGAAAACCGCCGCCGATGCCGCCAAGGATCAGTGCCGTGTAGACGGCGGGCATCAGGAAGGGGTGAGGGAGCGCGGGGATCAGCGCAGAAACGCCGTACAGCGCCACACCGGGCAACGCGATCGTCACCACGGCCGCAAGCGAGTGCGTCAGCATGTAGTAGAATACCACGGCATACAGCAGGTAAAGCCCTGCCACGGCCTCCGTGCGGCAAAGCGGGAGTGCCAGCGCGGAAAGGAAGAACAGCAACGCGGCTGCGCCAAGGCGTCCGCCGTCCGCGGGCTTTAACATTTCCCTCCATTCGGCACGCATTTTTTTATCAAGCGGGGTAAATTGCATTTTTAAACTCCTTATATCGCAAAAAGGGTATAGTACACTATTCTATTATAATATTATAACACTAAATATGTTGGTTGTAAACCTATTTCGTGACAGAAATGTGAAATTGGCTGACATTTTGGTGTTTTTTACCACAGGAATTACCCATTTTTGCAAAAAAATCAAAAAATATTGCATTTCCTATTGCAATAAGGCAAAAAATATGCTATAATGCTAACAGCATAAGATCGGGTGGAGCGGGCTGGCAGGTCCGCTCCCTCTTATTTGTGCGGCAGATCTCATTCTATCCGTGGGAAGGAGAATATTTATGGCAGGAAGCAAAAACGTCGTCACCACCGTGCGCGAGGGGATCCTCCCCACCGCCGAGGCACTCGGCTACACGATCTGGGACGTGGAATTCCTCAAAGAGGGTGCGCGCCGTATTCTGCGCATCACCATTGACAGTGAGGCGGGCATCACCATCGAGGATTGCGAAAAGATGCACCGCGCGATCGACCCCATTCTGGACGAGATCGATCCCATTGAACAGGCCTATGACTTAGAGGTCAGCTCCCCCGGCATCGAGCGCGATCTGCGCACGAGCGCCCACATCGACGCCTGCATCGGCGAGCGCGTTGAGGTCCGTTTTTTCGCCCCGTTTGAGGGGATAAAGCAGACCGAGGGCGTTTTACTTGGCCGCGAAGGCGAAGAATTCGTTTGCGTTGAGGTGAACGGCGAGGAAAAGAAATTCCCCAGAAGCGCCGTGTCCAAGCTGCAAACGCTGTTCGATTTTTAATCCGTTGATAAAAAACACACATAGATTTGATTTAGGAAAGGTATTGTGCTATGAGTACGAAAAACAAGGAGTCGATGCTGAGCGCCCTGGACATGCTGGAAAAGGAAAAGGGCATTCCCAAGGCCTACATGCTCGAAAAGATCGAGGCTGCCATGCTTTCCGCCTACCATAAGGAATACGGCGCAAACGCACGCGTGCGTATCTTTATTGATACGGAAAAGGACGACATCAAGGTTTTCAGACAGATGACCGTTGTCGAGGAGGTCACCGATCCCGAAAACGAGCTGACCGTTGAGGAGGCAAAGACCTACAACAAGCGCTACAAGCTCGGCCAGGAGATCGAGATCAAGGTCAAGCCCGAAAACTTCCGTCATCTTTCCGCTGCGGCTGCAAAGTCCGTCATCATACAGGCCATTCGCGAGGGCTCTCGCAAGGTCATGCAGGACGCATACGAGAACCAGCGCAACGAGATCATCACCGCCACCGTTTTGAAGGTCGATCCCCAGAACGGCAACGTGGTCGTTGATACCGGCACCGGCCGTGCCGTGCTGTTGCAGACCGAGCAGATCCCCGGCGAGGAGTTCTACCCCGACGACCGCGTCAAGGTGTTCGTGATGGAGGTCAACAAGGAGGCACGCGGCCCGCTGGTCACGCTTTCCCGTTCTCACGCAGGTCTTGTCCGCCGTCTTTTCGAGTTGGAGATCCCCGAGATCACCGACGGCGTGGTGATCATCAAGGGCGTATCCCGTGAAGCGGGCGTACGCAGCAAGGTTGCCGTTTGCTCCCGCGACGGTGACGTAGATCCCATCGGCGCTTGTATCGGTAACCGCGGTATGCGTATTGCCGGCATCGTAGATGAGCTGCGCGGCGAGAAGATCGACATCATTCCTTACAGCGAGGTTCCCGAGGAGTACATCGCAGCAGCCCTGGCTCCTGCAAGAGTGCTTTCCGTTGAGATCACCGGCGAGCGCACCTGCCGCGTGCTGGTGGATCCCGATCAGCTTTCCCTTGCCATTGGCCGCGAGGGTCTGAACGCCCGCCTTGCCGCACGCCTTACCGGCTATAAGATCGACATCAAAGCCGAATAAGTGCCATAACGGTATCGATTATGGAGCAAAAAAAGAGAAAAACGCCCGAGCGTCAGTGCATGGGCTGTAACGAGCGCTTCCCAAAAAACGCACTGCTTCGCGTGGTGCGCGATCCTGAAGGGAACGTATCGCTTGACTTTACGGGAAAGAAATCCGGACGCGGCGCATATATATGTAAGAATGTAAGCTGCTTGAAAAAGGCACAGAAAACAAAGCGCCTTTCCCGCGTGCTGGAATGCGAAATCCCCGACGAGGTCTTTTTGAAAATGGAGGAAGAGCTGAATGGCGCCCGTTGAGAACACCCGCGCACTTCGCCTTCTGGGCCTTGCCGCAAGAGCAAGAGCGCTGGTGATCGGCGTACCGCTGATCTGCACCGCCCTCTCGCAAGGCAAAAGCAAAGCACCCGTGCTGGTGCTGCTTGCCGAGGATTGCTCGGCCAACACAAAAAAACGCATCACCGACCGCACCGCCTTCTACGGCACGGAGCTGATCGCGCTTGCCTGCACGTGTGAGCAGCTCGCGCACGCGATCGGTAAAAAGGAAGCATTGGTCGCCGCCGTTGGCGTGAGCGATCAAAATCTGGCGACCGCCATTGCGGCCGCGTTAAAGGAAAACAACTGACATTTGCCCGCAAGGGCCGACACTTTGGATTGCACGCGATACGGACGATCGCGTCAAGGAGGAGGAAACATGGCTTTTAAAATCAACAATCTTGCAAAGGATCTCGGCATGAAAAGTAAGGAGATCACCGAGCTGCTGGCAGCGCGCGGTGTAGACTGCAAGCCCACGCAAGCGCTCGACCCCAAGGACTTTGATATTGTATTCGAAACGCTGACCCGCGGCAAGCAGATCAGCAATGTCGACGACTATCTGTTCGGGGATACCTATATCCCCACCACCTCCGAAAAGAAGGAGAGCAAAAAGGCAGCGGCCGAAGCCCCCAAGAAGGAGCAGAGCGCCGCAGCAGCACCCGAAGTGCCTGCCGCACCCGCCAAGGAGGAGAAAAAGCCCGAAGCAAAGCCCGCCCCCAAGAAGGAGGAGGCGCCCAAGGCCGCTCCCGCACAGGAAGAGAAGAAGCCCGCAGAGAAGAAGGCAGAGCCCGAGGTGAAGTCCGCACCGAAGAAGGAGTCTGTCGCTCCCGCTCCCTCCACCAAAGTAGAGAAGGCTCCCGCTGCGCCCGCCGCACCGGCAGCTTCCGCAGCGCGCCCCAATCCGCGCACCTATAACATTCCCCAGAATCTGCGTGCTACCATGCAGCAGCGTCCCGCCGCACCCGCCGCACGCCCCCAGAATACCCGCCCGCAGGGCGATGCACGCCCCCAGGGTGGCGCACCCGCAGCCGATCGCTTCGCACGTCCCCAGCAGGGCGGCGCGCCCTTCGGTAACCGC
>JAZQWF010000085.1:0-6158 GCA_045632185.1 Eubacteriales bacterium
GGTGTGTTCACTCCCGACGGCAAGAAGTACGGCGAGGTGCTGACCCCCAAGATCGAGGCCGAGACCGGCGTTGAGACCCGCTTTGCACGCTTTGCACACATCGTACGCGGCGGTGCCCCCACCCTGCGCGACCGTCACACCGCTACCCGCATGGGTATCAAGGCTGTTGACCTTCTGCTGGAAGGCAAGAGCGACATGATCGTGGCCGAGATCGACGGCAAGATCGAGGCGCTGGACATCAACTATTCTCAGGTAGCAGACCGCTACTTCAAGAAGACCTTGAAGCCCGGCAATATGGAGTCCCTTTCCGCCGAGCAGCAGCAGGCTGTAAAGGATCTTGCAGATCAGCGCTACGCTGAGCTTTGCGAGCTTTACGATATGGTGAAGGTCACCAGCAAATAATCAGAAAAGCAGGATTTTAAAATGAGAAAAGTTACAGTTATCGGTGCCGGCAACGTCGGCGCGACTATTGCATACACCCTGGCTGTTGAGGGCTTTGTAAACGAAGTCCTTTTGATCGATATCCGCGAGGAAAAGGCAGCCGGCGAGGCAATGGATATTGCCCAGGGAGCTCCCTTCTACTCCGGCACGCGTGTATATTCCGGCTCCTATGCCGACGCCGTGGACTCGGATATGGTCATCATCACCTCCGGCATGGGCCGCAAGCCCGGCCAGACGCGTCTGGATCTGGCACAGATCAACGTCAACATTCTGTCCGATATTGCCCCCCAGATCACCAAGTACGCACCCAATGCGATCTACCTGATCGTCAGCAACCCCGTGGACGTGCTGACCTACGTATTCCACAAGATCACGAACATTCCCGCCAACCGCATCATCGGCTCCGGTACCATTCTGGATACCTCCCGCGTGCGCTCCTACCTGGCCAAGCACTTTGATATCAGCCAGCAGAATATCCACACCCACGTGCTGGGTGAGCATGGAGACTCCTCTTTCATTCCGTGGTCGCAGGCATCGGTTTCTACCGTGGATATCGAAAAGTACGCAGAGCTGGTCAAGGCACACGGCGTGGACGTTCCCGCGCTTGACCGCGAGGCCGTTGAGGAGCACGTACGCTCCTCCGGTGCGCAGATCATCGCACGCAAGGGCGCAACCTACTATGCCGTAGCAGTTGCCACCGTGCATATCTGCAAGTGCATCTTCGGTGATAACGATACCGCACTGACGGTTTCCACGATGCTGAACGGCGAGTACGGTATTTCCGACGTTTGCCTGTCGCTTTTGACCGTTGTCGGCCAGGAGGGCGTGAAGTTCCGCATTCCCTCTCACCTCACCGACGAGGAGCTTGGCAAGCTGCGCCACAGCGCTGACTGCCTGCGCAAGGTCATCGACCAGATCAAGTTTTAACCCCATCACGGGATAAAAAAAGAGCTTGCATTGCAAGCTCTTTTTTGTTTATTGCAGTTCAAAATGCGTGAACTCCTGCGCGCCAAGCATCTCTGCTTCACGGCTATGGCAGGTAAACAGCACGCACTGTCCACCCGCATGGCAATATTCCAGTAGCAGCTGTAAAAGCCCGCGGGCGCGTCCGTCGTCAAGACGGGAAAACGCCTCGTCAAAAAGCAGGGGCAGACGCTCGCCGGAAAGCGTATCCAAAAGTCCCAGGCGCAGCGAGAGATGCGCCGCGTCGCGGCAGCCCGCGCTGAAATGCGACAGCGGCAAGGGTCCCTTATCGCTATCCAGACTTACGGCAAGATCGGCACCCGCGTATATTTTTTGATACGCGCCGCCCGTCAGGGCAGAAAGATGCTCGGACGCCCGCTCGCAGATCTGAGGCACAAGTCCCTCTCCCAGCGTACGCGTGGCCTCCTCCATGGCAGAAAGTGCCATTTCCAGCGCCGTCAAGCGGCGCTTGGCAAGACGGTATTCGGTGCGCAACGAGGAAAGCTCGCCTTCCTGTGCAGACGGATCCTGCGCCGTGGCGGCCAGCGCCACCTCGCGTCGTTCGGTTTCGTTGCATTTCTTCTCCAAGCCCGCCAGTGCCTCGCGCAAAAACGCCTGCTTGCGGTAAAGCTCCTCGGGCTCTTCCCCATGTGCGCCCGCAAAGCGCGCGCGCAGCTCGGCCTCGTTCTTGCCCTCCAATAATTTTTCCAATGCGTCCCGCGCGGCCAGTGCGCGTTCCCATTCTCCCTTGGCCGCAAACAGGATCTCCTGCGCACCGCGGTAATGCGTTTCACACTCCGCAAGCAGCGCGGGGATCGCGCTAAGCTCCTCGGGCACGGCAAGCCCGCCCTCAAACAGACATTCCCGCACACGCGCCTCGGCGCGCGCTGCAAGCGCCTCCTTCTCGGCATAGCTTTCCTCCAAAGCGCTCAGCTGAGCGCGATGCGCTTCGGCCTCCTGTGCCTCGGTCGCACATTGTTCCAAATACGTGCGGAACATCAGTACGTCCTGCACGCCAAGGCGCTTTACCCACTTGCGTATGCGTTTTCCAAAACGGCAGGCGCGCCAGAGCGCGGCAAGCGTCAACAGCAAGCACAACGCACAAAGCCCTGCCCCGATCACACAAACACCGGGTAGATACGTACCCGTGGGCAGGAAAAGATTGAGCAGCGGCACCAGCGCACCGGACGCGATCAAATACGTCACGGCGGCGAAAAGCACCGAGAATAGCAGGAAGATCCACGCGCATTTTTTTGCGCGCCTTTTCTTTTTCTGAGATTTGCGGAAATCCGCCAGCACGACCTGCGCCCCGCCCTTTTCGGCAAGCAGCGCGTTGGCCTGCAACATTTTTTCGTCGTGGCGCACCGCGCGTGCGCGTTCCAGTTCAGGCAGCGCACGCAAACATTCCATCGCGGCATGCTCCTGCTCGCGCAACGCCTCTTTTGCATTGGCAATCACCGCAGGAAGCGCTGCGATCGCCTGATTTTTGGTGCAAAGCTCCTCATAGCTTGTCCGTTTCTGATCGCACAAGCTCTGCGCGGCGTGCGCGCGGTCAAACAGCACCAGCGTCTCGGCGGCAGAGGCGGCCTCTATTTTTGCCGTGACCTCCTCCAATTCGCGTCTGCGCTCCTGCACCTGTACGCGATAGCGTGCCGCATCGGCACGCAGGGCGCTCAGCTCTCCGCTATCCTCACGAGCGCGCAAGAGTGCATCCTGCACGATCGCAATGCGATCCTCCAAGTCTGCAATGCGCCCGCCGCGCCCCTTCAAATGTTGCAGATCGCGTCTGGCAAGGCGCAGCTTTTCTATGGCAACGTCGGCACCAACGCCGCCTCCACCCGTAAAAAACAAATCGTTCAGTGCCTCGCCCACGGCGGGATCGCTGATGCGAGCCACATCGGATTGGTGCAGACAAAGGGTGCTGTCGTACAGCATGGCGGGCAGGCCAAGGAAATATTCTCCCGGCGACTTCCCGTCCAGCGAAACCTCCGCACCGCTCGGCAAAGCCGTGACGCAAAGCGTTTCGTTAAAGCAATCCCGCGTGGCGCTCCCCTGTCGCACGACCGAGCGGAAAATACAAAAATCTCCCGCCTCGGTACGCAAAACAAGACGCCCTGCGGCGCGTCCCGTGTGCCAGGCCAAGCGCTTTTCCCGTTCCTCTGCGTTCAATCCCGCCTTGCGCGGAAAACCGTAGAGTGCAAAGCGGATAAAGGCCAGCAAAGTGCTTTTTCCGCTTTCATTGGCACCCTCGATCAGGTTCATGCCCTCACCAAACAAAAACAGTCGGTCGGAAAGCTTGCCGAATTCCTCGATCTCGATCTTCAAAATACGCATGCTTACACCTCCCGTCCCGCCAGCGCGGAAAGTCCCAGACGCAATGCCTCACCGGCCAGCGCCCGTTCCTCAGCATCTCTGCTCTCCAAGCGCGGCAAAAGCGCGCGATAGAACGCCCCCTGCACAGTAGGCGCCTTTTCCAGATACGCAGCATCGTAAAGCGGCAGCGTGCGATCCTGCACCTCGAAAAGTGCCAGCTCCGTGCCAAGTGCCGACAGCTGTGCCGTATCTGCACGGCAATCAATGCCAACGTCACCCTCCAATACAAGGCGCAACGCCGTACGCGGCGGGAAGCACTCGTTTTCCAAATAGCGTATCACAGCGCGACGGATCTCCTCTGCATTGGCAGCGCCCGTGCAGTCCAGCACGCGCCGCTCAAAGGTGTCCGCCTCACTTTTCAGGGCGATTTCTCGCACCGTTTCGCCCTCAATTTCCACAAAGCGTGCCTGTCCCGCGCCCAGCTCGTCAAATCCGCGCCCGGCAAAAAAGCCACTGTATGCCGCGGTGGTCGCACCGTGCTTCTTCACGGGCAGGGGCTTGTGAATGTGGCCCAGCGCCGCATAAAGATAGCCGGATTGCTCTAACTGCGCGCCGGAAAGCGGCGCATAGGGAGAGATGGGAGAGGTCAGATCGGCGTGTGCCAGAAGCAGATTGATGCGCCCTGCGCGCAAATTCTGCGCGTGTCCGATATCCACCGCGTCCGCGCTTTCCCCCACGAAGGCATAGCCGTACACGGTCACGCCCCATGCGGGAAAATCAAAAGCGGAAAGGGTGGGAGTGGTGAATAACGCCACGTTTTGCGGACGGGAGGGGGCGTCCCAAAATCCGCCCTTCACATAGTAATCGTGATTGCCGGGTGCAATGACCACGGGGACGGACAACGCCCCCAGAATACCGAAAAATCTGGCCACGGCCTCTGCGCGGGGCGTGGGAGTGTCAAAGCAATCGCCCGCGATCAAAACCATCTTGGCGCCGCGTGCAACTCCTGCGCTCAGCAGTCTTTCCAGTGCCTCGTATTGTCGCGCACGGCGCGTTGCGGCCTGTGCCGCAGAAAAATTCGCAAAGGGGCTGTCCAGGTGCAGATCCCCCAAATGCAAAAAGGAAAACATGGCTCCCCCTCCTTTCTATATACTCATATTTTATCATATTTTGCTATTCTTTGCAAGAAAAAACGCCCGAAAAAGCCGTTTCATCGACTTTTTCAGAGCGTTTCAAAATCCACCATAGAGCGCAGACGCTTCACAGAAAGCGCGGCGCGCTCCAAAAAGGCCTGCAAGGTCATAAAATCGTATCTACCGCTGTTTTGCGCGTGGATCTCCAAGGTCAGGGGGCCCTTGTAGCCGCTTTCGCGGATCTGTCGCGCCACGCGACCGAAATCCAGACGCCCGTCAAAGGGGAGCAGGTGCAGATCGTCATCTTTTATAAGGTTATTGTCGTGAATATGCGTGCAAAGCACCCTATCACCGTAAAGCGGCAGGAATTGCATATCCTGGGTAAAGCAGCCCTCGTGCCCGCAATCAAAGCAAAAGCCAACGTGCGGCATTCTGCCAAAATGCTCAAACGCCCACGCCACGCGCTCCGGCTTGCGTTGATTTTCAAAGGCGATCTTGACGCCCTTCTCGCCGGCGTATTCCACAAGGCGCGTGTAGCGCGCAAGGCCGACCTGCGAGATGGGGGGAGGATTATTGCCGGAGGAAAGATGTACCACTACGATCGGAACACCCGCCGTGCGGCAGCGATCCACCGCCGTCATCATTTCGGCAAGCATCGCATCGCCATTCTCGCCGACAAGCCAGATATCGTTGATATGATCAAAGGGGGCGTGAATACTTTCGTAGCGCATACCGTTTGCCGCCAGCGTATTGGCAATGATATGCAGTCCGCGCTCGTCGGGAACGTTGGTAAACAGCGTATTGAAGCCAAAGCTCTTGGCCTGCTTGATAAACTCGATGGCACACAGCCCCGGTCTTACGTGCAGATTGATGCCGATCTCGCGCACGGTATCCCCCCTCCTTTCTCAGCTTAAAATAAATATATATCTATTATACATATTACGGATATTTTTTGCAAGTTTTTCGACAAGTTTTTTCGGCGAAAATTTGTGAATTTTTTATCCCCGAAAAAATTTTCAAAAAAAATCAAAAAAGGGGTTGACACGAGGGCACGGTTGTGCTATAATATGCAAGTACTCAATACGGCCCCTTAGTCAAGCGGTTAAGACGTCGCCCTCTCACGGCGAAGGGATGGGTTCGATTCCCGTAGGGGTCACCAAAAACAGGAAGAGCACCACGAAAGTGGTGCTCTTCCTGTTTTTTGCGCTTCCGCGCGGAAGCGCCGCAGTGTGTGCCCTTAACAATATTTGTGAAATTTCTTTTCTCGCACAGGGCACACACATGGGTGCGAGAATTGCCGAAAGGCGG
>JAZQWF010000086.1:0-13559 GCA_045632185.1 Eubacteriales bacterium
ACGGGCAGGTTGATGATGACCTTATCCTCGGGGGTGGGCTGCCAGATGTCGATGTCCTTGTTGCAGATCTCGGCGGCAAACTCGGGCTCGGTTCCCGTAAAGCTTTCAGGAGAGTACTCGAAGGTGATCTTGCCCTTTGCCTTTGCCTTATACTCGTTGCAAAGCTTGGCGCCGAACTCGGCGATCTCAATGATCTGCTCCTTGGAGCGGCGGAACACTTGTTCGCGCTGAGCCACCGAAGTGGAGTTGTAGAGGTGAACGATCGCGTGCTTCGCACCGTCCAGCGCCTCAAAGGTCTTGGCGATGATATGCTCGCGCGACTGCGTCAGCACCTGAATGGTGACGTCGTCGGGAATAAGGTTCTGCTCGATCAGCGCACGGCAGAAGGCGTACTCGGTTTCAGATGCGGCGGGAAAGCCGATCTCGATCTCCTTAAAGCCGAGGCGGCAAAGAAGCTTGAAGAAGTCCAGCTTCTCTTCCAAGCTCATCGGAATGACCAGCGCCTGATTGCCGTCGCGCAGGTCAACAGAGCACCAGATGGGGGGCTTGTCCAGCGCATCACGCCGGGTCCAATCCATCGTGACACCCGTCGGTGCAAAGTATTGCTTTTCGTACTTGTTTTGGTGAATCATAGTCTTCCCTTTTCCTTTCTTTTTTGGGGGAGGCTTTGGTTGCCCGGATACCCGAGGGAAACAAAAAACGCCCCTTTCACGCAACAAAAAAGATCGTTGCGTCAAAGAGACGAAGTAAACTCCGCGGTACCACTCTGCTTGGCGCGTTGCGCCCACCTTAGCTGTGCCCCATGACACAGTTACTCTATAACGGGAGAACCCGTCCGCACCTACCAGAAGCCCTTCAATGCAGCAGCTCGAGGATGAGTTATTCTCCGCTTTGTATACCACCTTTCAGCAAGCGGTGGCTCTCTGTGATACGGGGCGGATATTGTTTCCTGTCGTCGCTTTTATATAATTATTATATATTATATAGCAAGCGCGCGTATCCGTCAAGGGGTTTTGACAGATTTCATTGATTTTTCACACTTTGTACAAAGAAAGGTGCGCAACGCGCACCTTTCTTGTTGTTTTGCACGACAGATCTGAGCTTAATCCGCCTTTTTTTCGCTGTTTTGGGGCTCTTCCCGCCTTGACGGGCAGTTGAATTTGCACTGCGAGCAGCCGCAGGAGCAGCCACTGCCGCGCTTTTTCGCGCGGATCATCGAAAGAACCAGAACAACGACCATGGCACCCACCAAAGCAAGTGCGATCAGGGTTCCAAGCCAAGAGGGCATCACACACCTCTTTCCGCCGCGGGGGCAGATCTTTTCGCTTTGCACGCGGGGCGCACAAGCAGGTAGATCATCGCGCCGAGCACAAGGAATGCACCGACCAGCGACACAACGCCAAGCGTGCCCTGCACGTTGCCCGCAAACAGGCAGCCAAAGTTATACACCATCAGCGAAACGGCGTAAGCCAGCACACACTGATAGCCGATGGCAAAGGCCGTCCACTTGCCGCTGTTCATTTCCCGCTTGATCGCGCCCATAGCCGCAAAGCAGGGGGCGCAAAGCAGATTGAAGATCATAAAGGAATAGCCCGCAAGCGCTCCCATATCGCCAAACTCGCGCACGCCAAGCACCGCGGCGATCTCCTCCTTTGCCACAAGACCCATTACGGTAGCAACGGCAGCCGTTGCATCATGGAAACCAAGAGGCGCAAAGATCCAGGCGATCGCGCCGCCGATATAGTCCAGCAAGCTCTTGCCAAGCTCACCCATCTCGGTGGAGAAGGCAAAGCGACCGTCGATCACGCCGAAGCAGGAGCCGGCCCAGATCACGATGGAAGAAAGCAGAATGATCGTGCCCGCACGCTTCACAAAGGACCAGCCGCGATCCCATACGGCACGGAACAGGTTTCTTGCCGTGGGCAGGTGGTAAAGCGGAAGCTCCATCACGAAGGGAGCAGGATCACCCGCAAACGCCTTGGTCTTTTTGAGCATGATGCCGGAAACGACCACCGCCGCAATGCCAATGAAATAGGCGCTGGGCGCCACCCACCACGCGTTATTGAACAGCGCCGACGCGATCAGCGCGATCACGGGAAGCTTTGCGCTACAAGGCACGAAGGAGGTGGTGATGACCGTCATACGGCGGTCGCTCTCGTTCTCGATGGTGCGGGAGGCCATAATACCGGGTACACTGCACCCCGTGCCGATCAGCAGCGGAATGAAGGATTTGCCGGAAAGGCCGAATTTGCAGAAAAGGCGGTCCAGCACGAAGGCCACGCGGGACATATATCCGCACATTTCCAAGAAAGAAAGCAGAATGAAAAGCACGAAGATCTGGGGAACAAAGCCGATCACGGCGCCAACGCCGCCGATGATGCCGTCCACCACCATGCTTCTGACCCACTCATGGGTGTTCAGTCCTCCCTCGCCGAGCAGGCGCTCAAACAGCACAGGGATACCCGGAACGGAAAGCCCAAAAAAGCTCCATTCCTCACCGAAAAGCCCATCGTTGACGAAATCCGTCACCCATGCACCCACGGTGGATACGGAAATATAATACACAAGAAAAATGATTGCCGCAAAGATCGGGAGTGCTGCAAAACGGTTGGTCACCACGCGGTCGATCTTGTCCGACAGCGTCATGCTGCCGACACTCTTTTTCTTGTAGCAGCCCTTTAAGATCTGCTCGATATAGCCGTAGCGCTCGTTGGTGATGACCGCCTCGGCGTCATCGTCCATCATCTGCTCTACCCTCTCGATATCCTTTTCAATATGTGCCAGCTGTTCCCCGTCGATATGCAGCTTTTCCAGCACGCGCCTATCGCGCTCGAAGATCTTGATGGCGTACCAGCGCTGCTGCTCCTCGGGAAGTCCGTGCACGGCTGCCTCCTCAATATGGGCGATGGTATGCTCCACCTCGCCGGAGAAGATGTGGCGCGGCGTGCAAGAGCAGCCCGTGCCCGCCATCTCAACGGCCTTTTGTGCGGCCTCCATCACACCCTCTCCTTTGAGGGCGGAGATCTCTACGATCGCGCAGCCAAGGCGCTTGGAAAGCATCTCGATATCGATCTTATCCCCGCTTTTGCGCACCACGTCCATCATATTGATGGCAACGACCACGGGAATGCCCAGCTCGCAAAGCTGGGTGGTCAGGTAAAGATTGCGTTCCAGATTGGTGCCGTCCACCAGGTTCAGGATCACGTCGGGACGCTCCTCCACCAGATATTTGCGCGCCACGATCTCCTCAGGGGTATAGGGAGAAAGCGAATAAATGCCGGGCAGGTCGGTGACCGTAACGCCCTCCTGCTTTTTCAGCTTTCCTTCCTTTTTCTCAACCGTAACGCCGGGCCAGTTCCCCACGTACTGATTGGATCCCGTCAGGGCGTTGAACAGCGTGGTCTTTCCGCTGTTCGGATTGCCGGCCAAGGCAATGCGAATGTCCATTTTTCAAAGGTTCCTTTCTGTCAATTAGTATGCACTAACTTTTTTCTCAAAGCAAAAGGCAGAACGCCCCCAAGGGGTTATTCCACCTCGATCGTTTCAGCATCTGCAAGGCGAATGGAAAGCTCGTAATTACGCACGGTCAGCTCTATGGGATCCCCCAGCGGCGCCACCTTGCGCACGTAAACGTCCACGCCCTTGGTAATGCCCATATCCATGATGCGGCGGCGAAGCGCACCCTCGCCGTGCAATTTCACGACCTTGGCATGTCCACCAACCTTGATCTGTCTTAACGTTTTCATGATGTCCTCCATACGGCGAAGCTTGTGTTAGTTTTGACTAACGAGTTGCCGCTAAAAACAAGTTAGCGTCTGCTAACACATATATTATACACGGCGCCCCCTTGCGTGTCAAGCCCTTTTTTTAAAAAAATTCCATTTTTCGCATTTTTTATAATTCGCATTTTTTATAAAAAGAAAAGTTTTTGAGTGCAAAACCGATTTTTTCTTGACAAAAAAAGCCATACCGTATTATAATATTGTCATATATGCGATATCACATCGCTTACCGAAAAAGGAGAACCCCTTATGCGTATTGCAATTTTTGGTTACGGCAATCTGGGACGCGGCGTGGAAAGCGCCGTGCGTCAAAATCCCGATATGGAGCTGGTGGCGGTATTTACCCGCCGCGCTCCCGAAAGCGTCCGCCTTCAAACCCCGAACGTTCCCGTTCTGCACGCGGACGAGGCGGTAAAAATGAAGGATCAGATCGACGTGATGATCCTTTGCGGCGGCTCTGCCACCGACCTGCCCGTGCAGACCCCTGAAATGGCAAAACATTTCAACGTGATCGACAGCTTTGACACGCATGCCAAGATCCCCGCACACTTCGCCGCGGTGGACGCCGCCGCCAGTGAAAGCGGCAAGGTGGCCGTGATCTCGGTCGGCTGGGATCCCGGACTTTTCTCGCTCAACCGCCTGTACGCACGCGCCATTCTGCCCGTGGGTGAGGATTACACCTTCTGGGGCAAGGGTGTCAGCCAAGGACACTCGGACGCCATCCGCCGTATTGAGGGCGTACTGGACGCAAGACAGTACACCGTTCCCGTTCCCGCCGCGCTGGACGCGGTGCGCAGCGGCTCCTGCCCCACCCTCACCACGCGTGAAAAGCACACACGCGAGTGCTACGTGGTTGCGGCCGAGGACGCGGACAAGGCACGCATCGAGCGCGAGATCGTGACGATGCCCAACTATTTTGCCGATTACGACACCACCGTGCATTTCATCACGATGGAGGAAATGAAGCGCGACCACGCCTCCCTGCCCCACGGCGGCAAGGTGATCCGTACGGGTAAGACGGGCATGAACGGCGAAACCGATCAGCTCATCGAATACAGTCTGACGCTTGGCTCTAACCCCGAGTTCACTTCCTCTGTATTGGTCGCATACGCGCGCGCCGCATATCGCATGGCACAAAAGGGCGAGAGCGGCTGCAAGACCGTATTGGATATTCCGCCCGCAATGCTCGCCCGCGAGGACGCAGACACCCTGCGCGCAACGTTGCTGTAAAGAAAGGAAACGAAAATGACGCCTGTTATTGAAAAGCATTACGAATTCAATTTTCACCTGACCTCGCCCCTTACCAAGGTGCTGCCGGGTGACCATTCCGCAAACTTCCCTGTATACGAGCGCACCAGCGCCCTTCGCGGCGACCGCGTGTATTTCGGCGCGGTGCTGGATCTGCACGGCACGGAAAAGCGCCTGGGGCTGCGTTCCGTCGTATCCGTTGACGGCGAGCTTGCGCCCTATACCAAGATCTACTCCGTGGATCCCGTTCCCGTGCGTATGCCGCACTATCCCGGTGATTGCGACGACGATTACGTCAGCCACGAACCGGGGCTTTACCCCGATCTGCTTCGTGAAACGAACGAGATCTATCCGATTCTCGGTGTCGCGCAGCAGCTTTATTTTGAGGTCAACGTCCCCAAAAACTTTGCCGCCGGCAAGTATCCGCTGACCGTCACGCTGGCAGCGGAAAAGTACGTAGAGCCGATGCACGCCACCATTGAGATTGAGGTACTTCCCGCCACGATCCCCGCGCAGGAGATCACCTGCACGCAGTGGATGCATTACGATTGCCTTGCCGATTATTACAACGTCCCCGTGTTCTCCAAAAGACATTGGGAGATCATTGAAAGCTTTGTGAAAATGGCCGTGAAGAACGGCATGACCGCGCTGCTGACGCCCATCTTCACCCCTCCGCTTGATACCGTTGTAGGCGGCGAGCGCCTGACGGTGCAGCTGCTGGATATCACCGTAAACAACGGCGAGTATACCTTCGGCTTTGAGAAGCTGAAACGCTTCTGCAAGATGGCAAAGCGCTGCGGCATCAAGGATCTGGAAATGGCGCATCTGTTCACCCAGTGGGGTGCAGAGCATGCCCCCAAGATCATGGCGACCGTGGACGGCGAGTATAAGAAGATCTTTGGCTGGGAAAGTGACGCCACGGGCGGCGAATACACCAAATTCCTGCGCGCGATGCTCCCGCAGCTCAAAGAAAAGCTGGACGAATTCGGCTACCGCGATCACTACTTCTTCCATATCTCGGACGAGCCCAAGACCGCACACCTGGAAAACTATCTGGCGGCACGCAACAGCGTGCTGGATATCATCGGTGATCACCCTGTGCGCGATGCCCTTTCGCATTACGATTTCTACGAGCAGGGCGTGATCTCCAACCCCATTCCCGACACCAAGAACGCCGACACGTTCGTGGCCAACAACGTCCCCGATCTGTGGGTGTACTACTGCTGCACGCAGGCGACCGAAACCTCCAACCGTTTCATTGCCATGAACGCGCATCGCACGCGCGTGATCGGTGCGCAGATGTACCGCGCAGGCGTGACCGGATTTTTGCAGTGGGGCTTCAACTTCTACTACAATCGCTTCTCCCGTGCGATGATCAACCCGTTCCTTGTGAACGACGGTGATTACTTCGGCCCTGCGGGTGACCCGTTCAGCGTATATCCTGCGCCCGACGGCACGGCGATCTCTTCCCTGCGCGCGGCGCTGTTTGAGCAGGCGCTGTTTGATATGCGCGCCATGAAGCTTGCCGAGAAAAACTGCGGCCGCGAGGCGGTCATTGCCGCTATCGACAAGTGCGGCAAGGTGGACTTCCGCCACTACCCCAAGACACCCGAGTATCTGCTTGCGCTGCGTGAGCAGATCAACAGAATGTGCGTGAAAAAGAAATAAGTAAAACCCGCCTTGACGATCCGTCAAGGCGGGTTTTGTCGTTTTATGTCCGCGAAAACAGATGCAGCGCTATTGACAAATAATATCAAATATGCTATACTGTAACTGTAGCAAATCCACAAATTTTGGTGAAGGGGTGAGCCCAATGAACAACGCAGAAGAAATATTCGCTCGCGCCGGGTCATTGCGAGCCCCCATTTTTTGTCTTTGACAAATGAAATATAAACAAAATATATTTGAGGCAAAGCAAGGATCCGGCACAACACATTCATCGTAAGAACGCAGAAAGGAGTTTTTATGAAAAAGAAGTTTTTGTGCCTTTTGTTAGGAATTGTGCTTTGCCTTTCCTTTGTTCTCCCCCTGTACGCCATTGACGGAACGATTATTGCGGACGATAATGCAACACTGATAACACCTCTGGAAATAACCAATGTTCCCACAGGCGCAGCGGCAGTTGCACACAATTTAACCACTAATCAAACCTATTACTATCGCATAAATGGAAATATTCTTCCAAGCAATAATAATGAAAATCTTTCTGAACCCGGGTGGATGCCGGAAAACCACTCCGTCAATGCTGTTATAGGAAATGATAATCGCGAGCGAGTTTCCAATTATCAAGCGGCACCCTTCTCGGCAATTGCATATATTAAAACAACATATCCCAATGGAGAAACGTACGATGGCACAGCCACTATGATATCCTCTAACGCAGCGTTGACCGCAGCTCATTGTTTGTATAACAGTGAGCGAGGAGGTTGGGCAACAGAGATAACAGTTTCCCCTGCTGTTAACGGTAGCACACGTGGCACTTTAAACTATCCCTACGGTTCGGCTATGGCAACAGAAATTGCAATTAGTATCCCTCGCTTTGAAAACAGCAGACCTGAGGCAAGCTGGGATTGGGGCGTAATCCGCTTGAATTCAAACATTGGCAACGATTCGGGATTCCTTGGCTTTCAGTGCATTGAACCTAGTTTGGAAGCAACACCAATTATGATTTCGGGGTATCCCGGACCTTTGAATAGATATTGGGAAACCAGAGATCAATTCTATCATGTTTTTCGAATCACCAGCGACATTTCTTCCCAAAAAATCGCCAGCAATGGCACCGTGTATGATTGCAGACTACTTACATATAAACTTGATACAGAAAAGGGACAAAGCGGTTCCGCTATATTGTATGACAACAACGGTACCTATCAAATTATTGGCGTTCACTCTGCTGCTCAGCCCATTGATGACGGCGACGATGATCCTAATAATGATATATATGTTTATAACAAAGGATTCGGTATCACAAGTTAAGTATTTTATTTTTTGTTAGCTTATAAAAATAATTCGTAGCAAGGAGGTTTTTGTATGAAAAAAGCACTTTGTTTGCTGCTATGCCTTTTGATGCTGTTTTGCTCTGCTTGCAACGAGGAGAAAGAGCCTAATGAAAATCTTGCAACAGGTATAAGGGAAGATAGTTTTTATACTGCCGACGGAAATACCTATAACGTCTATATCACTTTGACGATGACAACCACCGATCTGGTCGCCCCCGTTACCACACTGAGCGCAGAACTAAAAAACGATTCTGATTACGTTATTATAACCCCTGGTGATATTGATGATTTTTCGTGGGAAAAATGGGAAAACGGGAAATGGAAACGCTTTAACTCGACCTCGCATCCGGGAGAGGACAAAGAAGAAATATGGATGTGTTCCCGTATATCCCCTCATAGCTCGTATACTCGCACAAATGATTTTATCAAATCTCCGTTGGAAGCCGGCATATATCGCTTGCGAATAGAATACGACATGACCAGCGACAAAGAAATTCGGCATACCGGTGGCGACTATCATTACACCCACTTGGGTTGTACTGCCGAGGTGTATTTCACCATTCTTCCTTCGCCGGAGGCCTAAACAAACAAAAGCCGCCTTGACGGAAATCCGTCAAGACGGCTTTTGTCGTTTTATGTCCGCGAAAACAGATGCAGCGCTATTGACAAATAATATCAAATATGCTATACTGTAACTGTAGCAAATCCACAAATTTTGGTAAAGGGGTGAGCCCAATGAACAACGCAGAAGAAATATTCGCTCGCGCCGGTTCCTTGCGGTCCCCCGTTTTTTGTCTTTGAAAAACGAAATACAAATCAAATATATCATAAGGCAAAGCAAGGATCCGGCATAACACTCTCACCGTAAAAACACAAAAAGCAGTTTTTATGAAAAAGAAGTTTTTATGCCTGTTTTTAGGGATCTGGCTTTGCCTTTCCTTTACGCTCTCACTGTACGCTATTGACGGAACGATTATTGCCGATGATGATGCCGAGTTGGTAACACCTACGTTGGAGATGACAACGATCCCCACAGGAGCGGCAGCTGTTGCTTACAATTTGAACACAGAACAAGAATATTATTATCGAATAAACGGAAATATTCTTTCCAACAATGACAACGAGGTTCTTTCCGAACCCGGTTGGATGCCGGAAAGTGCTTCTATCGATAGTGTTATTCCTCCGGTTGATGATAGAGCGTTAGTCACAAACACCCAAGTTTCACCATATTCAGCAATATCTTGCATAATAGTATATTACTCTTTTTCTCCTCTTGTTTTTTCTTACGGAACTGCTACAATGATATCCCCAAATGTAGCAATAACTGCGGCACATAACTTATATGATCGAGATTACGGGTGGCCATTATCTATCGTCATTTATCCCGGAGTCAGTGGAAATCTAAACAGACCTTTCGGGTACACAACCGCGAACGAAGTTGCCATAAGCATTCCTTTTTATGAACACGAAAAGTCTGAATCTTATAATTTACAAACATGGGGTGCATCACACGATTGGGGCGTAATACGACTCAATGACAACATCGGAAACAATTCTGGTTATTTAGGATTTCAATGCGGAAATAGCGCTGTAAATTTGATGGCTATGATTTCCGGATATCCCGGAGACTTAAACGGATATGATCCGGATACCGTTGCATATAGTACCTATAATCAATACAAACATAGTGGGGTCATTCAAAGCGACACTTCTTCCCAAACGACTTGCGAAAATGGCACCACATATGAAAATAGAATTCTTGAATTTTGGATAGATGCTACGAAAGGTCAAAGCGGTTCTCCCATATTGTATTCTAATAATGGCTCGTATCAAATTATCGGTATATTCGCAGTGGAATATGGAACCGATCATAACGCAGGATTCGGTTTAACAAGTCAAGTGTTTCATTTCTTAGTATCATACAAAAGCAATTCAGCATAAGGAGTGAGCTATATGAGAAAATTTCTTTGCCTATTAACAGCTTTTCTGATTCTTTTTTGCTGCGCTTGCCAAACAGAAGAAGTAAAAGAGCTGGAACTGGGAACACAGTACGTTTCCGGGCAGAATACGTATAACACCCATGTGAGAATGGCACTTGTCACAGAGGTGCCGAGAGCGCCTCTTGCTTCGATTACTGTGGAAATACAGAACGATACCGATTGCACCGTCAACCTTGGAAGATTCGATGAATGGCAATGCGAAAAATGGGAAGGCGGGAAATGGACCAAGCTGCCGCTTGGTGTGATCCGCGGTAACGAATATACTGATTTTGTTGCTCAGAGGAGTGCGCAACGGTACCAAAAGTATTTTGCCGAGCCCTTGGAAAAAGGCAACTACCGTTTGCAGCATACCGTTTATATGCAACCCACCGATGGCGAGGACTTTGAATGTATGGTGGAGCTGTATTTTACCGTTGCGCCCGGAGCACCCGGTGCAACCGCCTAAAACAATTTAATCGACTTCCAACAAGGGGTTCGGTCTAACGCATCAAGTTTTCAACTTTTTGTTGGCTTATAAAAATAATTCTTAGCAAGAAGGAGATTTTCCATGAAAAAAATTCTATGCTTACTCCTCTGTCTCTTGATGCTCTTTTGCGTCGGTTGTCAAAAGGAAGAGTCGAAGCCGGAGTTGAATAAAGGCACCTTTCATACCTCTGACGGGACACAGTATAACACCCACGTCAAGATAAAGCTTACCTCCACCGATCTGACAACTGCGGCAACCACGCTGTCCGTAGAGATGCAAAACGATACCGATTACATTATTCTGCTTCGCAACAATCCGCAGGAGTATCCATGGGAGAAAATGGGCAAGGATGGACAATGGGTCAAAATACCGCCCATTCCCCCTGACATAGATGAAAATGGGGATTCCACTGACATTGGCTTTGGATATATGACATTGCTGCCTCACAGCACGTATTACAGCACGAACGTGTTCAGCCAACTGGAAGCAGGACACTACCGCCTGCGCGTAACCGTCGATGTCACCGATGTACAGTCTCCTCTTTCGCCCGGCGAAAGCTATACCATTTCGCCTGAAACACGGTGCATCGCAGAGCTGCGCTTCTCCATCGTACCCGCGCCGGAAGTTTAAACTAAAAACCGCCTTGACGTTATCCGGCAAGGCGGTTTTCTATTAAAAGTCGAACAATTCTGTACTGAAGTATCTCTCGCCCGTGTCGGGAAGCACGGTCACAACCGTCTTTCCCTTGCCGAGGAGCTTTGCCATACGCAAGGCGGCGGCGACGTTCGTGCCGCTGGAAATACCGCAAAGAATTCCCTCCTCGCGGATGAGGCGGCGGGAGGTGTTCAGTGCCTCCTCGTCGGTGACGATCGCGGTATCGGAAAAGATATTCAGATTGAGGTTGTCGGGGATCAGGCCGTCACCGATGCCCATTTGCAGATGCGTGCCGATGCTGCCGCCCGAAAGGATCGCGGCGTTCTCGGGCTCGACCGCCCAGATCAGCATATCGGGATTTTCCGCTTTGAGCGTTTCACCGATGCCGGTGAGCGTACCGCCCGTACCCACACCCGAGCAGAAGCCGTGAATGGGGCCGTTCACCTGTGCCAGAATTTCCTTGGCGGTGGTGCGACGGTGTACCTCGGGGTTATCGGGGTTGACAAACTGCTGGGGAACCCATACCTTGGGGTCCTCTTTCGCCATATTGAGGGCGGTTTGCAGGCAGGTGTCGATGCACTTGCCGATGTCGCCATCGTCGTGAATAAGCACCAGCTCCGCGCCGTACGCCTTGACCAGCTTGCGGCGTTCTTCACTGACGGAATCGGGCATAATGATGCGCACCTTATAGCCGCGCACTGCACCGATCAGCGAAAGGCCGATGCCCTGGTTGCCGCTGGTGGGCTCAACGATAATAGTATCCTTATTGATCGCGCCGCGCTTTTCCGCCTCGCAGATCATATTGTACGCCGTACGCGTTTTGATCGAGCCACCGACGTTGAGCCCCTCGTACTTCACCAGCACCTCGGCTGCGCCCTCGGGCACGATATGATTGAGGCGGATCATCGGCGTATTGCCGAGCGCCTCTAAAACGTTAGAATAAACCAAAGCAGACCTCCGAAAAAGGTATTTCAAAACTTTATTTATTTTATCACAAAAAGTCAAAAATTGCAAGAGCAATTATAAAATAAAGAAACGGGTGCCGCTGTTTAGGATATGCAAAGGCAAAAAAAGCGTGACAAAAAAGCAAAAAGAACGCATTTGCCCCCCAAACGGGTGGAAATGCGTTCTTTTTTAAAAGGTGAGCAATTCTGCAAAGGCAGCCTCGTCCATGCCGAAAATATAACGTGAGAGGTTAAGCTCTGCTGCATTTTCGCGGATCTGGGCAAGTGGTTTGCCGCAAAGTGCGCGTTCCAGCTCCTCTGCGGGGGCACTGCCGAAGAAATCGCCGCGGATCATCGCATCACGCACGGTATCGTTGTGCATGGAAAGCGTGATCTCCACGCTGCCGAACGGAAATCTCTTTTTTTGCTGCAAGGTATATCCTGCCACAAGCTCCCTTTCAGGAAAAAGCCATTCCAAGGAGGCGTTGCGCGCATACAGCGCATCAATTTCTGCGTTCTGCGGCACGGGCGGCTCCACAGGGGCGTATTCTGCGCGCAGATACTGCGCAAGAAGCTCGATAAACTCACCCGTTGTGGCACTAATTTGCAAATGTGGTGCAAGATTTGTCACGCGGGAGCGCACGGATCTGATCCCCTTGCTTTTCAGCTTTTCCTCGTCAGGGCGCAGATAGCGTCCAAGCACCGTAAGGTCGGCATCAAAAAGCAACGTACCGTGGTGCAGCGTTCTGCCGTCTGCACTGTACTGTGCGTTGCCCGAAAACTTCTGTCCGTCAAGCAAAAGATCGTTTCTGCCCGACAGCTCAGCCTGCACACCAAGCGAAGCAAGTGCCTTTAAGATCGGCGCGGTAAATCTGGCGAAATCCAACCCCGTTTCGGCATTATTTGCCGAAATAAAGCTGAAATTAACGTTGCCGAGATCGTGATAGACCGCTCCGCCACCCGTGATACGGCGCGCCAGATGCACCCCATCGCGGCGCAAGGCGTCAATGTCCACCTCAGCAAAAGCATTCTGATTTTTGCCGATCACCACGGTTTGCGCGTTCTGCCAGAGCATGCAAACATCGTCCCGCTCGTGACGGAACAGATACTCCTCAACGGCAAGGTTATAATGCGGGTTTGTGGTTGTTAAAACAAATAATTTCATTTCTTTCTAAAAACCCATCGGGCGTTGCCGCCCGATGGATTGTAAGTTGTAAATTTAGTTCTGCGCTAAATGAAGCGGCGAGGGATTAAAGACCCTTCTTTGCGCGCTCCACCTTCTCGATGTCGGTGAAGTTGGTGGT
The DNA here is from genome assembly GCA_045632185.1 of Eubacteriales bacterium. Lineage (GTDB taxonomy): Bacteria > Bacillota > Clostridia > Oscillospirales > CAG-272 > Firm-07. The sequence goes on from JAZQWF010000086.1 coordinate 13,398, forward strand.
GGGAACGTAACCCGGAATGGGCATGATCTTCTCATGCAGAGCGTCGATGATCCAGCTGGGCTGGGGGAAGAAGCTCTTTTCAAGCTCGAATGCGGGCGTGATCCAGTTACGGGAGCCAACAACAACTGCGGGGCCGTCGAGGTAGTCGAAGCACATCTCGGT
>JAZQWF010000087.1:0-40942 GCA_045632185.1 Eubacteriales bacterium
GCCATCGACACCGACAGCGAATATATGAGCCACGACGAATGCTTCACCGCGTTTGATGAAAACGACCTTACCACCAAGTATGAGGAGGCCGTGTTCTACCAGTCCGAGGACAGCATCCGTTTCTCCGATCTTTGCGGGTTGCGCGGCCCTTCCGTGGTCTATCTGGCGCGTGAGATCGTCAGCCCAGAGGACAGAAGCGTTTGCATCATGATCGGTCAATCCGCGCCCTTCACGCTTTGGATCAACGGCGAGAAGGTGGCGCATAAGTCAAGCTGCGACGCGTTTGATTTTGAGAACGTGCATCTTGCCGACGTGCCGCTCAAAAAGGGCGTCAACAAGGTGCTTTTCCGCCTGACGCAGGTCAACGACGACGCCAAATACTCCTTTACCCTGTCCCGCCGCGCGACCTGCGGTATCCACTATACCGACTTTGCGGCAGTCGATCCCAAATTCTTCTGATACCACTAAAAATACCCCCGCTTAGCGGGGGTATTTCAGTTTCGGGCATAGCCATCATATTACCGGCGGCGCACAAGTGCGCCAAAGATTGGCCTGCCGCCCATGCAACTGTTGCTTGCTACCCGGGGGGCGGGCTTTCTAAATCCTTCGCTTTCTTTCGACGATGCGCGTTTCAAGGCCTCCCTCCCGGAGGGAGGTGCCATTTTCGCAAGAAAATGACGGAAGGATCCTGCGGCATTTTGCCTTTTTGCACCTGCCATATTACAAGTGAGTTGCGTTTTTTGCGCGGGCTCCCTCACCCGTCTTTGACGGGAGCTCCCTCCCGGAGGGAGCCTTTCACACAAATCCTGCGCTCTCCCTTTATTTTGCTTTCCCTCATCGACAAAGCATTTTTTGAACGATGCGAAGCATGGGGTCACATACGGCGTGGTTTTCTGTTACAACAAAAAAACCGCCCCATGGGGCGGTTTTTTGAATAAAGCTTCAAAAGATTATTTGGTATATACCACGGTCATCGAACCACGCTGAAAGGCAACGTAATCCTTGCCGCTGCTAAGCTCAAAGCTCATCATCTGCGTGGTACCACTGAAGCTGGTATAGGTGACGTCGTAAAAATAGCTTTCATCTTCGTATTCCGTATACTCCCAAATAAAGTCAAGGGGCGTTGTTCCGGAAAACGTCATTCTACCGGTACCGTCACTATACAAGTAAAGATACGACGCACCGGAGCTCAACGGCACGGTTTCATCGCCTTCCAGGTAAGCATATCCCTTCCAGGTGCCTACGATACGGGTTTCCTCGCTATAAAGCGTCACGACCTTAACGGTGGCCGTTGCGCTTTTACCGCCGGCGGTAAAGGTGATCGTGCAGGTGCCAAGCTTCTTGGCCTCGATCTTACCGTTCTTGACCGTTGCCACCGTTTCATCGGAGCTTTCCCAAGAAACAACACCGGTCATCGCGTCCGAGGGGGTGATCTCATACGTGATCGTATGATCCTCGCCAACCTTCAACTCGACCGTGCCAACGGAAAGCTCGATCTCCTTCACGGCCTTTCCGACCTTTACGGAAACGGACGCCGTGTGCTGATCGTCCTTCCCCGCGTTCACGGTTACCGTGATCGTACAGGTGCCCTTCCCTTTTGCCGTGATCTTACCATCGGAAACGGTTGCAACAGAGGTGTTACTGGACGTCCACCCAACGGTTTCACAATCAGCATCGTACGGAGATACGGAATAGGTCAGCGTTTTGGTCTGACCGACCGCCAGCTCGATCGTAGAGGTTTCGGAAAGAGTGACCGAGGATACCGGCGTTTTGAGCATAAGCAGCACGAATGCGGCGGCCGCTGCCAGAAGCAACACCAACACAAGAAGCACCACAACGCCCTTTTTGCTCTTCTTCTTTTTGGGCGCGGGGCGTGCGGCATAGGCACCGGCGCCAGCAGCATAGGCGGGAGGCACGCCGGGCGCACCGGGGGTGCGTGCGGTTGTATAGGGGTTCGGGTTGGGCGCACCGGGGGTGCGTGCAGTTGTATAGGGGTTCGGGTTAGGAGCGCCCGGCACTACATAAGCGGCAGGAGCGGCTATACGCGGGAGCGCTGAACCGCAGTTACCGCAGAAGGGACGGCCGGGAACGGTGGGCGCGCCGCAAACGGGGCAACGTGCAGAATACGTCCAGGTCGGTGTTGCAGGTTGCACTGCGGGCTGCTCTGCGGGTTGTGCCGCGGGCTGCTCTGCGGGCTGTGCCGCGGGTTGCTCTGCGGGTTGTGCTGCGGGCTGCTCTGCGGGCTGCTCTGCGGGCTGTGCTGCGGGCTGTGCTGCGGGCTGCTCCACAGGTTGCGGATTGGGAGTGGTTTCGGGCTGGGGCTGAACAGCAGGAGTGAAGGTCTGATTAGTCTGATTGTCCATGCTTATACACTTCTCCTTCTCGGTAGCATTGCAAAAAGAAATTTGCCGTTTGCAAAGCAAACGTTGTCTTTGACAACATTATACACCCTTCGCTCAGTTTTGTCAAGCAAAGGTGACAAAATATGACGTTTTTTAACACGAGCTCTTCCCCGAACACAAAAAAGCAGCGCGCCCGCAAAAGGGACGCGCTGCTTTTTTGTGCTGAAAGAAGATCATGCCAAAAATCCGGCTTCCTTCAACGCCTTCTCAACGTTATCAAGGGTTTCCTTCTTATCGGCCATAACAGTGTGGGAATGGATACCGCCCGTGATGCTCATCAGCTCCACGGAGGCGCCGTTACGCACGCCGTCAAGGAACTTGTCGATATGACGCTTGTTGTGGATATTCAGGGGAGCAGAGATCTTTCCGTAGACCTTATGCTCGACAAATACGTCCTTTACAATACCGCCCTGTGCAATGATCATTTCCAGCTCGTCCGCCGTCTGCTCCTGCGTATGCGTTACGGTAAACACGCGCTCCAAAAGGGGCGTTGCCTTCAATACATAGCCATAGTGGGTTGCCTGGATCTCGTAGCCCTGCTCGCGCAGCGTAGCGATATCCTGCACCACGATCTGTCTGGATACACCGAAGCGTGCGGAAAGTGCGTCACCCGACACAGCAGCATTTGCGTTTGCCAAAAGAACTGCCATTTCTTTTCTTCTGTTTTGCGCTTTCATCATAATTTATATGCACCTCACTCGTAATTTTTCAAAAGGAGCGTTCCGCACCCCTTACTGTTTACATTATACATTGTTTTTTTCACTCTGTCAATAGAATCTGACGCTTTCTTTTGTTTTTTTCTTGCTTTATTTTTGAAAAAATGCATTTTTTTCAATTTCCCCTTGACATCGGTGTATATTTCTGCTATAATTTTGGCAGAATAAGGGAGTAGTCAGCACTCTTGTGGTAAGGTCAACATCATGGAAAAATATTTCCTGGCCCTATCTTAAATGACCAGACTTATCTGCTATGGGGCAGGTAGGTCTATTTTTTATGCCTTTTTCCCTTCTTCATCTGTTTCCAAGCCCCGCGGGGGTAAACATATTTTATTTTATTAGGAGGAAAACACATTGACAGCCCACGACAAGTCCACGGCAGACGTTCTTTGTGAGCTTTCTGTCGACAAGGCACAAGGCCTTAGTGCAGCAGAGGTTGCCGCCCGTAAGGAAAAGTACGGCGAGAACCGCTTGCAGGAAAAAAAGAAAAAGTCCACCTTCCAGCGCTTCCTTGATCAGTTCAAGGACGCCATGATCATCATTCTGTTGATCGCAGCAGCCGTTTCCTTCACTCTTATTTGCGTTGAGAAAAACTGGGGCGAGCTGTTTGAGCCCGGCCTGATCCTGCTGATCGTCATTCTGAACGCCATCATGGGCGTATATCAGGAAGGAAAAGCGGAAAAAGCGCTTGACGCCCTGAAAAGCATGTCCGCTCCCCACGCACGTGTGATCCGCGACGGTGCGGAGCAGGTGATCGATGCCGCCGAGCTGGTTCCCGGCGATATCATCAAGCTGGAAGCCGGTGACTTCGTTCCCGCTGACGCGCGCCTTCTGCAAAGCGCAAGCTTGAAATCCGAGGAGGCCGCTCTTACGGGCGAGTCCGTTCCCTCTGAGAAGGACGCCTCTGTCATCGTTGACGAAAAGGCACCCATCGGCGACCGCACCAACATGGTGTTCTCCGGCTGCTCCATCACATACGGCACTGCCATCGCAGTGGTCACCGCCACCGGTATGGACACCGAAATGGGTAAGATCGCAGGTCTGCTTGACAGCGAGGGAGAAACCCAAACGCCCCTGCAAGCAAAGCTTGCACAGCTTGGCAAGTACCTTGGCTTTATGGCTCTGGCCGCTTGCGCCGTGATCTTCGTGGTCGGTCTTCTCAACAAGATCCCCGTTCTTCACATCTTCATGACCTCCGTTTCTCTTGCCGTTTCCGCTATTCCCGAGGGTCTGCCCGCGATCGTGACGATCGTGCTTTCCATCGGCGTACAGCGCATGGTTAAGAAGAATGCCCTGATCCGCCGTCTGCCCGCTGTGGAAACGCTGGGCGGCGCGTCCGTTATCTGCTCGGATAAGACCGGTACCCTTACCCAGAACCGCATGACCCTGACCAAGGCATTCGCGGACGGCGGCGAGGTAGAAGCGATCTCTGCCGAGAACTCCGATGCTATCCGCAAGCTGCTGAACTACGCAACGCTTTGCTGCGACGGCTCTGTTAACTTCACCGCCGAGGGCGAGCAGCACATCGGTGACCCCACCGAAACCGCCATCGTGGTGGCTTCTCACAAGAACGGCTTTGAAAAGGAAGCGCTTTGCGCGCAATTCCCCCGCCTTGCCGAGATCCCCTTTGACTCTGACCGTAAGCTGATGTCCACCGTCAACATGATGGACGGCAAGAAGATCGTCATCGTGAAGGGTGCCTTCGACGTCATGGCTACCCGCTGCGTAAAGGGCGATATTGAAACCGCCAAGCGCATCACCAACGAGATGAGCTCCGACGCACTGCGCGTGCTGGCCGTTGCTTACAAGGAGATCGACGAGGTTCCCGAGAACCCCACCTCCGAGGAGCTGGAAAGCGGCCTTACCTTCATGGGTCTTGTCGGCATGATCGACCCGCCCCGCCCTGAGGCACGCGACGCCGTAACCGTCTGCCGCCGTGCAGGCATTAAGGTTGTCATGATCACGGGTGACCACGTTATCACCGCCTCCGCCATCGCAAAGGATCTTGGTATCCTGCAAGAGGGCGACCGCGCTATCACCGGCGCAGAGCTTGACGCCATGAGCGACGACGAGCTTGACGCCGTGGTTGCCGATATTTCCGTTTATGCCCGCGTATCCCCCGAAAACAAGATCCGTATCGTCAAGGCATGGCAGCGCAAGGGCCAGGTCGTTTCGATGACGGGTGACGGCGTCAACGACGCTCCCGCCCTCAAAGCCGCCGACATCGGCTGTGCTATGGGCATCACCGGCACCGACGTAGCAAAGGGTGCCTCCGATATGACCCTGACCGACGACAACTTCGCCACCATCGTGGACGCTGTTGAGGAGGGTCGCGGTATCTACGCCAACATCAAGAAGGTCGTTGCCTTCCTGCTCAGCACCAACATCGGCGAGGTCTTTACCGTATTCTTCGCGATGCTGATGTGGCACACCTCTCCCCTGCTTTCCATGCAGCTGCTGTGGATCAACCTTGTTACCGACTCCCTGCCCGCTATCGCACTTGGCATGGAGGCCGTTGAGAAGGACGTTATGGATCGCAAGCCCAAGCCCAAGGACGAGGGCATCTTCGCACACGGTCTTGGTGTCCGCGTGGCCATTCAGGGCGTAATGTTCGCGCTCCTGACGCTGGTTGCCTTCTGGGTAGGTACCGGCCTTGAACTGGCCCATATGTTTGACGGCGTGCTTCTTGACGAGGCACACGAGCTGAACCTGATGGGCGGTCAGACGCTGGCATTCATGGTTCTGGCACTCTGCCAGATCGTGCAGGCATACAACATGCGCTCCGAGCATTCTCTTTTCAAGATCGGCGCGTTCTCCAACAAGAACCTCAACCTTGCCGCTCTTGCCTCCACCGCACTGATGGCGTTCGTGCTGTTCGTTCCCGGTGTGCAGGGCATCTTCAACCTGGTATACCTTACCTGGCAGCAATACCTGATCGGCGTGGGTCTGATCTTCGTTCCCCTTTTCGTGATGGAAATCGCAAAGCTTTGCGGCTTCATCAAGCACCACGAGCACAAGTAAAAATCAACCACACGGCAAGCGCCAAGGCGCTTGCCGTGCTATCTTGTTTCAGAGGTATAAAATGATTACTTTCGAGCTTATTTTGACCGCTGCGGGTCTTGGCGCGGGTCTTGCTATGGACGCGTTTTCCATGTCCCTGGCGGACGGTCTGCACGAGCCCACGATGCGCCGCCGCCGCATCTGCCTGCTGGCAGGTGTGTTTGCGCTTTTCCAGTTTGCTATGCCCTTGATCGGCTGGCTCTGCGTTTCCACGGCCGCCAATTATTTCAGCGTCATTCAGCCCTATATTCCCTTCGTGGCACTGGCTCTGCTTTTGTATATCGGCGGCAAAATGCTGTGGGAGGGTCTGCGCCCCTGCAAGTGCGAGGAGATCGAAACGCCCGAGGGCGAAACGGTCACTGTTTGCGAGTGCCCCATCACCTATCTCACCTTTGGCGCCCTGATCGTACAGGGTATTGCCACCTCGATCGACGCCCTTTCCGTGGGCTTCACCATCTCGGATTATAACTTCCCGGAAGCACTGGTTGCCTGCCTGATCATCGGCATTCTGACCTTCGGCATCTGCGCCGCGGGCGTGGTGATCGGCAAGAAATTCGGCACCAAGCTGGAACAAAAGGCCTCTGTATTCGGTGGCGTGATCCTGATCGTGATCGGCATCAAGATCCTGCTGGAAGGCATCGGCATGATCGGCTAATAGAAAAAGCGGCGGTTTCCCGCCGCTTTTTCTATTGCCAAAATCCGCAAAAAAGGATATAATAGAGCCAAGAGAGGAAGTGATACCGTGTCTTTGAAAAAATGGCTTTCGAAAAATACCGCCTCCTTGAAGGATAAGACCGTGGCGATCACGGGCTCTACGGGGGATCTGGGAAAAGCGCTTTGCAAGTACCTTGCCGCGCTTGGTGCCTCCCTTATTCTCATTGACCGCAACGCCGAGCGCTCCGAGGCGCACCGCGCCGCACTATTGTCAAGCTTCCCTTCCATCTCGGTGGAGTGCGTGGGCGCCGATCTTTCGGATATGGAAAGCGTCAAACACGCAGCCAACGCCCTTTGCACGCGCCGTATCCACGTATTTATCCACAACGCGGGCGCGTACGCCATTCCCCGCCACAAATGCGACACAGGGCTTGACAACGTGTTCCAGATCAACTTTCTTTCCCCCTACTATCTTATCCGCCGCCTGCTGCCCTGCTTGCGCTCGCGCAAGGGACGTGTGGTGGTCGTCAGCAGCATCGCGCACGATTACGCAAGATCCGATCCAAGCGACGTGGATTTTTCCACGCGCAAGCGCGCCTCGCTCGTTTACGGCAACGCCAAACGCTATCTGACCTTTGCCCTTGCCGAGCTTTTTAAGAAGGAAGAGGCCGTCACTCTTTCCCTGACGCACCCCGGCATCTGCTTTACGGGCATCACGTCGCATTATCCCAAGCCGATCTTCGCGCTGATCAAATATCCGATGAAGCTGATCTTTATGAAGCCGCAAAAGGCCTGTCTTTCCACCCTTTGCGGTGTATTTTGCAGCACCGGCGATTGCTGTTGGTTAGAGCCCCGCTTCTTTGGTATCTGGGGCACACCGCGGCTGCATCTGCTACAAACGGCAGACGCCGAGGAGCGCGCACGCATAGCCCAAACGGCTGAAATGCTTTACGATGCCTTGGCGGACACGACGCACGCAACGAAAACATAAAAAAGGGGATCTTGTGATCCCCTTTTTTATTCCTCGAAAATCAAAATGTCGCAAAGATCGTCGATGCGCGCCATGCGCGACATACGCGAGCCCGCCTCGTCCACAAAGGACACGCGCAGCCACTCCTCGTCCGCCCCCGTGACACGGCAGGGCAGCTCGGGGCTGCCGGAAAGATACTCGTCCCCGTCTGTTCTGACAAGGCATTTGTGACCAACAAGATCGCTGAGCAAATAGGACATGCTTTTCCCCCCTTCCAAATTCCTTGATACCAGTTTTTGCATCTAAGGGGGATTTTATGCAAAATTTATTCCGCTTGCTGCGAAAATTCCGCTTTTTGCTTTTCCAGCTCCTCTTTTTGGCGGGTAAGATCGTTCCATTCAAGCAAACGGCCAAATCCGACGACCAGTGCGGTGCAAAACAGCAGCACGATCAGGATCCTGATGATCCATTGCAGCGGTGTAATCCTCTTTTTTAACATCTGACTTTTTCCTTTCCTTCTCAATAAGCCCGCACGCGGCAAGTGCAAGCTGTGCGCGGCACAGGCGCGCCGATATCCGCGCTCTTCGTTTTCGCCAAAGTGCCGCCATGCCCCGTTTTAAGGGGGCCAGCACAAAGCGCCGCAAAAGCGACGACAGCAAGCGCACGGGATAGCATAGCCCTGCGCACAGGTAGCAAAAAAGCGCTGAGAGCGCATAGGCAACATAATCGTTTATCCACGCAAGCACACGGGCGGTGCATACGCGAAACAGTGCAAGCCCCGACAAAAACACAACGGGCACGGACAAACGCCAAGCGCCGTCGTTATAATCGTACAGCAAAAAGAGCAAGGCAAGGGCGCAGACAACGCAAAAAAGCAGATCTCCGCCAAACGCGACAAGAAAGCACCAAAGCCGTTTTACACGCCGCGAGGGGAAGCCCACGGGACGGCGCAAAAGCGGCAAGGGACGCTCGTATAGCGCGCGCATATGCAAGGAGGGGCGATATGCCCCAAGCACCGTGCGAAGCGCCAGCAGCACCTGGAAAAGAAGCCCTGCACCCAGCCCCAGCGCGAAAGCCGCCAGCAGCATCTCTGCCTGCCGGAACGGATAGATCTCCATCAGCCCCAAAAACGCGCGCGAAGCCCGCGCTTTTTCGGCGCGGCATCGGTATAGCAAACGGCGCAGATATGCCCCGTGATCTCGATCTCGCCCTTGGCGATATCCAAAGCGCCCACGTGCAGCCCTTCGCCCTCTACGCTCAGCTCTCCGCAATCGGTCTTTAACAGCACCAATCGCTCGTCAAAGCTATCCACCTGCGTCACGCCCGCAATACTTGCGCTTTTGCGTGCCGTCAGGGACAGCGTATGTTTTTTGCTTTGTGTTCCCTCTTTTTGCGTCATATCTGCCACCTCACATTCTGCTACACTATATGCAAGGGGCAAAAATTTTATTCGATCACCTCGTAAAGCTCGGCGGCGTCTGCCTTGCCCACGATCTCCTTCACGCAAAGCACGCGCACTTTCAGGGTACGGGTGCCGAAGCCGACCTCGATGATATCGTTTTCCTTCACGTCATAGGAGGCCTTGGCGGGACGGCCGTTGACCGTGATACGGGAGGCATCGCAGGCCTCGTTGGCCACGGTGCGGCGCTTGATGATGCGGGATACCTTTAAATACTTATCTAATCTCATAGTTCACTCCAAAAAAGCGGCGGGGCCGAACCCCCGCCGCATTTTCCTTTTATTGAATTGCGTCCTTCAAAGCCTTGCCTGCAACGAATGCGGGAGCCTTGCTGGCAGCGATCTCGATGGTCTCGCCGGTCTGGGGGTTCTTGCCGGTGCGAGCGGCGCGAGCCTTTACGACGAAGTTGCCGAAGCCAACCAGAGAAACCTTCTCACCTGCTTTCAGGGCATCGGTGATGGAATCGATAACGGCAGCAAGTGCTACCTCTGCGTCCTTCTTGGAAAGACCGCTCTTAGCTGCTACGGCCTGGATCAATTCTGCTTTGTTCATGGGTTATACTTCCTTTCGTGATTTTATACGATAGGAAACGGGTAAATTTCCCTTCGTTGGTTACATTTTAACATATTGTTCGCAAAAAATCAATAGTTTTTTAGAGATTTTTTGCTTATTTCCTTCACTTTTTGATGATTTTTTTGCAATTTTGCCAGAAAACGTCCAACTCCTCGTCGGAAAGCTCCTCAAAACGCTTTCCCGCTGCGTTTACGGCCTGCTCTACGGCGGCAAAGCGCGCGATGAATTTATCCGTCGCGGCGGTCAGCGCAAGCTCGGCGTTGACGTGCAGCTTTCTGGAAAGACTGACCACGGTTAAAAGCAGATCTCCCATCTCCTCACAGGTCTGCTCCTCATCTCCCGCAAGCATGGCGGCGCGCACCTCGGCAAGCTCCTCCTCGACCTTTTTGGCCACGCTTTCTGCATCGGGGAAATCCAGCATCGACGCCTTCTTTCCCACCTTCTGGGCGCGCATCAGCGCAGGAAACTGGCGCGGAATGGCAGTCAGCTTATCCGTCACGCTCTCGCGCTTCTTCTCCTCGCTTTTGATCACCTCCCAGTTGGAAAGCACCTCGGCGCTGGTTTCTGCCTTTACGTCCCCGAATACGTGGGGGTGGCGGTGGATCATCTTTTGGCAGATATCGTTGGCGATGTCATCAAAGGTGCATCTGCCCTCCTCGCGCTCCATCTCGGCGTGCATCACGACCTGCAAAAGCACGTCGCCCAGCTCCTCTCGCAAAAGGGCGGGATCCTTCTTGTCGATCGCCCCGACCACCTCGTAGGTCTCCTCGATAAAGTCGGTGCGAATGCTCTCGTGCGTCTGCTCCCTGTCCCAGGGACAGCCGCCGGGCGCGCGCAGGATCTCTACTATCTTGGCAAGATCGCGTGCGTCGTATACATTTTTTTGCAGAATTTCCTTGATTTTTTCCTTCGTATCCATTTTTACAACCTCTATTTCAACAATTTGCGTTTTTCCAAAAAAGCACAGATCCTATCCCCTGCGGGAAGTGTAAGCAAGTCGCTTTTTTCCACCGCACCGAAAAGCAGCGCAAGAAGCAGCACGCTCCCTCCCACTGCCACCAGCACAGGGATCATCAAAAGCCCGCTTTCCCCCACGCGCAAGCGCAGTGCCCCATAAATTCCCACGCCCAAAAGCATAGCGGGCAGTGAGGCAAGCAGCGGACGGAACAGATCCCGCGGTGTGATCGCGGGAAAGGGCAGGACGCGTCCAAGCGCTGCCCATTCGATCAGCAATACGGTCAATACACAGGCAAGCGTGCTGATCGGCGCACCGTGCAGATACACACCCGGCACAGTCAGCAAAATACTCTCACAGCAAAGCTTTACAACAGCGCCTGCTCCCGTAGCCAGCACGGGCAAAAATGTGTGTCCTGTGGCCTGTAACGCGCCGCCGAGCACCGAGATCAGTACGGCGGGCAGAACAGACAGCGCCAGCACGGACAAAAGCGGTGCTGCAACCGCGATCGCGTCGCTCTGCCCCGCAAAAATCAGCGAAAGCAAGGGACGCGCAAACACGCAAAGCCCCAGCGATGCGGGGATCCCGACCAAGGCACTGATGCGCACGGCGCTGCAAAGCGTTCCCCGCGCGCTTGCGGTATCCTTTCCCGCCACGGCACCGCCAAGCAAAGGCATCAGCGAAAGGGTGACGGGTGCAAGCAGAGCCGGCACCAGATTGTAAAGCGGAATAGCCAGATTGCCGTAGCTGCTATACATCGCATTGGCTACCCCTGCGGGAAAGCCCGCGGATTGCAAACGCGCAGAGATGAGCGCGGTATCCAGCAAGCTGACCGCGCTCATCACGCAAGCGCCAAGCGTGATCGGCAGCCCCGTACGGCAAAGATCAAGCAAGATATGCGTGCGGGCAGAAAGCACGCCGTGCGCCTCGCCGCGCCTGCGACGAAGGGACAGACACAGCCAAGGGAGCAAGGAAAGGGCGGAGAGCGCCATTCCCGCGGTGATACCACATACGGCATACGCGGCAACGGCAGGCGCTTCCAGGCCCTGTTTTTTCGCCCACAGAGCAAACCCAAGACCGAAGCACAGCTTTCCTGCGGCCTCCAACACCTCGCAAAGCGCGGTGGGGCCCATACGGCTATGCCCTTGAAAATATCCCTTCCCCGCCCCGATAAAGGCGCCGAGGAAAAGAGAGGGTGCGATCGCAGCAAGTGCCGCGGCGGCCTCCCCCATGGAAAGCCGTGCCGCAAGCGGCTCGGCGAAGAAAAGCAAAGCGGTGCTGCCCGCAAGCCCAAGCAACAGAAAAAGCGAGAGCGACACACGGAAGATCCGCCCCACCGCGCGCGTTTCCCCACGCGCCAGCGCGCGGGATATCTGCAAGGAAAGCGCCGTGGGAAGTCCGGTGGCAGACAGCACGAACAAAAGCGAGTAGACGTGGTAGGCGGCCAAAAAATACGCCATGCCCTCCACGCCGACAATGAAAAGCAGTGGGATCTTGTAAAGCATACCCACGATCTTTGAAAACAGGGCGGCCGGCATCAGCACCAGCACGCCCCGTAACAGCTTTTTTTGCCCGGGAGCAGCCGCATCGCGCGACAAATCGCATCACCCCTTCAAGGGGAGATCAAAGACCGCGCTCCCCGTAAAATTGTGCGATCTCCTCGGCCTGCGAGGCGCCACCGTCCCCCTCCAAATATTCATAGGGATATTTGGGGTTGAACAGACGCTTGATAAAGGACTTTTCCCCGCTTTGCGGTGCAGCGTAATCCACCAGCTTGGTGACAGCGCCGGCGCCGGCAGCGAAAATGGAATGTACCTCCTCCATCATGTAGATGTTGTAAAGGCACTCCTTGCCCTGTTTGGCAAAGCCCACGTTTTCATAGTTGCCCACCATGTTTTTCTGGCGGTACATATAGTAGGGTGCATATCCTTGCGCCGCAGACGCGATCTGCGAGTAATCCACGCACTTGCCGGCATCGCCGCCGCGCAGATTATAAACGCGCTTGCCCTCTCGCAGGATCTCGGCGGATTTCTTCACGCAGAAGGTATGCACCGTGATGTTCTCCGGCGCCATGCGCAGGATCTCATCATAGCTTTCACAGAAGTTTTCGTAGGTATCACCGGGCAGGCCGACGATCAGATCGGTATTGATACAATCTATGCCCGCCTCGCGTGCGATATGATAGGACTTGCGGAAATCCTCGGCAGAGTGGCATCTGCCCACACCTTTGAGCACCTCGTCACACAGGGTCTGCGGATTGACGCACACGCGCGTCACGCCGTATTTCTTGGCAAGCTCCATTTTGCCCTTGGTGATGGTATCGGGACGGCCGGATTCCAAGGTATATTCCTGCAATACGGTCACGTCGGTACATTCCGCCACGGTGGAAAGCAGTGTTTCCAGCTGCTTCTCGTCAAGAATGGTGGGCGTGCCGCCGCCAATATATACCGTCAACACGCGCAGCCCCAGCTCCTTGATGGTGGCAAACTTTTGTCTAACCTCCTTGCAAAGCAAGGTAAGATAATCGGGGATCAGGGACAAAAGACGCTTGGAGGTATAGGACACGAACGAGCAATAGGTGCAGCGCGTGGGACAGAACGGGATCGAGATATATACACTGCAATCCTTCTTGTCGGGCGTGCCGATGATCTCACGCTCGCGGATAGCCACATCGGTGGCAAGCGCCGCCTTTTTGGTCAGCACCTGATACTGAGAGGCCAGTTTTTTGCGCACCTGCGTCTTGCTCATACCTTTGAGCAGCATCTCGGTGGCGACCTTGGAGGGGCGCACACCGGTCAGCATGCCCCAGGAGGGGCGATAGTGCATCATCTCGCCTGCCGTGGAAAGCACCGCGTGTCCCACCGCGATCTTGCGCGTGCGGTCCTTGGTATTCTCCTCGTCAAACACGTATACCTTTTCGGCGTTCGTTTCCTTGCCGCGATAGCAAAGGCGCGCCGTAGCCGTGACCTGCGTTTCGTCCTCGGTCACGTCCATCCACATGACGGGCGCACCCGGCTCTTCCTCGCCGGAAAATTTTTCGCCCGGAAAAAATATCATACACAACGTCTGCACGTAATATTCGTTGACGTTGCCCGTAACATAGAGCTTCATTTTAGCTCTCCTTTTTCGATTGTTTTAACACGTCGGTATTCATCACGATGGTAATGGGGCCGTCCCCCACAAGTCCCACCTGCATTTCCGCACCGAACTCACCCGTTTGCACGATAGCAAGCTCGCGGCGCAAAAGCTCTGTGAAATACAGATACAGCTCGTTTGCGCGTGCCGGTGCGGCCGCGCCCATAAAATCGGGGCGGTTTCCGCGGCGGTAATTGGCAAGCAGCGTGAAATTGGACACCACCAGCGCACCGCCCTCAACGTCGGTCACGCTGCGGTTCATCTTTCCCTGCTCGTCCTCAAAAATGCGGCATTTCAGGATCTTTGCGGCCAGCATCTCGGCTTCCCTTTCCGTGTCCCCCTCGGCTACGCCGAGCAGGATAAGAAGCCCCTTGCCGATCTCGCCGACAATGCGACCCTCAACCTCAACACAGGCGCGCGCGGCGCGTTGCAATACCGCGATCATGAGTAACCTCGGTCGATCGCAATGACGTCGCGCAGGCCTTTCAGGCGCGCCACGATCGAGTGATAGTGATCCACGTTCTTACAGCTGATCTTCAAGTTGATGATAAGGCGGTCATCACTCTTCTTTTGCGTATTGATCTGCAACAAAAGCACCTTCATATCGGCAAGCGCCATGGTGATCTCGGCCAAAATGGTCAAGCTGCTGTACGCGTGGATCTGCACAAGCGCCTCGTAGACGTCGTTCTCGCGTCCCTTGCCGCCGTTTTCCCAATGCGCCTCTACCCAGCGGTCGGCGTCCTCCAATTTCTTCATGCCCTGCTCAACGTTCGGGCAATCCACCTTATGGATCGAAATGCCGAAGCCCTTGGTGATGAAGCCGATGACGTTGTCACCGGGCAGGGGGTTACAGCACTTGGCGAATTTCACGGCACAGCCATGCTCGCCGTCCACCACGATGCCGCTGTTGTGCTTGATGTGGCGGGGCGTGGGAGCGACGCGGATATCCTCGACCTCCAAGGGCTTTTGTACCTGCTCCTTCTCCTCGGGACGTACGACCTTGTCAAACTCCTCGCGCAAGCGCGTGGCAAGCTTGGATATCGTGATACCACCGAAGCCGATGGTGTTATACATATCCTCTGCGCTGGCAAAGCCCGCGCGTGCTGCAAGTGCGCTTACCACCTCAGCACGCTGGCTTTCCGTCGCGGGACGGCCAAACTTCTTGCACTCCATCTCGATGGCGGCGCGGCCGACCACAACGTTTTCGTCGCGCTTTTCCTTCTTGAACCATTGACGGATCTTGGCGCGCGCGCCGCCCGTTTTAACGATATTCAGCCAGTCGCGGCTGGGTCCCTTGCACGCGTTGGAGGTGATGATCTCCACGATCTCGCCGCTGTTGGGCACGCGGTCGATGGGAACGATCATACCGTTGATCTTCGCACCCACCATCTTGTTACCCACCGCAGAGTGAATGGCATAGGCAAAGTCAATGACCGTTGCGCCCTGCGGGAGCGTGATCACGTCGCCCTTGGGCGTGAATACGAAGGTTTCGTCCTGGAACACGTCGGTCTTAAAGACGTTCATGAACTCGTCGGGATCGCGGGTATCGCCCTCGCTTTCAATCAGACGCGCAACCCATTCCAGCTTCTTGTCCATCTCGGCCTTGCCCTCGGTCCCCGACTTGTACTTCCAGTGCGCGGCGATACCGTACTCTGCCACGCGGTGCATCTCGCGCGTACGGATCTGCACCTCAAAGGGGATACCGTAACGGCCGATGACCGTGGTGTGCAAGGAGCGATAAAGGTTGGGCTTGGGAGTGGAGATGTAATCCTTGAAGCGGCCGGGCATGGAGTTATACATTTCATGGATCAGACCCAGTGCGGTATAACATTCCAGCTCGGTATCCACGATGATACGCAACGCGTAAAAGTCGTAGATCTCGTCAAAGCTCTTGTTCTGCGTATACATTTTCTTGTAGATGCTGTATACCGACTTGATACGGCCTTCCAGAGTAAAGTCGATATTGTTCTCACGCATCTTATCACCGACCTCCTTGCGGATATGCTCCACAAAGTCGGTATGGCGGCCGTACTTGGCCTCCACGTCGTCCTTGACCTCCTTATAGCCGTAGGGGTCAAGATAGCGCAGGCTGATGTTTTCCAGCTCCTGCTTGATACGCTGGATACCGAGGCGATGTGCAAGGGGGGCATAAACGTGCATCGTTTCCAGCGCGGTGATACGCTGCTTTTCCTCGGACTTGGCGTCCAAGGTACGCATATTGTGCAAGCGGTCGCAAAGCTTGATGAAGATCACGCGCACGTCGCGCGCCATCGCCAGCAGCATCTTGCGCAGGGTTTCAATGTGGCTTTCTTCCTTGTCCTCAACCTTCAAAATGACGATCTTGGTAAGGCCGTCTACGATCAGTGCCACATCGGCACCAAAGCGCTTTTCAATCTCTTTGAGATTGGTCTTGTCCGCGCAGTCCTCTACGGTATCGTGCAAGAGCGCCGCGCAGATAGAGTCTGTGTCAAGTCCGAGCGACACTACGATCTGCGCCACCGCCAACGGGTGGCAGATATAGGGCTCGCCGCTCTTTCTTGTCTGCCCCTCGTGAAGCATTGCCGCATATTCGTATGCCATGCGGATCTTTTCCATGTTGTAGTGATTGGACGAGGCCGCCAGTGCGCCAAAAAGATGCGCCTCTGCCGTGGCTGTCGCTTGTATCTCGTTAGACATATGACCTCTCCTTTCAGCCCTTACATTGGCTTTTCAGCTTTTTGAGAAGATAGGACTTCTCGATATTTGTCTTGGAGGCGTTGAAATAGATATCGAAGCGGTAAATGCCCTCCTCGATCTGCTCTACGCCGCAGATCTTCAATTCGTGGAAGATCTCCAAAATGTATTTCATCTTGCCGTAATTGATGGGGTGCGGTGCGCCCGCGTTCAGCATCGGCAAAAGTGCGCGCTCGGAGAAGATATCCTTCCCCTGACGGAATTCGCGGCGCAGCACGGTATAGACGTGCGCAAAGTCTTCACGCGCAGGGACAAGATCCTCTGCGGCGGAAAATTCTGCGCCTGCGCGCACCTCGCGGTAGCGCGCGATATGTTCGTTGCACTCGCTTTCATAGCATTGCGAGGGCTTGAAATCCTGCACGATCAGCTGCACCGTGCGGATATCGCGGAACTCGTTGATATCCACCGTGCAAAGCAGGTCGACACGATCCCCCTCCACGTACGGGAAGCGGGAGCGGGGCGTAGAAAACAGCATCGCCGTGTGGCTGATACCGTTCTTCCCTACCTGCAATTTCAGATGCTTGCCGCCGCCAAGCTCGCTCACGCGCTCCACCGTCAGATCGCGCAGAATGAACTGGGGCACAGGGTTGGCTACGCCAAAGGGCTCCATGCGGGAAAGCTCCTCGGCAAGCGGAATGGTAACGTCGCGGACGTCCAATTCCAGATCTGCCTCGATCTGTGCGCAAACGCCGCCGTCGGGCAGGCACTTTGCGGCGTGCGCGTTAATGCGCGCGCGGAATTCGTCCAGCTTATCGCGGCGGATCGTAAGTCCTGCCGCCAGCTCGTGGCCACCGAACTTCACCAGCAGATCCTCGCAGGCAGTCAGTGCCTCGACAAGGTTCATGCCCTTTACGCTGCGTCCAGAGCCCTTGCCCTGATCGTCGGGGCTGTCAAACCCTTCCGTCGCGCCGTCAAAGGACACCAGGATAGAGGGCAGACCGTAGCGCTCGGTAATACGGGAGCATACGATACCGATGATGCCCTGACGCCAATGATCGTCCTCCAAAACCAGCACGCGCGTCGTTTCGGGGTCAAACTCCTCCTCAATGCGGCGATAGGCCTGCTCGGCAATGGTATTCTCCTCACTTTGACGCAAGCTGTTGATCTCGCAAAGCTCGGTTGCCATGAGATCTGCCTTCTCGGCAGTATCCGCCAGCAGCAGCTCTACGGCAAGCGTTGCCTCACTCATTCTGCCCGCCGCGTTGATACGGGGGGCTACGCCAAAGCCGATAAAGGTAGAGGTGATCTTGCGGCGGCGCTGCGGCTTTCCGTTGCCGCCCGCAGAGGCCTTGTCCAAAAGGGCGGCAAGTCCCACACGCTCGGTGCGCTCGATCTGGCGCAGACCCAGCGTAACGATCAATCGGTTCTCGTCCGTGATCGGCATCACGTCCGCGATCGTGCCGATGGCCACAAGGTCGGCAAAGCGGGCCGCTACGCGGCGCACGCCGTCAATTTCGGACTCGCCCTTCTCTGCCCCCAGCGTCGCCTCAAAGGCGGCGATCAGCTTGAACACCACGCCGACGCCGGCCAGCTCCTTGAAGGGATAGGGGCAATCGGGGCGGTGGGGGTTGACCACGGCCACGGCATCGGGGAGTGTCGCACGACATTCATGGTGGTCGGTGATGACCATATCAATGCCGATCTCTTTGGCATACTCCGCCTCCTCGCACGCGGTAATGCCCGTATCCACGGTGATCACCAGGCGTACGCCGTCGGCGCAAAGCTTATCCAGCGCGGCGCGGGACAGGCCGTAGCCCTCGCCCGCACGGCTGGGAATGTAATATCCAACGTTGCCACCCATACCCGTCAGATACAGGTACAGCATGCTGACGGAGGTCACGCCGTCCACGTCGTAGTCGCCGTAGATCACGATCTTTTCCTTGCGGTCAAGCGCCTGGCGGATACGCTGCACGGCAGGTCTTACGTCCTTCAACAGGAAAGGGCTGTGGAAGGCAGTATCCTCACAGCAAAGAAAGCGCTCTACCGCCTCGGCGGTGCGCAGACCGCGATGATATAGCAGGCGCGCGCAAACGGGCGAAAAGCCGGTCTGCTCGCTGAGCGACAGGATCTCGCTCTCGGGCACAGAGCGATCCTCGCGCAGCACCCATATTTTTTCCTTACGTCTTTGTTCCATCACACAATTCCTTCCTTCGGTTTGCGGTAGCGCGCCATCACGGCAAGCGCTGCGCGCAGCCCGTCCAGAGCCGCGCTGGTAATGCCGCCCGCATAGCCCGCGCCCTCCCCTACGGGGTAAAGGCGGGGATGCGTGGGGGCGGTGCCGTCCGCACCGCGCAGGATACGCACGGGGGACGAGGTACGGCTTTCCACGCCCGTCAGCACTGCGTCGGGCGCGGCATAGCCGCGAAGCTTTTTATCAAACGAAACAAGGCCGCTTGCCAGCGTGTCGCACACGAAAGCGGGCAGGACCTCGCGCATATCGGCTGTTCGTACGCGCCCGCCCGCATAAGTGGGCAGGATACGAGAGGGCTCGCTCCCCCGCGCACCGCCAAGAAAATCGCCTACGGTCTGTACGGGTGCGGAATAATCCCTGCCGCCCGCGCAAAATGCCGCGCGCTCGATGCCGCGCTGAAAGTCAAGCGCACCCTGCACGCTGCCGCCGACGTCGGCGGGCGTGACGGATACGGCCACCGCCGCGTTGGAATTTCTGCCATCGCGCGCGTGGTAGCTCATACCGTTAACAACAACGCCGCCTTCCTCAGATGCCGCGGCAACGACCTCACCGCCGGGACACATACAGAAGGTGTAAACGCCGCGCGCACCGGTGGTATCCGAAAGGGCATACTCGCCGGGGCCAAGCGCGGGATGCCCCGCCAGCTCGCCGTAAAGGGCGCGGTCAATATCCTCACGCAGATGCTCGATACGAACACCTACGGAAAAGGGCTTAGGCTCGATCATCATTCCCTTTTGCAAAAGCATCTCAAAGGTGTCGCGTGCACTGTGCCCGATGGCCAGCAGCACCACGCTTGCCTCGATCTCGCCCGCAGAGGTGCGCACGCGCACGCCCTGCTCGGTGGGAATAACGTCCTCTAATTTCGTGCGGTATCTGACCGTACCGCCAAGCTGCTCGATGCGGGTCAGGATATTCTGCACCACCTCGCGCAAGATATCGGTGCCTACGTGCGGCTTCTGCTTTTGCTCGATCTCGGCAGGTGCGCCAAACTCCACCATGCGGGAAAGCACGTAGTTGCAAAGCGGATCATTCACGCGCGTGACCAGCTTGCCGTCCGAGAAGGTGCCGGCACCTCCCGCGCCGAACTGAATGTTGCTTTCCGTGTCCAGTTCCCCGCACGCGCTAAAACGCGCCACCGCACGCGCGCGTGTAGAAACGTCATCGCCGCGGTCGATGATCAAAGGGGCATACCCCTGCTCCGCCAGCATGAGCGCGGCAAAAAGACCTGCGGGGCCCATTCCCACCACAAGCGGTCTTTTCTCCATCGGCTCGCTGCCAAACGCCACCTCGGGCAGCGTGCGTGCAAAAGGGCGCGCGCCAAGGCGTTGCAAGGTCGCGTCGCTTATGCGAAGCAGCTCCTCGGCCGTTGCCAGCACAGAGCAAACCTTCAAAATGGCGGGCTTGCGACGCGCGTCCAGCGATTTCTTATAAATGCTAAAATGAAGCCGCGCGTCAAGACGCGCGGACTTCATTTTCTTCTGTGCAATTTTCAGTGCTTCCTCATCGGGTGCATCAAAGGGAATGCGGATATCCGAGAGGAGCAGCGCTTTGATCTGCTCCATATTACTTGGCCGTCACGGTCAGCACGGCGCTGAACTCTCGAGTAAGATAAACACCGTCAGGCAAGCGCAAAAACGCCTCGTTCACAGATGCCTCGCCGCCAAACCCTGCGACGACGTACAGGGCATCCTGCCGGGTTATGGTAATCACGATCTCGTCCAGGTTACGCAGGTCAGAAACACGTCCCTCTACCTCAACGCCGTCTACGGACAGCGTACACTCGTATCCCTCGGGAGATACGATGCGAACGGGAATATAGTCGGTATCCTGCGTGTTCATCACGCCGACCCATACCACAAGGGCCAGCAGCACGCACACTACGGCTGCCAGGATCGCACCGTACACCTTGCGGTGTGAAAGGCGCTGCGTTTGCAGCTGCTCGGCATCATTTTCAATCAAAAACTTCTTATCGTTCATCACAGTTCCTCGTTACCTTGTTGTGCGTTTCTCTGCATACCCAGCAGCTCACCGAGCTTGCGACGCAGGGAAACCGAAGTAAAGTTGCGGTACAGCTCGCCGCCCACGGCAAGAGAGATGATACCTGTCTGCTCGGATACGACGATGATGATCGCGTCGCTATCCTCAGATGCGCCGACAGCGGCGCGGTGGCGCGTACCAAGATCCATGATCGGCTCGGTATTCTGCGTCAGGGGTAGGTTGCAGCCCGCGGCAAACACGCGTCCCTCGCGAATGATCACGGCACCGTCGTGCAGGGGCGTCATGTTGAAGAAAAGCGTCTGCAAAAGGCGCGCGCTGATCTCTGCGTTCAATTTCGTGCCGCTTTGCGCATAGTCACCGATCCTGATATTGCGCTCGATCGCGATAATGGCGCCCGTTTTGGAAAAGGACATATGCTTGACGGCCAAAACGATCTCGTCAAGGCCCGTAGCGGAGAGCGCCGAGCGGCTTCTCGCCTCGGTTCGGATACCTTTCAGGTTGCGGAAGGAGGTGGAGCCCAGACGCTCTACGAGCGAGCGGATCTCGGGCTGGAAGATCACGACCAGCGCCACAAGTCCGTAGCCAAAGAAGGAGCCGAACAAATAGCGCAATCCGTAGAAATTAAACACCTCCGCCACGGCGTAAATACCGACCAGCAGGCCTACGCCCCAGAGAATGCGGCTGGCGCGCCTGTCGCGCACGAAGCGGAATAATGCAAAAAACAATGCTGCCAAAAGCGCGATATCCAAGCCGTCGCGCCAGGTGAAGCCACGGAAGGGTCCCACAAAATATTCAAAAGAAAAGCTGCCAGAAAACAGTCTGTCAAAAAATTCTTTCATTTCAAAATCCTCATATCAGGGCGCGAAACACGCGCCGCGTCATGGCTAAAAGCCGAATTCGTAAAGCTATCATTTTTGTACCGCCACATCTGCCTGCGGTCAAGGCCAAAAAAGGGAGAGCAAAACGCTCGATCCCGCGCGCCGTGCGCGACTTTGTGTACATTATAACATATATTAACACGTATTGTAAAGAGGTTTTTTCAATTTTTTCGGCTTTTTTTAAAATTTTTTTAAATTTCCGTTCGTTTTGTGAAGCAAATCGGGCGAAAAACACCCCGTCACGGGGGTAAATGCGTTTTTTTGCGCTTTTTTGAAGGAAATTCTTTTCTTTTTCGCACAGATGTGCTACAATAGAAGCAAAACCACTTATTTTTGCAAAAGGAGAACGCTTATGAATGCTTCTTTTTACCTTCCCACGCGCGTTTTTTTCGGCGAAAACGCACTGCAAAAAAGCAAAGCTTCCCTGGCACTGGGCAAGCACGCCCTGATCGTCACGGGCAAGACCTCTGCTAAGGCCAGCGGCGCCCTGGACGAGGTATGCGCCGTTTTGAAGGAGCTTGGCATCGGCTACACCGTTTTTGACAAAATCAGCGAAAATCCCCCTCTTATGACCTGCTTTGAGGGCGGCAAGCTTGCTTCCGAGATCGGCGCGGACTTCGTGATCGGCATCGGTGGCGGCTCCCCGCTGGACGCCGCAAAGGCCATTGCCGCATTCGCAAACAACCAAGGCATCGCACCCACGGATATTTATGACGAGGAAAAACGCCAAAATCCCACTCTTCCCCTTGTCGCAATCCCCACCACGGCAGGCACGGGCAGCGAGGTCAATTATTACAGCGTTCTCACTCTCCCCGACGGCGAGCGCAAAAAGACCTTCAAGGCAAACGACGCCTGGCCCAAGATCGCTATCGTAGATCCCCGCTATACCTACTCCCTGTCGCACGCCTCTACGGTAAGCACCGCGCTGGACGCCTTTGCCCACGCCCTGGAAAGCTATCTTTCCCCGAAATCCACCGTTTTTTCCGAGCAAGCCGCGCTTTTTGCCGCAAAGGAGCTTTGGGACGTCCTTTCGCAAGCCCCTGCGACCTTCACGCCCGAAATGCGTGAGCAGCTGATCGCCGCCGCGACCGCTGCGGGCATGGCCATCTCGGTCACGGGCACCGGCTTCCCCCACCCGATGGGTTACAGCATCACCCTGCTTGACGGCGTCCCGCACGGCAAGGCCTGCGCTGTTTTTGCGGGCGATTATATTGATTGTAACGAAAAGACAGAGGCGGGAAAGGCACGCATCGCCACCTTTGCCGCACACATCGGCATCACGCCCAAGCTGATGAAGGCGCTTTTGCCCGGCCTTGCGGGCGTAGAGCTTTCCTTCACCGAGGAGGAGATCGACCGCCGCGTAAAGCTGATCAGCGGCGCGGGCAACTACGCAAACAGCCCCTACGTCCTGTCGGTAGAAGAAATGTACGACATCTACCGCGCGCACTTCCTCAAAAAATGACAAAAGGCGCCCCAGGCGCCAAAAAAGCGGCACGGATCGTGCCGCTTTTCTCTTTTTCCAGTTTTTATTTCATTATTTTCCAATTTTTATGTTGTTTTTTCCAATATATCAATTTCCAAAAGACAATTATTTTCCAATTTCTTGTTTTTTGCACCTTTTTCGCAAAAGCAAAAAAGAGAGCGGATCGACCGATCCGCTCTCTTTTTTCTGGTGGAGACAGTTGGAATCGAACCAACGACCTCATGCATGTCAAGCATGCGCTCTAACCATCTGGGCTATGCCTCCATTTGCCACGGCTTTTGCCGCAACGGATAGTATTATACCACAACTGAAAAGAAATTGCAAGCCCTTTTTTGATATTTTTTTAAAAAACTTTCGCTTTTGCGATTTTCCTTGACTTTTACACGCGCGAAAGCTATAATATTATAAGTATAATTAAAAAAGCGAGGTCTTTTATGAATTTATGTGACCAGAAAACAGTGCGCTCTGTGATGCAGGCCTTCGGGCTTCGTTTCCGCAAGGAGTTCGGTCAAAACTTTCTCACCAACCGCTCTGTGGTAGAGGATATTGCCGACTATTGCACGGATAACGAGGAGGAAACAATCCTTGAAATCGGCCCCGGCATCGGCACGCTTACCCGCGAGCTTTGCGCACGCTACAAAAACGTGGTGGCATTGGAGATCGACAAATCTCTGATCCCTGCACTGAAATATACCCTCAACGACTTCCACAACGTCACCGTGATCAACGAGGACGTGATGAAGGCAGATCTGCACACACTCCTTGCTCCTTATTTTGAAAAAGGGCGCGTGTCTGTGTGCGCAAACCTCCCCTACTACATCACCACGCCCATTCTGATGAAGCTGCTGGAAAGCGGACTTCCCTTTCACAACATCACGGTTATGATCCAGTCCGAGGTGGCCGACCGTCTTTGCTCGCCTGTGGGCGGCAAGGATTGCGGTGCGATCACCGCGGTGCTGAATTACTACGGCGTAGCAGAGCGACTTTTTGTTGTCCCCGCAAGCGACTTTCTGCCGCCCCCCTCGGTCAACTCCGCAGTGGTGCGCATTCGCTTGCACGACGAGAAGCCCTTCGTTCCCAAAAATGACGAGCTGTTCCGCAAGACGATCCGCGTGGCATTCGAGCAACGCCGCAAGACCTTGCCCAACGCGTTGCAGGCGGGCTTTGGTAACCTTTCCAAGGAGGAGTGCATCGCGGCCGTCGAGGCAGCAGGCCTTCGCCCTGATATCCGTGGCGAGCGACTTACGATGCAGGACTTCGTCACCCTTGCCGATATTCTGAACGAAAAGATCTCGGGGGCGGCGGAATGACAAAGGGCTTCGGCCGCTTAAAGGCGGCGTGCTACACCACCAACGTCACGATGTCGGTCATCACCAATCTGGCTCCCATTCTGTTCCTCACCTTCCGTGAGCGCTACGGCCTCTCCTATTCGCTGCTGGGGCTTCTGGTGCTGATCAACTTCTTCACGCAGCTGACGATCGATCTGATCTTCTCCTTCTTCTCGCACAAGTTCAACATTCCCTTGGCGATCAAGCTCACGCCCGCAATCGCCTTTGCCGGGCTTCTGCTTTTCGCGTCAGCGCCCGTTTTATTCCCGCACAACGTCTATCTCGGCTTGGTGCTCGGCACGATCCTTTTCTCTGCATCGGGCGGATTTGGCGAGGTACTGATCAGCCCCGTGATCGCGGCGATCCCCGCAGACGACCCCGAGCGAGAGCTGAGCAAGCTTCACTCGATCTACGCGTGGGGCGTGGTCTTTTTCGTGATCACCGCCACCGTGCTTTTACTTTTGCTCGGTCACGAAAACTGGCAGATCGTATCCCTTATTTTTGCGCTGATCCCCCTTGCGGCAACCATCCTTTTTGCAAGCGTCAAGATTCCCCAAATGGAAACACCCACGCACGTATCCGGTGTGCTTCAACTCTTTAAAGACCGTGCGCTGTGGCTGTGCGTGCTCGCCATCTTCCTTGGCGGTGCTTCCGAGTGCATCATGGCACAATGGAGCTCCGGGTATCTGGAAATGGCGCTTGGCATTCCCAAGATCTGGGGTGACATTTTTGGTGTCGCGGTATTTTCCGCGATGCTTGGCCTTGGCCGCTCGTTATACGCAAAATACGGCAAACGGGTAGAGAAAATCCTGCTTTTGGGTGCGATCGGCGCACTGATCTGCTACCTGACGGCAGCCCTTTCCCCCATACCCGTTATCGGGCTTTTCGCTTGCGCCTTTACGGGGCTTTGCGTGTCGATGCTCTGGCCCGGCAGCTTGATCGTCGGCTCGGAGCGCTTTCCCCAAAGCGGCGTGTTTATCTTTGCGATGATGGCCGCGGGCGGCGACCTCGGTGCTTCTGTTGGGCCGCAGCTGCTTGGCATCGTGGCAGACGCCGTCAGCGTTTCCGCACTTGGTACAGAGCTTGCCGCATCGCTTTCCCTCACCGCCGAGCAGATCGGCATGAAGGCAGGCATGCTGGTCGGCGCACTTTTCCCACTTCTTGCGATCTTCGTATACATCAAATTATGCCGTGACGCGCGCAAAAAGCGCGAGAAAAACGGCAATTAACCCCAAAACGGTATAAAAAAAGCGCGGTTTTCACCGCGCTTTTTCTTTTTTTTACATACTGGCAAGCGTTTCCACCTTGCCGTCCTTTACGCAGATCTTGCGCAGCTCCATCGGAGCAAGCATCAGCGTCTGCGACTTGTCGGAAAGCGGCTCGATAACCGCCGTGGCGGGCATGTCGTAGCTTGTGTTAAGCAGATAGATCACGTCGTCCGCATAGCACGCGTAGCGCACCTCGGAGGAGCTGAGCACACGGGGACTATCGCCCACGGTACGAAGCAGCTCGCGCACGAGGAAACGGTAAAGCGGATAGATGGCCTCGTTGCCCGCGTAGTCGGACGCGGTCAGGAACACCACGTGTCCCTTGCCAAGCTTATTTTCAATGACGGTCGGCGTCATAGGTGCCTCGTTGTGCAAAAAGCTATCGGACAGCATCGCACAAACGGTACCGTCTGTTACCTCGCACTCGGCGTAATGCACGTTGCCGCAGGAATAGATGGGATCAGCGGGATGAAGCTTCGGGAATGGGTAGCACATACCGGGGATCGCGCTCTCCGACACGAAGCGCTGACCAAGGCCGCTATAACGCTCCTCGCCGGTCAGCTTACAGCCAAGCAGCTCGCCCAAATCCCCACCGTTTGGGTACTTTTTCTCACCAGAACGGGCAGGATTGGTGTTCAGATGTGCCGCAGTGATCAGCAGCTTGCCGCCGTTTTTCACGTATGCAACAAGCTTTTGATAAAGCTCGTCCGTCATGGTATTCCAGCCGACGAAGATCAGCGCCTCGTAGCGTGACATCGCCTGCACAGACGCGCTTGCGGGGATCACGTCGAACGTTCCCTCCGGTGCGCCCGCCGAGGTGTCAAGCCCCTTTTGCGCATAGCAATCCGGCTCGAACCAATCGCGCTTTTTGTGGATCTCCTTGACGATCTTCCACGCGTGCTCGGCATCGCCGTACGCCCATTCGTCCTTGAACTGGCTCCACGCGTAACCGCCGCCCCAGCCGCCGCCAAAGCTATCCAAATTGCCCTGAACAAAGGCCACACGCGCACGCGGACCTCCCGCAGGACGCCGATCCTTGCAAAAGCGCTCGGAAAGGCGGTAGACCACCTCGCTGTTGGCGCGGGCGATCTCGTTATCGGCGGGAAGATCCACGCCGTAGGAGCAGATCTCCGCAATACCGCTTTCCAGGCAGAACAGCTGCGAGCCCGCGAGGTAGCAGTACTTATAGATCATCTCAAATCTCTTGCGCTTCAACTCGTCAAAATGGCGCATACCTGCGTACCATTCGTGCGCAATATAGGTGCCCCACAAGGGTGCATCGGCGGCACGTGCCGCACCGCGCAAGGCAGAAAGCACCAGCTCGGGGTTGGCACAGGGTGTTTCCGTAAAAGGCAGATCAACGCCGACCTCCATATTGTAGTTGTTAAGCATCGTGGCCTCGACCGAGGCGATATGCGGAAGTCCAAGCCACCTTGCCGTTTCGGAAAATCCCTTGACGGTATCTAAGTAGGCCTCCTTTGCCGCCTGCATATCGGCTGCATTCTGTGCAGGCATCACCTGTCTGCCCGTGCCGTAATAACCGGGGAGCTTACAGGCGTAGGAGCTGCCCGTTTCGCCCAGCATATCACCGAGGAAGTAATCCCCTGCAATTTCCTTGATTTTCGCTACCGTTTCGGGGGTAATGTGTGCGCGCTCGCCCTTGGGCGGGTACTGAATGGCGTACAAAAAGATGAAGTGCATCTGATGCTCGGCCATAAATTTCGCCCATTCCAGATAGTAATGCTCCTCTATCTTTTTGTTTCCGGGCGGGCGGATCGTGATGAAATTGATGCCACGCGCGGCGTATTCCTTCAACTCCGAGAGGATCTTGTCCTTTTCAAAGCCGTGCTCACCGACGTGAAAGCCGTACAAGATCTCGTCATACTGCTTTTTCATCACAGTCCTCCTTATTTCAGATCCATACCGTCTGCGGTCTTTTGCGGTACGCAGCGCCCTGCCGTCAGCTCCACGATGCGGGCACAAAGCCCCTCACCAAGCTCGGCGGGAAGTGCCACGTTGATGCAGACGCGATCGGTGAAATCACTTCCCGTTTCTCTTGCGCCAAGGCGGGGCAGCTCGGGCTGGATCTTCTGGTAATCGGCATAGGTGCAATCCAGCGCATAGTACTCAAACGGGACGTATTCCGCCACACCCGCAGCGGCAAGCCCCGCGTGCGCGGCCGCGCCGTAGGTGCGCGTAAGTCCGCCTGCACCAAGCAAAATGCCGCCGAAATAGCGCGTGGTGGCAACCACCACGTCTTCAAGCCCTGTGCGGCGGATCGCCTCCAAGGTCGGCATACCCGCCGTACCCGTCGGCTCACTGTCATCGGAATAGCGCGCAGCGCCCTTGCGCAGCACGTAGGCAAACACGGTATGGCGCGCATCGGGGTGCGCCTTCTTGCGCTCCTTGACGAAGGCGGCGGCCTCCTCCTCGGTGGCTACGCGCTTCACCGCGGTGATGAATACCGAGCGCTTTTCCTCGATCTCCGCCTCGGCCGATCTTGCAACCGTGCGAAAAATATCACCACTCATTGTCGTTCTCCTTGGGCGGATTTTCGTCGTACGCTCTGAGCGACCCATAGGTCTTGTCGTCCACCGTGGCCGTCACGCGCACACCGTCGGGACCGTAATCCACGTCCTCAACCGTCGCGTTTTCATAGAGCTTATTCACAAGCCCCTGCTTTGCGTTCGGGAAGAAAAACGTCACGCGTTTCTTGCCTGCGTGCAGCATATTTTCAACACGCTGCATCAAAAGATCAACGCCCTGGCCGGAGGCAGCGGAGATATACACACACTCGCCGTCCGGGCGGGAAAGTCCCGGCACGGCTGCACCGAGATCGCATTTATTGAACACGTAGAGCGTGGGCTTACCGCCCGCCCCCAGGCTCTCCAAAAGCTCCTCGGTCACGGCAAGCTGTGCCGCGGCCTCGGGATCAGAGGCATCGATCACGATCATCAGAAGATCGGCATAGACCGCCTCCTCCAAGGTGGAACGAAATGCGTGGATAAGATGGTGCGGCAGGTTGCGGATAAAGCCGACCGTGTCGGTCAAAAGCACCGTTTCGCCGCCGGGCAGCTGGCACTTACGCGTGGTGGGATCCAGCGTGGCGAACAGCTGATCCTTGGCAAGAATACCTGCATCGGTCAGATAGTTTAAAAGGGTGGATTTGCCCGCATTGGTATAGCCCACGATGGCGATACGTGCAAGTCCCGAGCGATCGCGTGCCTGGCGCTGCGTACGGCGTCCCGCCGCCATCTGCTCAATGTCCTGCTCCAACGCGCGGATACGGCGTTGCAGGTGTCTGCGATCGGTTTCCAGCTGGCTCTCACCGGGTCCTCGCGTACCGATACCGCCACCAAGACGGGAAAGTGCAGCGCCCTTACCGATCAGACGCGGAGCGGTATATTTGAGCTGTGCCAGCTCAACTTGCAGCTTGCCCTCGCCGCTTGTGGCGTGCAGCGCGAAGATATCCAGGATCAGCATCGAGCGGTCGATAACGCGCACCTTTTCGCCCAGCACCTCCTCCAAATTGCGGATCTGGGAGGGAGAAAGCTCGCAATCAAACACGGCAAGATCTGCCTCGTTCGTGGCGCAGTAGTAGCAAAGCTCCGCCGCCTTGCCGCTGCCAAGATAGGTGCGCACGTCGGGCGTTTCCTTGTTTTGCATCATCACAAAAACCGCCTCGCCCCCCGCCGTTTCCAAAAGGCGGCGCAGCTCCTCTAAGGAGGCCTTTGCCTCCTCCTCGGTGCGATCGCGCGTGACTACGCTGACCAGCGCGGCGCGCACACCGGGGGTAAATTCTGTATGTTCCATAAAATTCTCCTTTCGGGGAATATTTTAAGCCAAAGTAAGCGAAAGGGCAGATCGCACACGGCGATCTGCCCAAGAGATAGAAGAATTACTTTTTCGCCTGGAGTCTCTTGTTGAACTTATCAACACGACCGCCCACGTCAACCAGCTTCTGCTTGCCGGTGAAGAACGGATGACACTTGGAGCAAATTTCAACCTTCATTTCCCCGCCGTTGGTAGACTTGGTCTTTACCACGTTTCCGCAAGCGCAGATGATGGTAACGTCTTCATAGGACGGATGAATTCCTGCCTTCATGTTCAGTAACCTTCCTTTCATCAAAATTCCAATAGATTATATCACATCGCGCAAAAAAAATCAAGAGGTTTTCAAAAAAATATTCAGATTTTTCCCGCAAGCTCCTCGTGCAGCTCCGCGATGATCTTTTTTTCAAGGCGGGATATGTAGGATTGCGAGATGCCCAGCAGCTCTGCGACCTCCTTCTGCGTCATTTCCCGCTTCCCGCCGAAGCCGAAGCGCAGCTCGATGATCAGCTTCTCGCGCGGTGCAAGGCGGGAAAGCGCGGCGCGCAAAAGGCGCTTTTCGTCCCGTTCGGCAAGCTCGCTGTCCACGCTTTCCTCGTCGCTGCTCAGTACGTCCGAAAGCAGCAGCTCGTTGCCGTCCCAGTCCACGTTCAGCGGCTCGTCGATCGACACCTCGTTGCGCGAGCCGTGCTTGCGCAGATACATCAGGATCTCGTTTTCAATGCAACGCGAGGCGTAGGTCGCCAGCTTGATATTTTTGTCGGCGCGGAAGGTGTTGATCGCCTTGATAAGCCCCAACGTGCCGATCGACACCAGATCCTCCAAGCCTGCCCCCGTATTCTCAAAGCGGCGTGCAATATAAACGACAAGGCGCAGATTATGCTCGATCAAAAGCCCGCGCGCGCCCTCGTCAAAGGGCAGGCGCGCAATGGCGGCTGCCTCGCTTTCCGCGTCCAACGGGGCGGGCAGCACGTCGGGGCCGTTGACGTAATATACCCCGTGACGGGGCGAAAAAGCACGCATCAGCGTATGGATAAGCCGTAAGATCATTTCCCCTTCTCCTTTTCAATCGGTAAGTAATGCGAGCGGCAGCAGCGCCTGATGCCCCTCGGCAGCGCTTGACAGGGGGGCCGGTGTCAGCAATATGTCCACCTCGTGCGCGCCGTCACCCGCGTCCAAAAGTGCCTTATCCGGCGCGACGGCAAGCAAGATCCCGCGCCCCGTAACCGTGGCGGCGGGGATCATCCTCACCCGCCTTGCCAGTGTTGGCGGCAGCATCGCAAGCCCCGCCATTCCGCGCTCTGCGGCCTCCAAAAGCACACCGGGCAGCAGATCGCGCGCCACCGTACGGTCGATCACCACCACGGGGCGTCCGCCCAGCGGATCGCACAGGTGGTTGGCGGTATCCACAAAGGCCTCCACCTCCAAGCTTTTTCCCGCGTATTCCAAACACAATCTCGCGCTCTTTCCCTTGGCGCGCCGCTGACAAAGCCGCCCCCAAAGGAAGGTTGCCACGCCGCCAAGAAAAGCAAGCAGAAAAAAAGAAGCCGAGCCGTCGCTGTTTTCCTCTGGCACGTAATCAAGGTGTCCAAAAAGTGTGGAAACGGCGCTCATCAGTCCGCCCACAGCGGCAGAAACGCCGAAATAAAGGCCAAACGGTATCAAAAATCGCCGTTTTTTCTCCTCCTGCGGCAAAAACACGATACCGCACATCAAAACCCCCACGCCAAGGTCGAAAAGAAACGCACCAAGCCCGCTTGCGGGAACAAAAAGCGCCGCGCAGGCATACGTCGCCCCCAGCGCCGAGGAAAGAATTGCCCGCTTTAAGGGAAAGGGGCGATGTAAAAGCTTGGCCGTAAGAAAAAGGCATTGAAAGTCCATGCAAAAATTGATGGCAAACAATAAGTCCACGTACACCGTTTGTTGCATCAGATCACCTCGCTTGCGCCTATTATACCGCACTCTGCGCGAGAAGATTGTCACAAACAGGAGGACAAAAAGAAAAAATGCCCGCGCGGCGCGCGGGCATTTTTGTGCTTTTCGTTATTTGATCTTTCTGCACTCTAAGTAGAAGCGCTTGTCAGCCGCAGCTCCCATTGAGAAGGTTTTGCGCGGGAGGGCACCGTCATGCATTACGGCACGGAACAGCTCATCCTTCTCCATGCCGCTAAACAGGAAGCCGACGGCATTTTCCTTAGATGCAAGCATCTCCGTCGTCTTGCTGCCGTGGATATAATCCACGCTTGCCCCCTCGTGGGTGGCAATATAGCGATCGATAAAGGTCTGCAACGTACCGACCACCAGCTGCTCGCAGGGCGCACCGAAGTGAATGGTTCCCTTACGGGTGGCAGAAAGGAATTTGGCCTGCTGCGGGGCGGCGTTGCCCGCAAGCGAGAAGGAATATTCCTCCAATGCGGAAAGCACCTCGTCGGGATCTACACCAAACATCACGCGATAGATCGGCTCGAAATGCAGCGCCTCGTCGTGCAGGTTAACGACCTCGGCAAGCGCGTAACGGGCAGGGTGGTACAGCGCCTTTTCGCCGTGCGTCTGCTTGATCTCCTCGTATGCGGCCTTCGCGGTTGCCAGCGAGTGATTGCCGTCACCGACTGCAAAGAGCAGAGGGGCCACTCCCTCGCCGTATTTTTTCTTCTGCTGCTCGGGCGAGAGAAGCTTTTCCAGCGCATTGGTCACACGACCGATGCCCACGCTATCCACGAAATAGCCCTTCACGGCACCACTTTGTTCCATCAGGGAAAAGTCGTACGCCTTTTCCAATTGTGCGGTGCGTGCGGCAATCGGCTCGATCACCGTTTTCTGCGCGTCATCGATCAGCAGCATCACGTGCGGCAGCTCCAAAGCGGCGCCGCGGCGCACGGCAAGACGGGGCGGAATGCGTTCCAGCACCGTGCCCTCCGTAGCGCGGATCAGGGACTTAGAGCCCTTGTTATAATCGTAATTTTCCAAATCGACCATGCCCACAAGACCGCGGCGCACAAGGCCGTTGGACTGCGTGCGCTCCAAATAGATCATTTTATTCGGATGCGTCACCAACAGCTTGCGCATATAATCCTCCATCGCCTGATGGATCGCAGGAACGCGCTCGGCGGCGCTTTCCAGATAGATCTCGGGAAGGGTCAGACGCAACGTGGAGGGGGCGTCCCCCACTTTTTCTTCTACGCTGCTCCAATATTCGGGCTCGCTGGTATACTGATCGCAGGCGACTACCGCCCACTTTTCGCCCTCGGTTTTGGAGAAATCGGGCATCAGAATATCACCGGGTAACAAATATGCTGCCATAAAGGGAAACCTCGCTTTCGTTTTCTACCCAACATTTTACCACAAGCACAGCGGAAAATCAACACTTTCGCGCAAAATGATGCCCTTCATCGGCAAAAAAAACGCGCTTCCCCCTTGACAGTAACGCTTAAAATACATATAATATAATCAGTAATTATTATCTTTATCTTGAAGGAGTTTACAATGCTGAAAAAGGTTGTTAAGTTCGGCGGCAGCTCGCTGGCCGACGCTGCACAATTCAAAAAGGTTGCCGAGATCATCAAGGCAGATCCCGCCCGCCGCTACGTGGTTGCTTCTGCACCCGGCAAGCGCTGCAAGGAGGACACCAAGGTCACGGATATGCTGTACCGTTGCTATGACATGATCCGCAATCACGAGGACGTGGACACCTACTACGAAAAGGTGTGCGAGCGCTATAACGGCATCATCAAGGATCTGGGTCTTTCTTTTGATATTTCCGGCGAGCTGGAATACGTTAAGAACGCCATGAAGCACGCCTCCGGCCGTGACTACGCTGCCTCCCGCGGTGAGTACCTCAACAGTCTGATCCTTGCCAAGTACCTTGGCTTCTCTTTCATTGATGCCGAGAACGTGATCTTCTTCAAGGACAACGGCAGCTTTGACGAGGAGCGCACCAACGCCGTGCTTGCAGAGGAGCTGAAAAAGCACGAGTACGCCGTCATTCCCGGCTTCTACGGCTGTATGCCCAACGGCACCATCAAGACCTTCTCCCGCGGTGGCTCTGACATCACGGGCTCTATCGTAGCGCGCGCTGCCGACGCAGACCTGTACGAGAACTGGACCGACGTTTCCGGGTTCCTTATGGGTGACCCCCGCGTGCTGAAAAACCCGCCCACCATCGAGGCGATCTCCTACCGCGAGCTGCGCGAGCTTTCCTACATGGGCGCAACCGTGCTGCACGACGAGGCGATCTTCCCCGTGCGCTACGCAGGTATCCCGATCAACATTCGTAACACCAACGCCCCCGAGGACGCGGGCACGATGATCGTGTCCGACGCCTCCGGCTATGACACGCCTTACGTGATCACGGGCGTGGCAGGCAAGAAGGGCTTCTCCGTTATTCACATCGAAAAGGATATGATGAACGCAGAGATCGGCTTCGGTCGCCGTGTGCTTGACGTACTGGAAGATCACAGCATCTCTTTCGAGCATCTGCCCTCCGGCATCGACACGATGAGCATCGTGGTCGCAACGCAGGCCCTGGAAGGCCGCCGCGAGCGCATCATCAACTCGATCAGCCGCATCGTGCGCGCCGACCACGTTGAGATCCTGGACGGTCTTTGCCTGATCGCAGTCGTGGGCCGCGGCATGGTCAAGGCAAAGGGTACTGCCGCACGCGTATTCAACGCCGTTTCCGCCGCAGGCGTCAATATCCGTATGATCGACCAGGGTTCCAGCGAGCTGAACATCATCCTGGGCGTAGATGACGACGCTTACGAAACCGCACTTGACGCCATCTTCACCGAGTTTGTGAAGTAAGGAGAAGTATATGGATTGCATTTTCTGTAAGATCATCGCGGGCGAGATCCCCTCTGCCAAGGTCTACGAGGACGAGAGCGTCTACGCCTTCCGCGACATACAGCCGCAAGCACCCGTGCACGTGCTTGTCGTACCGAAAAAGCACGTTGCATCGGCGGACGAGATCACCGGCGAGAATGCCGATCTTGTCGCGGGGATCTTTGCCGCGATCCCCGCGATCGCCAAGGCTGAGGGTCTTACCAACGGCTACCGCGTCATCACCAACTGCGGTGAGGACGGCTGCCAATCCGTGAAGCACTTACACTTCCACGTTCTTGGCGGCAAGAAGCTGTCCGAGAGAATGGACTGATCAAAACGAGACGAAAGGAGGGCATGTGAAATGAACGACACCCTCCTTTTTTCGCGTGACCTTTGGCAGGTTTTGCAGGCCGAGAGCCGCGATATCCTGCTGTACGGTATGGGAAACGGCGCGGACAAGCTGCTTGCCGTCTGCGAGCAAAAGGGCATCTCCGTGCGCGGCGTTTTTGCCAGCGACGGCTTTGTGCGCGGCCACAGCTTTCACGGCATGCGTGTCATGTCGTATAGCGAGGTGTGCGAAAGTTACCCGCCAAACGGGTGCGTTGTTCTGCTTGCCTTCGGCTCTTCCCGCCCCGAGGTCATGGCACTTTTTGACCGCGTAGCGGCACGTTATCCCCTATTTGTTCCCGACCTCCCCGTATGCGGTGAAAGTCTGTTTGACGCGGCATTTATAAAAGAGCATCACGACCGCTTCGTCAGGGCACGCGAGCTCTTTTCAACCGACGTATCTCGCGCGCTGTTCACGCTGGTGCTGCACTGCAAGCACGAGGGCGTGTACGCGCTGCTGGGCGCTGCGACAAGCCAAAAGCAGGCCTGGGATCTCCTTCCAACAAAAAGCATCACGGCCATGGCGGATCTGGGCGCCTATAACGGCGATACCGCCCGCGAGGCAATTGAAAAATGCACCGATCTTTCCTTTGTGCTTGCCGTAGAGCCGGATCGCCGCAACTTCCGCAAATTATCCGATTGGGCGGCAAACGGGTCAAAAAAATGCACCGTAGAATGCCATCAGGTCGCCATCAGCGACACGTGCGGCGAGGCGGCGTTTGACGCCTCAGGCAACCGCAACGCAGGGCTTTGCACGGGCCGTGCCGACGGCACGGTACAGACTGCCACGCTGGACGCTCTTTTACAGGGACGCCGTGTGGATTATATCAAATTTGACGTAGAGGGTGCCGAGCATGCGGCGCTGCTGGGCGCTGCCGAAACGATCCGCACCCACCGTCCTTCACTGCGCGTAGCGGCCTACCACCGCAGCGAGGATCTGTTTGATCTGCCGTTGCTGCTTGCAGACCTTTGCGAAAATTACGAATTCCATCTGGTACGCACACGCAGCTATCCCACCTGGGATCTGGACATCGTGGCGCTCCCTCAAAAATAATCCGACATCCCTCTTATCTTGGGATATTATTTCATCAAAATCGCGGTCTTAACCACGGGAAAGGAATTATGAGCAAGTATTTTCTTCTTACCTTAAAGGGCATTCTGATCGGCTTTGCCAGTCTGGGCGTTCCCGGACTTAGTGCCAGTACGATCGCCATCGTGCTTTTCGTTTACTATGACATGATCTATGCGATCAGCCATATTTTCAGCCAGCCCAAGAAAAGCATCACCTTCCTTTTGTTCCTGCTGCTGGGCTACGGCATCGGCTGTCTTGGCGGCGCTTGGATGGTCAATTCCCTTTATATTATGTACCCCGTTCCCGTGATCGCAGCGGTGCTTGGCTTCCTGATCGGCAGTGTGCCGCGTATGGCGGCCGAAAACAAGGAGGATTTCAAGCGCTGGCCCAACTGGGTGGTTATGGCGATCGTTGCCGCCATCTTCCTTGTTTACGCACTTGTTATCACCAACGGTCAAACGGTTTCCTTTGATAAGGATCTTGTTCCCTTTGACTTTATCATGATGTTCATCGTGGGCTCGATCACCTCCGCCACTCTGGTCATTCCCGGCGTGGATTTCGCCGTTACACTGATGGCGCTGGGCTATTATTACGCGTTCCTGGATCTTGTCAGCAACTTCGGCGCGCTTTTCACCAACCCCACACGTCTGATGCTGCTTTGCCTGTATCTGGTGGGCTACGGTGTTGGCTCCATTGCCTTCTCCAAGGGTCTGCGTTATCTGATCAAACGCTATCCCCGCCAGCTCAACTGTGTCAATATTGCGATGGTGGCGGTTGCGCCGATCATCGTAGTCAAGAAATGCCTGATCGACAGCACAAACCCCAAAACGATGCTGCACAACATCTCCTGGAAGGCCTGGATCTGGGCATTTATCATGTTTGCCGCGGGCTATTTCGCCCTCACCTGGGTGCCCATGATGCTGCGTTATCTTGGTATCCTGCCCAAGGACACCTACAAGGAGGCGGTCCAAACACAAACCGCTGCCCGAGAGGACGTCCCCACGCCTCCCCCCGCATTGGAGGAAAACGAGGATACCATGGTGAAAATGAAATTTGAAGAGGACGACGAATTCTGATGAAAAAGCAGGGCGATTGCCCTGCTTTTTTGTTGCCAAGGTCTTGCCATCTGCCGCGTTGTCTGGTATAATAATCTCAATACCACTCACCCGTTAAAGGAGAAATTGCTATGCTTTGGGAAGAGATCCTTTCCGGCCAATTTGAGGCCGCCGTAGAAAAATCAAAGGGCGTTTGCGCCATCGTGGTGGGCTGCATGGAGCAGCACGGCCACCATCTGCCGATCGGGCAGGACGTGATCTTCACACAAGGCATTGCCGAGCGCGCGGCCAAAAAGGTGCCCTTCGTGCTTTTCCCCTCTATGTACTTCGGCGAAAAAACGGGGGCAGGTGAATTCCCCGGTACGGTCATTTTTTCCGCCAAGCTCCGCTTTGATATTTTGAAGGAATCCTGCGACGAGATCGCCAGAAACGGATTTAAAAAGATCGTGCTGATCAACGGACACGGCGGCAATACCGCGATGTTAAACAATTTTGCACGCAGCGTGCTGTTTGAGAAAAAGGATTATATGGTCTTTGTCTACAACATCTGGACCGCGTGGCCGAATTTCAGAAGCATGCTCAAAGTCATTGACAACGGCGGCAGGGCGCAATTCCCCGAGCTTTTGGACGAGGATATCGCCGCCATGCGCAATTATTGCGAGAACAAGACTGCCTCCGGGCACGGGTGCATGATGGAAACCGCTATGACGCTTGGTGTGCGCCCCGACCTTGTTGATCTTTCCCGCGTAAGCGAGGTGGACGGACGCTCCACCCACCGCCTGGATCACATCGAAAAAGCACAGTTCTACTCGCCCCTTAGCTGGATGGCAAATTTCCCCAACTCCTACTCCTCCGACGCGCACGAGGGCAACAGCGAGCGCATCGGCCGTACCGCGGTGAAGATCACCGCTGACAATCTGGCCGCCGCCATGAAGGTGATCAAGGAGGACACCGCGTGCGAGGCGTATCTTGCCGAATGGCTGAAAAAACAAAAATAAAAAAAGAAAGAGCCGCGAAACGCGGCTCTTTCTTTTTCGCAAAATGAATTACTTGTACTTGCGCTTGCGTGCAGCTTCGGACTTCTTCTTACGCTTTACGCTGGGCTTTTCGTAATGCTCTCTCTTGCGAAGTTCGGCAAGCACGCCGGAACGTGCGCACTGACGCTTAAAGCGACGCAGAGCACTGTCGAGGGTTTCGCCCTCCTTCAGCTTTACTTCTGCCATGTTCTATATCCCTCCCCTCGCGGTGACAAACTAAATCTCAAATACGCAAAATGCGTACTATGATATTATACACGATTTTCCTTGTGATGTCAAGAGTATTTGCAATAATTGTTTGGAAAAATTTATTGCTGCATCTTATTTCCTTCCCCCGTCGCAATCTAAACAAGTAGTGCGAGGCGTGCCGGAACAGACGGACGATGGCGATGTTTGCCATCGTCGAGTTCGTCTGCGAGGAACAACAAAGCAATACGCCGCTTAGATCGCGACGAAGTTTACGATCTTGCCGGGAACAACGATCTCCTTCTTGATCTCCTTGCCTGCAAGAGCAGCGGCTACGCGCTCGTCTGCCTTGGCAAGCGCTGCCATTTCCTCGCGGGAGGCGCCTGCGGGCATCATCACCACGGCGCGAAGCTTGCCGCAAAACTGAACGGCGATCTCTACGGTTGCGCTGACGGTCTTTGCCTCGTCATAGGTGGGCCAAGCGGTAAGCGAGCAGAAGCCCTCGCCGCCAAGGATCTCCCAAACCTCCTCACAGATGTGAGGAGCAAAGGGGCAAAGCATGGAAATGAAGGTCTTTGCCTCGTCCACGGTGATCTTGCCGACCTTGTCGATCTCGTTGAGCAGCTCCATCATCGAAGCGATGGCGGTGTTGAACTTCATCTCCTCGATATCGGAGGAAACCTTCTTGATCGTCTTGTGGAAGGGCGTTTCCAGCTCCTTGGTCACGCCGTTGCCCTGTGCCTTATCGGCAAGAGCGGCCACGCGGTCAAGGAATCTCTTGCAGCCGCGCATGCTGCTTTCCGACCAGGGAGCAGCTGCACCGTAATCGCCCATAAACATAATGTAGACACGGAGCGTATCTGCACCGAACTCGTCCACCACGTTCAAGGGGTCAACCACGTTGCCGCGGGACTTGGACATCTTCTGACCGTCGGGACCAAGGATCAGACCCTGTGCGGTGCGCTTTGCGTAGGGCTCCTCGGTAGGAACTACACCGATGTCGTAAAGGAACTTATGCCAGAAGCGGATGTAAATCAGGTGGCGCGTCACGTGCTCCATACCGCCGTTGTACCAGTCAACGGGAAGCCAGTAGGCCAGCTTCTCGGGATCGGCAAGACAATCGTCGTTGAGCGGATCGATATAGCGCAGGAAGTACCAGGACGAGCCCGCCCACTGGGGCATGGTGTCGGTCTCACGGCGCGCGTCACCGCCGCACTTGGGGCACTTGCACTTGACGTAGCTCTCGATCTTGGCAAGGGGAGATTCGCCACCCTCGCCGGGCTCGAAGTTCTCTACTACGGGCAGTTTGAGGGGCAGCTCCTCGTAAGGAACGGCTACCATACCGCAATGATCGCAATGCACGATCGGAATGGGCTCGCCCCAGTAACGCTGACGGTTGAACGCCCAGTCCTTCATCTTGTACTGCACGCCCTCCTCGCCGATTCCCTTTTCAGCAAGCACGGCGATCATCTTGGCGATGGCGTCCTTCTTATTGGAGATGCCGTTGAGGAACTCGGAGTTGACCATCTCGCCGTCACCTGCGTACGCTTCCTTCTCGATATCGCCGCCCTTGATGACCTCAACGATGTCAAGGCCGAACTTCTTAGCGAACTCATAGTCGCGCTCGTCGTGTGCGGGCACTGCCATAATAGCACCCGTGCCGTAGCCCATCATGACGTAGTCGGAGATGTAGATCGGCACCTCCTTGCCCGTCAGGGGGTGAATGGCGGACATACCCTCGATACGAACGCCCGTCTTGTTCTTGTTCATCTGGATACGCTCGAACTCGGTCTTCTTGGCGCACTCCTCGCGGTAAGCAAGCAGGGCGTCCATATTGGTAATGATATCCTTATTCTTTTCGATGATGGGGTGCTCAGGCGCGATGACCATGAAGCTGACACCGAAAAGCGTGTCGGGACGGGTGGTGTAGATGCGGAGCTTATCCTCGGTATTGGCAAGGGAGAAGTTCACGAAAGCACCCGTGCTGCGGCCGATCCAGTTGACCTGCTGCAACTTGACGTTGGGGAGGTAATCAACCTCCTCCAAGCCCTGCAAAAGCTTGTCTGCATAAGCGGTGATGCGCAGATACCAAACGTCCTTGGACTTCTGCACGATATCGCTGTGGCAGATGTCGCACTTGCCGCCCTGCGAATCCTCGTTGGAAAGAACAACCTTACAGCTGGGGCAGTAGTTTACGAGAGCTGTGTCACGGAAGACAAGACCGTTCTCGAACATTTTCAGGAAGATCCACTGCGTCCACTTATAGTAATTCTCCTCGGTGGTGTCAACGGTGCGTGCCCAGTCGAAGGAGAAGCCCACGCGCTTTAACTGCTGGGTAAAGCGTGCGATATTGGTGTCGGTTACCTTACGGGGGTGAATACCCGTCTTGATGGCGTAGTTCTCGGTGGGCAGACCGAATGCGTCAAAGCCCAAGGGGAACATGACGTTATAGCCCTCCATACGGCGCTTGCGGCTGACGACCTCAAGACCTGCGTATGCCTTGATGTGGCCAACGTGCATACCTGCACCGCTGGGATAGGGGAACTCTACAAGGCCGTAGAATTTCTTTTTAGGGGAAAGATCCTCGGCATGGAAAATATCAGCCGCTTCCCACTTGTCCTGCCACTTTTTCTCAATGGCGGCAAAATCGTACTTCATGATCAGTTGTCCTCCGTTTTCTCTTCACGGTAAAGTTTGTCAAGGTTATAAAATTCTCTGGCCTCGCGGTCAAACACGTGCACCATCACGGTGGC
>JAZQWF010000088.1:0-13299 GCA_045632185.1 Eubacteriales bacterium
GGACAGTCGGGGACGCCTGTCCCTACGGGAGTGGGCGCACCAAGCGGGGCGAGCGGAATGCCGCCCGTATAACAAGATAATTTGAGCGCTTTGGCGTTCTGATTATACAAAAAGTACGCATGGAATAGCGCAAAAATCCAGACGTGTGGGATTTTCCGCACGGTGAAAGGACACAAGATGCCCGATGAGATCAACAATGCCGCAGCGCAAACAAGCGAGCAGGGCTCGCAGGCCGGTACCGACGCTGCAACCGGTCAGGGTGGCGAGAACGTAAACGATGCGAGCTTTTCCGATGCCGCGCCCACAACGGGTGCCGATAAGGGAAGCGAGGGGAGCGCCGATGGCGGCGAAAAAAAGCCCCAGAGCCGTGAGCAAAACGCCGAAAATGCCAGACGCAGACGAGAGGCAGAGCGTCAGCGCGAGCTGGCAGAAGCCCGCAACAGTGCCATTATCGAGGCGCTGGGCGGTAAAAACCCCTACACCGACGGTGAAATGAAGGATGCCGAGGACGTAAGGGAGTTCCTTGCGATGCAGGAGATCGAGAAAAACGGCGGTGATCCCGTCGGTGATTACTCGAAGCATCAAAAGGAGCGTGAGCGCGCCGAGAGAGTGAAGGCGGAGCAGGATGCCGAAAAGCGCGCGTGGTATGAAAAAGACCGCGCGGATTTTCTTGCCAAGTACCCCGACGTAGATCTTGGCTCACTGATTGAAAACAAATCCTTCCGTATCTTTGCCGAGGGCAAGGTGGGCGAGAAGCCCCTTGGCGAGATCTACGAAAGCTACCTTGCCATGACGGGGGAGATTGAGAACGCGGCGAAGCGCACGGCGGCACAGAGTGCTGCCAACGCGGCAGCTTCCCCCGGCTCGCTGTCCGGCGGGGGACAGGTGGAGAGTGATTTTGTCACCAGGGAACAGGTGCTGGCGCACCGAGGTGATGCGAAGTGGATGAACGAGCATTACGACGTCATTCACAGATCCATTCCCAAATGGTGATTCCCGCAAATATTTTGCGAAAGGAGTAAGCAATGTCTTACAATAATTTTATTCCCGAACATTGGGACGGTCACATTGAGAGAGGTTTGAATCGCCTTTGCGTGTACGCAGAGGATACCAACCGCAAGTATGAGGGCACTGTCAAGCGTTGCGGTGACACCGTACATATTCTTGGTAGCGGCAAGCCCACCATTCACACGCTGGCACGCGAGGCGGCGGACGGCAACATTCAGGGCCCCGAGATCGTGGAGGGCACCGACACCATTCTGGTGATCGACCAGATCCGCTATTTCAACTTCAAGGTGGGTGACATCGACAAGGCGCAGGCCGTGGACGGTGTGCTGGATTCCCTTACCGACGAGGCGAACGAGGGACTTGCCAATGAGGTGGACAAGTATCTTTCCAGAATCCACCTGAACGTTACCGCCAACACGGCGAAGAACGAGGACGGCGAAACGGTGGAAACGATCACGGCTGCCAGCGTCATTGACGGTGTGGCGGAGGTGTCGGAGCTTGCGCTGACGAAGGACAACGTGCTGGATCTGTTGGACAAGGGCCGCGAGAAGCTGCTGGAGCACGACGTGAAATCCACTACCGAGATCGTTGTGGTGATCCCTCCCAAGATGGAAACGATGTTCCGTCGTGCCTATATGAAGGAGGATACCAACAACCACGAGGAAATGGCACACGGCAAGATCGCTAAGTATGCCAACCTTACGATCAAGGTATCCAACAACGTGCCGATGGTAGAGGATGGCACTTACCACATTCAGATGAAGACCAAGCGTGCGATCGCGTATGCGCAGCCGCTGCGTCACGTGGAACCCTACCGCCCCGAGGGCAGCTTTGCTGATGCGATCAAGGGCTTTATCCTGTTCGGCGCCAAGCTTGTGCGCAAGAAGGAAGCCGTCAATCTGAAGGCGAAGATCGCCGCCTGACGGCTAAGGGTGCAGTTTCCATAAAAGGGCTGCACCCTTTTATGCAATTAAGGGAAATATCCGCAGTTCAACTCTGCGGGATTGCACAAGGAGGAAACAATGAAGCTTCGAGAGATCAAAATGCAAGCGCTGCGATTGATGCACGCGGACGTGCAGATCGTGCACGATGCCGAGGTCGCAGACCTGGAATGGGACAACAATTACGGACCGCTTTATGCCGGGATGCCGGCAGCGATCAACCGTTGCTTTGCGGATATTGAGGCGCGGCATATTCTGGCGCCCAAGCGTGTTCTGCTGACGGGCGGCGAGGTAAGTGGCGGCCGTTGCCGCTTTTCGCTTGACGGTATCAAGGATTTTTCCGAGGTGGCTTATATCTCGTGCGAAAAGGGTGAGATGCTGATCGAGGATCACCCGTTTACCTACGAGGAGGAGAACGTGATCCGCGTGGATGGCTATGATGCGGCTGCCACGTACTATCTGTATTACTACCGCGCTCTGCCGCGTGTGTGGGATACCACCAAGAACGACACGGAGGTGCCGTTGCCCGACGCGCTGGCCGCAGCAGTGCCGTGGTTTGTGATGTCGGAGATCTTCCGCGTGGACGAGCCGGGCGAGGCCAATGACGGACGCAATCATTACGAGGCAGCCGTGGAGCAGTATGCGGCACTTCGCCGCGTGCGACGTCAAGGGGCGGTACAGACCGTTTTCGGGTACTGATATGCGGGCGAACGTAAATGTAGCAAGAAAACAGCGCCACACGCTGACGCTGGGAAATTTCAAGGGCGTGGATCTTTCCGCATCGCCCTTGCGCGTATCCACGTCGCGCGCGAGCTATATGCGAAATCTGTGGAGCGAGAACGGCGCCAACCACAAGCGCCCCGGGTGGCGCGAGATGTTTGCACTTGATGGGAAGATCAATGGAATATTTCCCTTTGAGGAAGGTGGCACCGAGGTGCTGCTGGTGCATGCCGGGAGCAAGCTTTACCGTGCGACACATTTGCAAGGTGTATGGGGGTACAGGATCTTGCGCGAGGGGCTTGCTGATACCTCGTCCCAGTGTTTTTATCGCGACGGGCGCGCTTATATCATCGGATGTGGGGAGTATCTTGTTTACGGCGTTTTTGATGAGGAGTACGCGTTGAAGGACGTGTCGGAGATCGCGTATGTGCCGACCACGACGATTTCGATTGGTGCTATTGGAAGTGTGGACACGCAAATGGCGACTTTGGATGGTGTTAATTTGCTAACACCTTGGCGCAAAAACCTTCTGGATGCGACATCGGTAACTTCTTATTACGAACTGGACGCAAGTGTATCGCCTTCTGAAAAAGTAACGATTACGATTCACGTTAGTCAAGAGGTGCTGGTGCAAGGTCAAGCTGGCACCGATGGTGCTGTTTATGCCACTTACGAGGGTGAAGTTGCTGTTCGTGTAATGCCGTGCGCTTCGGATAAAATAGACGAAATTTCGGGAATGGAGGTTTCGGAAACTAATATAAAAAAGAAGGTTGATGATACATGGATAGATGTTCCTGCGTCAGAGTTCGTGGGAAAAACTGGGATGTATTGTAATGTAAGCGAAGAAGGCAAGGTGAAGATCGTGTGTAAGCATCTGGGAGCCGAGGTCCTTTTTTGCAGTGATGTGGATCTGAAAGACCGAGTAACAAAGTGTTGCGTTGGCGCGTTGTTTGGCGTGGATGGCAACAACGATCGCTTATTCCTTTCCGGCAATCCCGAAGAAAAGGGATTGGACCGTTGGAGCGAGGCAGGGGATTTCACTTATTTCCCCGATGGAAACGCGATGTTCGTGGGTGGCGGTGAAAGCGCGATCACGGGATATGCGCGTTTGACGGATGGCACAATGGCCATATTCAAGGAGGAAAAGGCGGGATACCCGACCATTTATTACCGTACGGCGGCGCAGACG
The DNA here is from genome assembly GCA_045632185.1 of Eubacteriales bacterium. GTDB lineage: Bacteria > Bacillota > Clostridia > Oscillospirales > CAG-272 > Firm-07. Next base: position 3,859 of record JAZQWF010000088.1, read on the forward strand.
ACGATGACGGACGCGGATGGATATGCGGCACCAACGGATTATTTCCCGGTCAAGGCAGGTGTGGCGGCCGATGGGCTTGTTACACCGCGTGCAACGGCGACGCTTTCGGGAGATCCGCTGATCCTTACGCCGACCGGGGTATATGGGGTGGAGCTTTCCCAGAACGTTGCCTCCGGCGAGCGATATACCAGAGAACGTTCGCGCGCGATCCGCGAGGATATTCGAAAAAAGGATCTTTCGAGCGCGGTAGCGATCGTTTATCGCGGCAGATACTACCTTTCTGTTGGGGATGGCGTTTGTTATGTAGCGGATGCCAGATACAAAGGGAACTTTGAAGGAAGCTCGGATACGGGATATGAGTGGTGGGTATGGGACAACGTACCCGCGACTGCCTTTGCGGAGTATGTCGGTGCCTTGGTATTCGGCACTGATGAAGGGCGTGTGTGCGTGTTCAACGAGGTTGGGTATACGGATACCTCCTATATCCAAGCAAAAAGCGGTCATTTGACCGTCAATGCCGGCGAGGGGTATATTACCTACGGCGTCGGGATCGAGCTTCGGGTGAAGGACAGTATTGTGCTTGATGGGGTGAAATACACCGTGACGGAAGTGGACGAGGCAAAAACCCGCCTTTGGTTAAAGGACGAGCAGGGAAATAATGCTCCGTTGCAATCAGGCTTCTTAACGGGAACGTTTGAGCGAGTGCAGCCGGTGATTTCCGAGTGGGCGAGTGCGGTGATGGACCTTGGAACGAGCATGTCGCGCAAAACGTTGCTATCACTTGGCGTGACGTTGGAGCCCGGCGTGCGTGGCGCCACGCGGATCTCGCTTGAAACGCGGGACGGTGCGCAGGCTCTTGTTGCGCAGAACGGTCACGACTTTGATTTCGGTTCGCTGGATCTTGGCGATCTTTCCTTCACGGGAAGCTTTGCCGCCAGCACGACGCAGCGCATGAATTTGCGCAACTTCAATTTTATACGGGTACTGATGCGTTCGGATACGCCGACGGATATGGCGGTGTCTGACGTGGTATTGGAGTATAAGATCAATCAAATAAACAGGGGGTATTATTGATGGAGATTTCGAGGGTTCCGAAGCTTACGGAAACGGAAACAACCGAGTTGAAGGAACTGACGGCGCACGTGATGCCTGACAATCCTTCGGCGATTGGATGGTCGGCGGCAAAGATCAAGGCGGCGCTGACAAAGGCCATCGTGGGTGAAGATAAGTATAACGTGGTGGCGCTTATCGACCGCGTGGTGGGGGATATGAACGTTTCTTTGGGCGAGGTGGAGAGTGGGCTTAACGAGCTCCCCCCCTTGCTGAAACGCGCCGACAACGTGCTGGGCGGGTTTGAAAGAGCGGAAGCGCACGCAGACACCGTTGATAGCGGAGAGCGGGCGCAGGCAATTTTGACCGAAGATGAAACGGGCACAGAAAAGAAATATGTTTTCCATTTCAAGATCCCGCGTGGAGCGACGGGCGAGAGGGGGGCCACCGGCAAGAATTTTTCGATCGCCAAGACCTACGGTAGCGTGGATGAAATGCGTGCGGCCTTCGCTACGGACGGATTGGAGGAGGGCTCCTTCGTTCTGATCTCCACCAAGGATGTGGAAGATGAGGATAACGCAAAGCTTTTTGTGAAGACCGAGAGCGGCTACAACGAGTTGAGCGATCTTTCCGGCGCCACGGGCATCCAGGGAGAAACCGGCTACACGCCCGAGTTTAAGGTGATCGACGGTCAATGCTATGTAAAGCGTAGCGCGGACAGCGAGTTTGAGCTGCTGGGGTGGGATGTTGTCACGCTGGCGGAAAACTTTTCCGTAGGCGAGGCAGAGGCGATCACGAGAGGCAGCGTGGCTATGGGCGATGGCTCCGTAGCCGGCGCGCGTGGCTTCGGTGTTACCTCGTTTGATCCTACCAACCGTCAGATCAAGATTGCATTGAAAAGCCCTGCCACGGGCGCGTATGCTTCACCTGCATACGCAAGCGGTGACTACTTCTCCATCCTGAACGGCACGCATTTCGCATTCTGCGGCAAGATCGAGAGCGTTTCCGTCAGTGGCGACACCGCCACGATCACCTACACGCCCACCACCACGCACGGAACGAACAGCTCGCGTACAGATCCGTGGTGGGTGTACGATCCGAGAACGATCCTTTATACCATCCGCGCGATCTTTTGGGTACCCGAAAAGCCGCTCGTTGGCTACGATCTTGAATATGAGGGCGAGGTGGCGTTCCCGAATGCAACTGCACTTGGCGGTGGCTTTGCTTCTGCCAAGGGCGCGTTTGTAAATGGCGAGGGAAGTGCTGCAGGCGGCAATCACGCCGCCATCTTCGGTCCGCTGATCCGTGCTGCGTACGGCAACCTTTCAAGTGGGCGCGAAAACTTTTCGATTGGTTTGCACTCTGCGCTGCTTGGACGTTGGCTCACAAACTACGTAGACTACGCATTCAAAGCCGGCAGGGGAAATGTTGTAGACGAAGGTGTGTTTCAATTCGCATACGGAACAAAGGAAAGGGGCAAGAACGTATTTTCGGTTGACGAAAACGGTAATGGACTTTTCTTTGGCTGCGCTCGAGCGGATAGCTATACTGTACTTCCGAAATATGATATGGTGTCGCAATTTAGAACTCATAGCGAGTTTAATAACGATCCTGCTGATACTAGTGTCAAAGATGGGACATTTGAATGGGACGCTGATATCTGTTCCGCGGTTTATAGAGCAACTAACAAGCCTAACTGGATTCAAAGACATTCCCCTAACGGATTCGCGGACGGTAATATATACAAATACGTTAAGGTAAGATATATGGTGCCTTCAGAAACCACAGAAGATTTATACCAAGCTCTGATTTGGAGAAGCGTTAATGTTCCAACAGGCGACAACAAGGCAATATTAGTCCCTGATGGCATTCACACTACTGGCACTTACGATTCGGTGAAATTGATTGCAGACGGGCAGTGGCACGATTTGGTGTACGATATGTCCGCGAACGCGCTGTGGAGCGGGAGTTCTATCACGCTGATACGCTGGGCGAACGCTATTGCATTCAGCAATCCTATTTATGTTTCGCAGTTTGGACTGTTCAAAAGCTACGCGGAGGCAATTGCGGCTCTTCCGCAAAAAGAAGTTGCTACAGTAGATGCATTGAATGCGCAGCTTTCCACGATGCGCACGACAATGGAGAGCGCGCTGATCAACGGAAGCTGGTGATCGTATGAAATTTGATAACGCGACCTTGAATAGCACCTGGGCGCGCATTGTTGCAGCTACAAAAAAAATTAGCGGCTCGGTGCAAGGGGACGGCTTCAAGCACGTCCACGATGCGCTGATCTCTTACACGGGATTGAAGCGTAGCACCACCCCACAAACGCCCGGCGATTACCTTAAAGGGATCGCCGTGTGTGCGAGGAAATTGTACGGTGTAACAAATTACACCAGCGGAAAAAGTTCGCTCGCCGACATTGTGATGATGTTGGAAAACGCAGATATTGATCCCCCGGAGCCGTCTACGGCGTGGGAGATTCGTGATGTAGCGTGGGAAGGAAACTTTTGGATATCGGATGGGTATTTTTACGTCGGCGGAGATCCGTGGGTGATCGTTCGTGCGGATAACGGCGCCTCCGTTGGAAGTGTGAATCTTTATGAGCCCATTTCGCTTCTTCTGCTTGATACGCGAACGGACTATTACGTCACCAGCGACGCCTTTGGTGGCGTCGGTTGCCGCCTTGTGTATGTCGATGGGCCCGGAGTAATTGTCGATTATCTATTCCGAGAGTATAACTTTGCGGCGTACCGAGAATACGAGCTTGGTGCGTGTGATCCGTCTACCGTCTATTATCTGTACTACGAAGGAAATGAGTATTCATCCGTGTCAGACGCGGACGGGCAAATTTTCTTTGAAAACGAAAAAGGCACTATCCTGATGAGTGGACAAAAGGACTATTCCACGGAAACCTACAAATGGTATTCCAGCTTCGACGGAACGTATTCTGTTTATCGCAAGTAAGAAAGGAGAAAATATGAAACGTTTGTTGATTTGTTTTTTTGGAGTGATGCTTTTGGTGGCATCGCTCGCCATCTTCGTTGGCGCACAGAGCGCCGATGAACTCCCTGTGGAGGATACCCGCGCAGAGTGGCAGGTCTATATGGAGGACAAGCTGTGGCCCACTGTTGCCTCGATCGGAACGTCGATCTTCGGTATCTATCTGATGGTATCGCCCGTGCTTTCACGCATGAACAAAAGCACGGGAACGCTGGGTGGCGCAGCCGATGATTTTAAAAGTGCTCTTAAAGAGTTGAAAGATGCCAACGAGGCAAGGGCAAAGCAAGAGGAGCGCATGGCTTTATTGGAAGCTCAGAATGAAGCATACAGGCAAGCGGCGGAGGCGGCAGAGAAACGCTTTGGATCACTTTGCCGCATCTTTGCTATTGCCTTTGGTTCTAACGAGGAAATGGTGAAAAGCGGTGCGGCGAGAGAAATGATGGAGGTGGTAGAGCAGTATGTCGGAAAAGAAGAATAAGCCGCATCTGCGCTTGCGCCTTTTCGCAATGTTTCTTCTGCGCATGACCGTTCTGGTAGGTCCGCTGTGCACTGTTTTTGCCATCAATCGGGAGCGCTATTTTGCTACGGTTGCCGAGGGCGTGTCGCTTGCGATCGGTGGCGGCATTTGTGTGCTGTTTGTGATGCTGCTGGTGCTTGGTGTGATCAAGCCGCCCGGCGCGCTTTACATGTTTGGTCTTGTGTTCTTGCTTTCCTATTTGATGAAGCCGATCCTTGCGGATCTGTTTCTGCTTTCCGGTATTGCGTTTTGCAGCAAACTGGTTGATTTTGTGGTAATGGAGTCGATCTGTCGCGCTACACGTGCAAGGATCGGTGCCCGAACGGTGGCAAGCACCACGGTAGCTGCGTTGGATGAAGTGCTTTCACGGCGTTATTCCGGGAGGGTATAAGCGATGAACGATAAGGTCAGGGCGTTGTTCAGCAATTCGCTTGGCTATTTGGCGGTAGCGCTGGTGTCTGTTGTTTACGTGCTTTCCGGTCTTTTCATTCCCGGTCTTACGGGCAAGAGCGTGTATACCGTTCTTGCCGAGGGCGTGACCGGCTTCATTCTTGGCGTTTGTATCAACGGTAATTTGAAGATGCAGGGCATTATGAAGGGAAAGTCAAGCTCGGAAATGATCGCGACACGGCAGGAGCACGGACGTGTGGTTGACGAGATCGCGCCGCAGATCGACGGCTTGGAGCTTTGGTGCGAGGAACGGAACGCGGACGCCTTGAAGGTCAAGCGTACGCGTATCCTCACGGGAGCGGGTCTTTGTTACGGCACGTATTTTGACGAGAACGGTTCGCCATTGCCGTGCGATACAAGCGTTATGTTAAAAAAACAGAAGCGCGCCTATCACAAGGCGTTGAAGGCAAAGGTCACGCCGCTTTCAACTGCCTCGCTTACCTGTGACGGAGAGCGAGCCGAGGATCCATACGATTTTGGCGAAACACCGGCGCAGTATCAGCGCCGGACCAATCTGACGGACACCGTTTCCAAGCTATTAACCGCAGGCGTGTTCGGTTATTTCGGTGTGGATATGGTAGAAAACTTCGACTTGGGGGCGTTGGTGTGGCGTTTGCTTTACGTGGCGCTGCTTTTAGCCCTTGGTGTTGGCAAGATGATGAGCGCGTACGTGTTTGTGACGGATACGTATCGCGGCAGCGTCATCAAAAAAATCAATCATTTGCAAGCATATAAAAATTGCGCACAGGACTACGTGCGTCGCAAAAGGGAGGAAACAAAAAATGTCGAGCACGACGAAGTACGATCTGGATCAGTACAAAACGGATGCACAGAGGCAGATAGAGGAAAAACGCCGCAACTCGCAGCAGGCGGCTGATATCAATTATCAGAAGCTGCAAAAGTACCTGCCGCAGCAGACAAAGGGGTATAGCATCGGTATGACGGAAACGGCCAGGATCGCGGCGAACAATGCGTATCAGCGCCAGTTGGCGCAGGCGGAGAGCGATTACAATGCCGATATGACCGAGCTGAACAACTACGTGCGCACCGAGCAGGAGCGCCTGGACGATAAGGCGAAGGCGGAGCAGGACGCGAATTACAACGAAATTATGAGCTCTGTTCGTAACGGCGATTATAACACGGTGGCAGATCTTGACAGATATCTGGGCATCACCACCGATGAAAACGGCAATAAGGTGTTTGGCGAGGGTAGTATTGCTGCGGGGCTTTCGGATTTTCAGCAAGCGAATATTCTGAATTTGTATCAGACTATTGCAAGCGATCCTGAGCAGAAGGCGGCGGAAAAAGAGATTGCCAATGCTTACAATGAGGATGGAAGCAAAAAAATTGAAGTAAAAACGACGCCCAAGGCAAATCTTGGAGGGTATTTGGATTATATATACGTCGGCAATGATTTCAAAATCGGCGGATATAAGGTTGAGCTTGGCGAAAAGGTTTCCGATGACGTTGTTCCGAGCGCAGCGGTGGAGGACATTGGTGACAAGCAAGCATTTGTGTATGATGGTGTCTTGTATATCAAGGTTGGTGACAACATCCATATTGTTCGTGGTCGCGGAGGGAAATACAGTACCGATGATTACAAAAACGCGTTGGCGTTGTTTGACTAATTCCTTGGAGGAAGAAACCTATGGCATACTACTTAACTCCTGCGGATCGCAGGGCGCGCGCGCAGCTGATGCGCATGCAGCGTGATCCCGCATACCGCAGACAGAAGGAAAGAGAAGAATTGCAGAGATTGGAGGCGGCGCAAGCCGCCTCTGTTCCCGCTTCTGCCGCGCCGAAGGAGGAGAGCAACGGGTTTGTGACGGCGTTGCATACTGTGGGTGACGTGGGAGCTAACGTGCTGACGGGACTTGGCAAGGGCTTGGAGGGCATTTACGACCTTGGTGCGGGTCTTGTCGGTGCCGTGGGCGGACTTTTCAGCGACGAGTTTGAAAATGACGTCAAGGCGCATATCGCAAGGGACTTCACGGGTGAGCTTTACGGCAACGCCTGGCAGGAGGCGTTGGATCAGTCCGCGCTGAATAACAGCAAGGTGGGACAGATCATTGAGGGTGTGGCGCAGGGCGTTGGACAGATGCTGCCTGCCGTGGCGGTGAGCCTTATCCCCGGTGTAGGACCTGCGCTTGGCGCGAAGCTGGCGCTTGTTACCACCTCGGCCAGTGCCGCAGGCACCTCTGCCGAGCAGGCTTTCCAGGACGGCGCGGATTACGGTGAGGGTATGATCTACGGCGTCGCATCCGGTGCTGTTGAGGGCTTGACGGAGAAGCTGACTGGTGGTGCCGCCAAGGCCGTGTTTGGCAAGGGTATGTTGGACGATGCTCTTGGCAGCGTTGCAAAGACCGGTATCGCTCGCGTGGCAAAGGATGCTGCGGGTGAGGCGGCGGAGGAGATGATCTCCGAGGTCGCCAACCCTGCTTTGAAAAGCATTTACAAGGGCTCGGATGCCTTGCAGGAGTACGGCGAGGCCGATTTCTGGGCAGGTGTCGGCGAAGCGGGCGTCATTGGAATGGGTACGTCACTGGCATACGGCGGTACCGTCGGCAAGCTGACGAAAACCAGCGGCGTATATGCCGATGCGCGTAGCGTGATGGAGCATATGGACACACAGCAGAAGCTTCGTTCTAAAAAAGGACTGTCGCAGGCCGATCTCGCGCAGATCGAGAAGAATATCAAGGCAGATCAGGAACTGCTTTCCAAGCGCTTGCAGCGTCTTTCCAAGGATAAGCGCGCGGCGGTGCTCAAAAAGATGCCTGCACTTTCTGCTGTGTTTGATGAAGATGGCAGTATCAAGGCGGAGCAGCGCGCCGCACTGGATGCCAACATCAAGGCCGCCGAGGATACGACGTATGATGCTCGCTATCGCACCTCTACCTTGGGGGCGGAAACCATTGATGCCACGTTGAAAAACGGCTCTACCGACAGCCACGAAATGCGCGCATTCTCCGGCGAGCTGAACGCAGAGCAGCAGGCGGGGCTTGACACTGTGCGTGAAATGATGGGCGCAGTTGCCGAGAGAAGCGGCAATGCGCTTGGCGGTTACGTGGTGACACAAACCTCGCCCAAGGGCGGCGCGTACTTTGATCCCAACACCCGCGTGATGACGATCGGTGCGGATACCCTGAATAGTGGCAACGTGTCGGAGGCGGTTGCGCGCGCTTTGGAAAGCGATGCGACGCTTGGCACCATTGTGCACGAGGTTACCCACGGCATTGAGGAAACCAATGCCGGCAAGGCGCTGGCTAAACTGCTGACGGACAACACGGAGCTGCACGATCTTGCCATCAAGGACGTATTGAAGCGCGGATATTTGCAGGAATATTTCGGCAAGGATGGCGCTCCCGCTAACGTTGACGCCGTGAAAAAGGGTGTTGCCGAGCTGATCGAGAGGGAGAATGCCGGCGAGATGCTGGCCGAGGCCGAGCAGGCAGCGCTTGACGAGTACCGCAGCGAGGTGGCTGCGTTTGCCGGTCAGCGTTTGCTTGGCAACAAGGCCTTTATGAAAAAGCTGATCACCACCGATCCCACGACGGCGGAGAAGCTGATCGGCAAGATCCGCGAGATGCGCGAGAATTTCAAGGTGCGCAAGGATCCTGCCGCCAAGGCGCAGTTGGAACTGGTGCGTAAGGCAGAAAAACTGTTCATGCAGGGACTTGCCGAGGCAGGTGGTACCATTGATAGCAAGGGTAAAATTCATCTTGCAAACCGCGAGGAGGACGAAACCGTTATTGAAAGCGGTGAAACTGTTATTGAAACAGCAGAAAACGTTAGCGAAAGCGGAAAACCTGTTAGGCGGATTGCTAACCCGAAGGGCATTGACAATTACACCGAGGAAGAGTATAATAATTTTGGGTGGGTAAGATCCAACGACGTGCTGAATAGTGGAGAGTGGAAGGACTTTACAAGCAAGTTTGCCGCCGCCGTTGCGAAGCAAGCGGATCCGCCAAAAACGAAAAGCGGCGAGTATATGATCGCGGTGAGCGATATTGACGACACGCTGCGTTACGGCACGGATAATTTTATTGTTTTTGCCAAAGGATCTATCGAAAGCCCGCAGGTATCAAGGGTGCTGGAGATTGATCTTGATAACGAAACGCAAATTGATGAACACAGGAGAAACGTATATGCGCTTGAAAGGCGAGGCATACAGCCAAAGATTGGAGGAATATTCAACCTCTACTCTGCAACTGATAGCAGATATTTACGGAATGGACAAAGAAACCATACTGAAAGCAGCAGACATCACAACCAACTCGGAACTGACCGAGGAGCAGGTGGTCGCGGAGTTGTTGAAGCTGAAAGAGGGCAAGTAAACACTTCCGTCAAGCCCGTTTCCAAAACCTTTACCGATGTTACGGGCAAAAAGCGTACCGTGCTTGGTGCAGGCGAGGGGCGCTATA
>JAZQWF010000089.1:0-13157 GCA_045632185.1 Eubacteriales bacterium
CGATTTCACGGGGATGAATTACAAATGCGGCAAGGAGCTGCGCGAGCGCATCTCCCGCCGCACGGGCGTGGATGCCGCGCATATCATTCTTTCCACCCTGCATCAGCACACCTCCTTTCGCGTGGGCGACTTTATGAACGCCGTCCCTGCGATGGGGGATACCGCGTTTTTGGACGTGCTTTACCGCAAATTCGAGGACGTGGCACAGATGGCGGTGGCGGATATGAGCGAGAGCTTGCTCGGCTCTGCCAAAAAGGATGCCCTCACGCCCCTTTCCTTCACGCGCCGTTACCTGATGGCAGACGGCACGGTGCGTACCAATCCCGATACCAAAAAGTACGGCACGCCCGTGCGCCGCTGTGACGTATCGGACAATGCCGTGCGTCTTCTGCGCTTCAACCGCGAGGGCAAAAGGGATATTGCACTGGTCAGCTTTTCCACCCACGCCGACGTGATCGGCGGCACGCGTATCTCTGCCGACTGGCCGGGCTTTGTGCGCCGTTTCGTGGAGGCGGATACCCCCGATACGCATTGTGTTTGCATCGTGGGCTGTCAGGGTGACAGTAACCACGTAGACTTTTTAAAGCCGGGTGCCGAGCGCTTCCCTAAGGGGATCGGCTATCCCCATTCGCGCTATATGGGTCGCGTCATTGCCGACACTGTGCGCGAGATGTGGGAGCATACCGCGCCACACACGAAGGAAAAGATCTTCGGCGGCATCAAGCTTGTGTATAACAAGACCAATATGCAGGGCATAGAGCATTTTGACGAGTGCCGCGCGCTTTACGACAGCTACGAGCGCGGCGAGATCCCCGTTTGCCCCAACCACCCCTATACGCGCCGCATCGCGCATCTGCCGACCTCGCCCATTTATCAGACCGTGCCCGTCACGGTGCTGGGGCTTGGCGACATTGCCTTTGTGGGCTTTGGCGGTGAGCCCTTTACCGACTACACCCGTAAGACCGAGGCACTGGCAACAGATAAAACGGTGTTTTGCGTTTGTATGGCAAACGGTAACGAGGGGTATCTGGTCACCGACGAGGCACTTGCCGAGGGTGGATACGAGGTCAACAATACCCTTTTCACTCCCGAATTGGAGGAGCAATGTATCACGGCAGCCGGGGAAATGCTGGATAAATTTTGATAAAAAAGTGGACGGATTAGAAATCCGTCCACTTTTTCTTTGAATTTGTCTACATCTATTGACTTGGCCCCCAAAATGAATTATAATGCCCTTAAAGAGCTTCTTTTAAGGAGGGTTTTCTGATGCAGGCAGGATTTGGAAGATTAGATATCACGCCTCCCATCGGTACGCCGCTTGCGGGGTATTTCCACCCGCGCTTTGTCAAGGGCGTATGGGACCCGATCGAGCTGAATGCCCTTGCGCTGCGCGATGAGCAAATGACGCTGCTGATCGTGGGCTTTGACGCGATGAGCTCCGGTATCAAGGAGCTGGCGGCGATCCGTCAAAAGATCTCCGAGCGCACGGACATCCCCGTCGAGCATATTCTGATCCAGCCCCTGCATCAGCACACCTCGATCACCCTGAACGCAGGGGACGGCAACACCGTAAAGGATACTGCCTATATTGACGTGCTGGAACGCAAGTTCTGTGACGTGTGCCAAATGGCGATCGCAGATCTCACCGACGCAAGGCTTGGCGTCGGCATCAAGGAAACGAGTGAGCCGATCAGCTTTATCCGACGCTTCCGTATGAAGGACGGCAGCATCGGTGACAGTGGCTTTTGCGAGATGGAGGAATACGACAGCTATCTTGGCGAGGCGGATAACAACGTGCGCCTTCTGCGCTTTGTGCGAGAGGGCAAAAGAGATATCGCGCTGGTCAATTTCTGCACGCACCCCGACGTCATCGCGCGCTCCTATATCACCGCCGACTGGCCCGGCTTCGTGCGCCGCATGACCGAGGCGCGCAACCCCGACACCTGGTGCATGACCTTGACCGGCTTTCAGGGCGACACCAACCATATCAATGTCTTTTTGCCCAAGAACGAGCGCGGCAGGGGATACGAGCATTCCGAGAAGATGGGACGCATCATCGCAGACGCGGTTGAGCAGATGTGGAACACGGTCGAGATGCAGGAGCTTGACGCACTGCACGCCGAAATGCGTGACGTGTTCGTGAAAAGCAATCTGGACGGCATCGAATATTTTGAGGAGTGCCGCGTCTTTACCGAAAAATATCGCTCGAACGCGACTGCCAAGCAGGAGGAATATACGCCGTCCGGTATCATTTATTACAAGGCGGCTTGCATCGCAGGTCTGCCCGAGCGTCCGGCGATCTACCGCGTGCCGCTTGCACTTTTTGCCATTGGCAAGGTGGCGATGATCGGCTTCCCCGGCGAGCCCTTTACCTCTTATATGTACGAGATGCGCAAGCAAGCGCCGGATAAATTTTTGCTCTGCCTGATGCAGGCGAACGGCGGCATCGGCTATTTTCCGGACAAGGAGGCGTACGCCACGGGAACCTACGAGGTCGTGACCTCCCCCTTTGACAGCGAGCTGGAAGATAAGCTTCTTGCCACCACCAACGAGATGTTGAATAAATTTTAAAAAGGACAGAAACGTATGAAATTTTTGGTATTTTCCGACTTTCACTATGAGCCCCCCCGCTTTCTTTGCTCCGGCGTGGAGGGCATTCGTCTGATGCAGCAGCGTGCCGCTGAGGAGGGCTGTGATTTCATCATTCAGGCAGGCGACTTCTGCCATAGCGCCAAGGACGTCCCTGAGCTTTTGGAGGCGTATAAGGATACCCCCATTCCCAGCTATCACGTGCTGGGCAATCACGATGCGGAGTTCACCTCTTACGAGGAAACGGTCGCGCTTTACGGCATGCCGAACGAGTATTATCATTTTGACGTGAACGGCTATCGCGTGATCGTGTTAAACCCCAATTACTACCGTGACGGGTCGGAATTCGTGCATTTTTCTCTGGCAAACTGGCTGGCGCATAACCCCGAGCGCGACTGGTTCCCGCAAGAGCAGCTTGACTGGCTGGAAAAGACGATCGCCTCCTCTCCTTACCCCTGTGTGATCGTCAGCCACCAGAGCTTGGAGCGCGTGGACGGCGTGAAGAACCGCAAGGCAGCGCTGGATATCATCAACGCCGCCAACAAGCGCAAGAAGCACAGCGTCATTCTGTGCGTGAACGGCCATTATCACCGCGATCATCTGCGCGTGATGGAGGGCGTGTGCTATCTGGATCTCAACGGTGCGTCCAGTGACTGGATCGAGAAGCGCCACCATTGCTACCCCGACGAGCTGCACGAGAAGGTGACGAAGCTTCACCACCTGATCGTCAACGAAAGCCCGCTTTACGCCATCATTGAGTTGGACGGCACGACCATTGACATCAAGGGAAGTGAAACCAAGATGCTGCACGGCGTGACCTATCGTGACGCTGCCGGCACGGACGGATACGACCGCTGCGGTCGCCCGTGGAAGCCGTATATCGAAAGCAACAAGATCACGCTTGGATAATAAAAAGAACGGTTTACCCCCAAAACGGGTGGGGTAGACCGTTCTTTTTGCATAAAGGCACTGGGTGCCGCGGACACTGTGGTATAACTCCGCCGATAAGCCGGGTTCTGTCGTGGACGACCATCAATCTTCGCGTGGCGTCACCGTCACGCTTCGGGATCTCTCCCGTGCCACCCGGGGGAATGTGTCGGGCCAACGTCCCCCATGCGGTGTTGCTTCGGATAGGGTTTACAGCAAACCTATGTTACCATAGGAGTGGGTGAGCTCTTACCTCGCCTTTCCATCCTTACCCTTGCGGGCGGTTTCTTTCTGTTGCACTTTCCCGGCAGTCACCTGCGGCTGACGTTATCAGCTATCCTGCCCTGTGAAGCCCGGACTTTCCTCACACTACTACCTTTCGGCATGATAGTGCGCGGCCGTCTGACGGAGTTATGCCGATATTATAACATGTGCGGGGCAGTTTGTCAAGGACGCGTTGACACGGCGCCCAAAATGTGGTATACTAAATACGTGTTCCGTAAATAAATTTACGGAAAAGGAGGTCAAATGGGAAACTTTTTCTCCCTTTTCTTACAAATACTGTTTTTCACGGCCGCACCCTTTGTGGTATTGGGGCTTGCCGTGTGGTTCTTGCGCCAGCTTTTTGCACAGCTTGTCGGCACGAACTCGGGGCGTGCGTTCCTCACTGGCAGCTTTGCGCTCTCCACCCCTTTGCGTGAGGCAGGGCACGTGGTGATGGCGGTGCTTTTCTGGCATCGCGTGGAGGATGTGCGCTTTCTGGATCTGCACGCGCCGGACGGCGAAATGGGATATGTAGAGCATTCCTACCACCCCCGCAATCCCATCGCGCTGCTGGGTAATTTCTTCTTCGCGCTGGGCCCCGTGATGCTGGGCCTTGCGGCGGTGATGGTGATCTTTCTTGCCTGCTTTGGCGGCGTGATGGAGGCGTTCTTTGCGGAGCTTTCTGCGCTGGGAGATACGGGCAGCTTTGCCGACTATCTTCGTGTTGGCGTGGGGCTGATCCCGAAAATGTTTTTCTCGGCCGAGGTGGGCGTATTCCCGAAGATCGTGGGCGGGCTTCTTTTGCTGCTTGTCAGCATGGGCGTGTTCGTGTCCCTCTCGGAGCTTCTGGACGGCCTTGTCGGCGTGGGGATCTATGCAGGGCTTGCCTTTTTGGCGGCGATGCTGTTGGCTCTGCTTGACGAGCGCGCGCAACGCGTGGTCACAAGCGCCCTGCGTGCCTTTGCTACGGGTGTGCTGGCGCTGTATCTGCCCGTGCTGCTGGCGGTGGCGGTGTTGCTTGCGGCAGGCGCTGTATTTTTCCTGATCCGTAAGCTTGGCGCCGTACCCGAAACGGGGAATGCCGTGGTGCCTTACCGTGAAAGTGATAGATAAATTTTGGAGGTCCGAGTGATGCAAAAATTGATGAAAAATTGGATATTTACCCTGATTACCTGCATTCTTTTAAGTGTTTTGGCCGTGCTGATGTTTCTGGACGGCTTTGATGTAGGTGGGTTACATATTGGTGCGCGATTGATCCATCTGGTGGCGGCGATTGCCCTTGCGCTGTACGTGATCTTTGCGCTTTTCCCGCTGAGCGTGCGCTACAAGGGAACGCTGCGTGCGTTTGCGATCGGTGAGATCGTTTTGCTCAGCTTGACCGCTGTGGCGCATATTTGTATGGAATGGTTTATGATCCCGCTGATCTCCTCGTTGGAGGTCTGCGCGGTGCTGGGCCTTGCGCTGTGGCTGCGCGGCGCCGTGGAAACGGTGCATGCCTACCTTTCCGCTGCGGACGAGGATCCCAAAAAGCGCGTTCCGCTTTGGAAGCTGCTTTGCTATATCCTGCTTTGCGCAATTGGCGTATGGCAGGTGATCGCCCCCAGCGTGTCCGACCGTACGTTCATTTTTGTGATCGCGGTTGCCTCTGTGGTGATGGCTGCGATCTTTGGCTGGATCACGGCCACTAACAGAAAAGCGGGAGAGGAAGCGCGCAAGGAAAAGAAAGCGGCAAAGGCGGCCAAGAAGGCCTCTGCCGAGAGCCTTGTTGAGAATACCGAGAAAAGCACAGAGCAGCTGCTGCTTCCCGAGAAGAATACGGAGGAAGAGAAATGAGAAAGACAAAGATCGTATGCACCATCGGCCCTGCCTGTCAGGACGAGGCGATCCTTGCTCAAATGTGTCATGCGGGTATGAACGTGGCAAGATTGAACTTTTCCCACGGCACGCATGAAAGTCACCTGGAAATTATCGAAAAGCTGAAAAAGATCCGCCGCGAGCTGAACCGCCCGCTGGCGATCATGCTGGATACCAAGGGCCCCGAGTACCGTATCGGTCTTTTCAAAAACGGCAAGGAAACCCTGAATGCGGGGGACGTATTTACCTTTACCGCGAACGATGTGGAGGGTGATGCCAGCCGCGTCAGCGTCAGCTATAAGGAGCTTGCACAAGAATTGCAGGTCGGCGACCGCGTGCTGGTGAACAACGGCTTGCTGATTTTTGAGGTGGAGGAGCTGACCGATACCGACGTGATCTGTCGCGTGATCGCAGGCGGCGTGATCAGCAACCGCAAGAGCATGAGCTTCCCCGGCAAGGTGTTAAAGCAGCAGTACCTGAGCGAGCAGGATAAGAAGGATCTGCTTTTCGGCATCGCGCAGGACGTGGACTACGTGGCTTGCTCCTTTGTGTCTACCGCGCAGGATATCCGCGACGTCAAGGATTTTTTGCAGGCAAACGGTGCGAACCGCATCAACCTGATCGCCAAGATCGAGAACCGCTCCGGTATTGAAAATATTGAGGAGATCTGCGACGAGTGCGAGGGCATTATGATCGGCCGCGGCGATATGGGCGTGGAGATCCCCTTTGAGGAGCTGCCCGCTATCCAGAAGGCCCTGATCACCAAGTGCCGCATGATGGGCAAGCGCGTGATCACCGCCACCGAGATGCTGGAATCCATGATCTCCAACCCCCGTCCCACCCGTGCCGAGATCTCTGACGTGGCAAACGCCGTGTTTGACGGCACCAGCGCCATTATGCTTTCCGGCGAGACCGCTGCGGGCAAGTACCCCGTGCTGACCGTAGAAACGATGTCCCGTATTGCCGCACAGGCAGAAAAAAGCATTGATTATACCGAGCGCTTCTACAACACGCAGTTCCGCATTCGCAACGAGATGGACGCCATTTCGCACACCGTATGCGGCATGTCGATGGATCTGCAAGCCAAGGCCATTGTGGTGGCGTCTGTCAGTGGCAAGACCGTACGTATGGTGTCCCGTTTCCGCTCTCCCGTGGATATCGTGGGCCTTTCCGTGGACGAAAAGGCCTACCATCAGCTCTCGCTTTCCTGGGGCGTTATGCCCGTGATGTGCGAGCTGTACCCCTCGCAGGAGGTGCTGTTCTATCACGCCACCAAGATCGCCAAGCAGGTGCTTTCCCTGCAAAGCGGTGATAAGGTGATCATCACCGGTGCTTCGCAGATGAATAGTCCTGGCTCTACAAACACGATCCGCTTCGAAACCGTGTAATGGTTCACAAAAAAGCTTTGCGCCACTTCGTTGCTCCGCGAAAGCGGCTTGACGTAGATTTACTACGCCATCGCCTTGCTTTCTGTGGTGCGCCTTGTGGCGCTTTGCTTTTTTGCGAACGGGGAAGTTCGGCTTTCGTTGCTCCGCGAAAGCGGCTTGACGCAAAGCAGAAGTACCCCAAGACCAAAGTCTTGGGGTACTTTTTTTGCGCTCCCTATTGCAATATTACCAAGTTATGTGTATAATAAAACAAATAATCGTTTAATATATACAGACGATTAGGGAAAGGAGAACAAGATTATGTTGGAAATTCGCAACATAACCAAGGTGTACCGCTCCAAAACGGGTGAGGAGGTCAAGGCGCTTGACAACGTCAGCATCCAATTCCCCGAGAACGGAATGGTCTTTATCCTCGGTAAATCGGGTAGTGGTAAGTCCACCCTGCTTAACGTCATGGGCGGCCTTGACAGCTACGACAGCGGCGAGTTCATCATCAAGGGCAAATCCTCAGAGGATTTTGCCGGCTCTGATTTTGACGCGTACCGCAACACCTTTATCGGCTTTATCTTCCAGGAATACAACGTACTGGATGATTTCACCGTAGGCGCCAATATCGCGCTTGCCTTGGAGCTGCAAGGCAAAAAGGCCTCTGACGAGGCCGTGAACGGTATTCTTGCGCAGGTCGATCTGCTCAATTACGCGAAGCGTAAGCCCAACGAGCTTTCCGGCGGTCAGAAGCAGCGCGTGGCTATCGCGAGAGCCCTTGTCAAGGAGCCGGAGATCATCATGGCAGACGAGCCCACGGGCGCACTGGACAGCAACACGGGTAAGCAGATCTTTGACACGCTCAAAGAGCTTTCCAAGACGAAGCTGGTGCTGATCGTATCCCACGACCGCGACTTTGCCGAGCGCTATGCCGACCGTATCGTGGAGCTGGCTGACGGCCGCATCATCGAGGACGTGACCAAGCACGAGCACAGGGCCGAGCAGATCAGCGATGGCGTGCATCGTATCAACGATAACATTCTGCGCATTGAAAGCGGATATACCCTGACTGCAAAGGATCTGGAAATGATCAACGCGTACCTGGCAAAGGCGAAGGGTGACGTGCTGCTTTCGGGTGATGGCCGCGTGAACGAGGAGCTGCGCTCCGCCGCGGGCATTTCCAAGGACGGCGCTACCACCGTTTTCGAGGGAACTGTTCCTGAAAAAGATGTAAAGATCAAGAAATACGAGAAGGGCGAAAGCAAGTTTATCCGCTCCCGCTTGCCGATGAAGAACGCGGTCAAGATGGGCTCCTCCAGCTTGAAGCATAAAAAGTTCCGTCTGGCGATGGCGATCCTGCTTTCCTTCATCTCCTTTGCGATGTTCGGCCTTTCCAGCAGCCTTGCCGCCTATGAAAAGGTGAGTGCCGCAACGAATTCTATTATCGACAGCCAGATCCGCAGCGCGGCGGTTACGCTTGGCGTGCGCCGCACCACCACTTGGGACGACGGTGATAGCTACACCACCCACGACGGCCAGGGTCTTAATGCCGACGATATTGACTGGTTGAAGCAGCAGACGGGTCTTAATTTCGTCCCCGTATTCACCGGCCAGGCCTATTCCGACCGTTGGAATAGGGATAGCGCCGGCTTTAAGATGACCCATCTGATGAGCAACTACTCTTCCGATACCGTATACACGGGTAAGCTTTCCGGTTTGGTGAGCATCGGCCGCGATCAGCTGCCCGCCGAATATGAATTGAGAGGTGAATTCCCTCAAAAGAAGGGTGAGATTGTCATTACCGAGTTCCTGTACCGCCAGTTCAACCAGTACGGCTTCACTGACGGTTCCATCACGGTGCAGGCGGGCTCTCTGACGATGAACGCCGACGGCAGTGCCAACGACATCATCGGTAAGACTGTTACCATCGAGCAGATCGGCTGGCAGACGGTGCCTACCCCCGTCAAGTTCAAGATCGTGGGTGTTATAAACACCAATTTCGATTACGACAGATACGCCAATTTGTTGCCTCTGGATCAGACGCAGAGCCAGCATCAGCAGCAGGCGAGCGTACAGCAGGAAACCACTCTGATGGATATGTTCCTTGCAGAGGAGGTTGCCTACGAGGTGAACTTCGGCTTCCACGCCCTGGGCTTCACCTTGCAGGAGGACATTGACGCCCTGACGCCTTACATGGAGATGCGAGATTACGGCGGCGGTTCTGGCAACGACTACAACGTGTATATGAATGCCGGCAATCAGCAGCTTGGCTTCTATATTTACCGTGCGCCTGAGATTGAGGGTGATACCGACGTTCGTGTGACCGGTGTGAATTTCGTCAGCAGCTCCTCTGCGCTCAGCAGATTTGGAGAGGACGTAGTTTGGATCACGGGCACGCCCAAGACCGCGCTGGCAGAGGATGAGATCCTGCTGCCCATTGAACGATTGGGCGAATTCCTGCCCGACAACAAGGAAACCGCTATGGATACAACGGCATTCGGTAATGCCTTTATCGCGGCATTCCCCGATTGCGCAACCGCGTACAACGAGTATACGAGCAACGGCAATGCCAACGTGTATGAAGCGGCGATCAGCGCGTTTTTGACTTCGCTTGGCGGTGACAGGGAAGAGGCTGAGGCAGTGATCCTTGGCAATCAAACCGTGCAGACGGGCCTGATGGCCTCCTTCGGCATGGAACGCCCCGCCAATATGAGTGCAGAGGGCGCGAAATATGTTGTCGATTTGCTGTACTACGGCGAGTTGAATTATTTTACGGTGGAAAATGCGTTCTGTCAGATGTACGTGGCCAATCTGGTGGTGGAGAATGGTTACCACTTAGAGGCGCAGACAGATAGTGATTTCGTAAGCAGATACCGCAATCGCTATAAGGACGATCCCATTCAGCCCAGCGTCTGGAAGGCTAAGACCGACGGGGAGCGTCTGAACGAAATGATCGATGGCCTGTACCGGGAGGTTGGCAATGGCAGCACCTTCTTTGAGATCGTGCCTATGGAAATGCATATGAGCGTTCTGAGCATGTACGTATCCATCACCGGTATGACCGCAGACGAGCTGCTCGGTTACTTCGGCAGCGACCTTACCTTCAAGCTGGAGAGCATGTCTAATAGCGGCGAGAGCAGCTCCACCTATAAGGATTGGAGCGATTTGAAGATCGTGGGCTTCTACTATGTCGAGGGTTATGGCGGTATGGTAGTAAGTGAGCGCATTTTCAACGAGTATAACACCTGGCGCGAGGCGAACGCGGAGGTCTACGAGGACGTGTACGTTCCCGATTATACCGAGGATCGCGCCGAGCACGAGAACGGCATCTGGGCATTTGCACTGGCTCCTATCTCCGATGCCAGCGCCGATGCCGTTCGAAAGCTGGTTGAACTTTCCTACGCTGATCCTGAAACCACCGACCTTTTGTTCGAAATGCAGAATGCCGTTATGTATACGCTGGGCAGCTTCAACGAGATGATCGAGATCCTGGCGCAGGTATTCGTTTGGCTCGGTCTTGGCCTTGCCGTATTCTCCTCGTTCCTGTTGATGAACTTTATCTCCACCTCGATCTCCTACAAGAAGCGCGAGATCGGCATCCTGCGTGCCGTGGGTGCAAGATCCTCCGACGTGTTCAAGATCTTCTTCAGCGAGGCATTTATCATCGCCATCATCAACTTCCTGTTGGCAACTGCCGCCTCCATCACGACGGTGATCCTGTTGAACAACTATATGAGAAGCTCTGGTATCAACATTACGCTTCTGAGCTTTGGTGCTATGCAGGTCGCTTTGATGCTTGGCATCAGCGTGGTCGTTTCCGTCCTCGCTTCCTTCTTGCCGGTTTACCGCATTGCGCACAAGAAGCCCGTTGACGCAATCAAAGATCGTTAAATGTTCTCGCCAACGGCGAGAACGGCAGCTTGCAGGGCAATCTGCCCCACAGCAAGCAGAATTGTTTTGAGTAAAAATTAAAATAGTTTTATGCCAAAAGGGTGCGGGGGAAGCTTTTGAAAGCTTCCCACGCTTTTTCTTTCTTTGTATAGAAAAACACCCACCGCCGTGGCGGTGGGTGTTTGATTTTGCTTTAAATTACTTCTTAGCAGCGATAGCGGCCTGAGCAGCAGCCAGACGAGCGATCGGTACACGGAAGGGAGAGCAGGACACGTAGTCAAGGCCAAGCTTGTGGCAGAATTCCACGGATGTGGGGTCGCCACCGTGCTCGCCGCAGATACCAACGTGCAGCTTCTTGTTGTTCTCGCGGCCCATCTTCACAGCCATATCCATCAGCTTGCCCACACCGGTCTGGTCGAGCTTAGCGAAGGGATCGTTCTCGAAGATCTTGGCATCGTAGTAAGCGTTCAGGAACTTGCCTGCATCGTCACGGGAGAAGCCGTAGGTCATCTGAGTAAGGTCGTTGGTGCCGAAGCAGAAGAAGTCAGCGTTCTGAGCGATCTCGTCAGCGGTGAGGCATGCGCGAGGAATCTCGATCATGGTACCAACCTCGTATGCAAGCTCAACGCCTGCAGCAGCGATCTCAGCGTTAGCGGTTGCGATCACAACTTCCTTCACGTACTTAAGCTCCTTCACGTCGCCAACCAGGGGGATCATGATCTCAGGAACTACCTTCCAGTCAGCGTGCTTCTTCTGAACATTGATAGCAGCGCGGATGACAGCGGTGGTCTGCATCTTAGCGATCTCGGGGTAGGTGACAGCCAGACGGCAGCCGCGGTGACCCATCATGGGGTTGAACTCGTGCAGAGAGGAAATGATTGCCTTGATCTGCTCAACGGTCTTGCCCTGAGTGTTAGCAAGGAGAGCGATCTCTTCCTCAGTGGTGGGAACGAACTCGTGGAGGGGGGGATCCAGGAAGCGGATGCAAACGGGAGTGCCCTCAAGAGCTTCGTAAAGAGCCTCGAAGTCGCCCTGCTGGTAGGGAAGGATCTTTGCAAGAGCGGTCTCGCGCTCAGCAGCGGTGTCGGAGCAGATCATCTCGCGGAATGCAGCGATACGGTCAGCCTCGAAGAACATATGCTCGGTGCGGCAAAGGCCGATACCCTCAGCGCCAAGCTCGCGTGCCTTCTTTGCGTCAGCAGGCGTGTCAGCGTTGGTACGAACCTTCAACTCGCGGAACTTGTCAGCCCATGCCATGATGGTGCCGAAGTTGCCGGAGATCTCAGCGTCAACGGTTGCGATGATGCCGTCGTAGATCTTACCGGTGGAGCCGTCGATAGAGATATAGTCGCCCTCAGCGTAGGTCTTGCCTGCAAGGGTGAACTTCTTGTTTTCCTCGTCCATAGCGATCTCGCCACAGCCGGAAACGCAGCACTTACCCATACCACGAGCAACAACTGCTGCGTGAGAGGTCATACCGCCACGAACGGTCAGGATACCCTGAGCAGCCTTCATACCGGTGATGTCCTCGGGAGAGGTTTCAAGACGAACAAGGATAACCTTCTTGCCGGCGTTGTTCCATACCTCAGCGTCCTCAGCGGAGAAGACGATCTGGCCGCAGGCAGCACCGGGGGAAGCACCCAGACCCTTGCCGATGGGGTTAGCGGCTTTCAGGGCCTTTGCATCGAACTGGGGATGAAGCAGGGTGTCAAGGTTACGGGGATCGATCATGGTAACGGCCTCAGCCTCGGTCTTGTGACCCTCAGCAACGAGGTCAACAGCGATCTGCAGAGCTGCCTGAGCAGTACGCTTGCCGTTACGGGTCTGGAGCATGTAAAGCTTACCGTGCTCAACGGTGAACTCCATGTCCTGCATATCGTGGTAGTGGTTCTCAAGGATACCGCAGACCTCAACGAACTGCTTGTAAGCCTCGGGGAACTTGTTAGCCATCTCAGCGATGGGCATGGGCGTACGAACGCCTGCAACTACGTCCTCACCCTGTGCGTTGGTAAGGAACTCGCCCATCATCTTCTTCTCGCCGGTTGCGGGGTCACGGGTGAATGCAACACCGGTGCCGCAGTCGTCGCCCATGTTACCGAATGCCATTGCCTGTACGTTAACGGCAGTACCCCAAGAGTAGGGAATGTCGTTGTCGCGGCGGTAAACGTTTGCACGGGGGTTGTCCCAAGAACGGAATACGGCCTTAACGGCGCCCATCAGCTGCTCCTTGGGATCGGTGGGGAAGTCCTGGCCGATCTT
>JAZQWF010000090.1:0-29819 GCA_045632185.1 Eubacteriales bacterium
GAGGCAAGACAGGAAACGTTGCAGATGCTGAAGGTCTATGAGGACTTCTATGCGGAATCGCTTGCGATCCCCGCCTACACCGGCCGCAAGACCGAGAAGGAAAAGTTTGCGGGCGCAGAGGAGACCTATACCATTGAGCCGATGATGCACAACGGTGTGGCTCTGCAGGGCGGAACCACCCACTACTTCGGCACAGGCTTTGCCGAGGCCTTCGACATTACCTTTACCGGACGTGACAACGTACAAAAACACCCGCACCAGACCTCCTGGGGCGTTTCCACCCGTATGATCGGCGCCATCATCATGACGCACGGTGACGACAACGGTCTGATCCTCCCCCCCGCCATCGCACCCATCCAGGTCGTGATCATTCCTGTTGCTCAGCACAAGGAGGGCGTTCTGGACAAGGCCAACGCGCTCTACGATCAGTTGAAGGCAGCGGGCCTGCGTGTCAAGCTTGATGACGACGATACCCAGTCCACCGGCTGGAAGTTCAGCCAGTATGAGATGAAGGGCGTTCCCATGCGTCTTGAAATCGGCCCCCGCGATATTGAAAACAACACCTGCGTGCTTGTCAGCCGCGTGACCCGCGAAAAGAAATTCGTTTCGCTTGACAACCTTGTCGAGGAGGTCAACGCCATGCTGGCACAGGTCTACGGCGAGCTGGTTGACCGCGTGCGCAAGAACCTCGCAGAAAAGACCCACGTTGCCACCAATATGGAGGAGCTTTTGGAGATCGCCGAGAACAAGCCCGGCTTCATCAAGGCCATGTGGTGCGAGGACGTCGCGTGCGAGGAAGCCATCAAGGAAAAGACCGGCGGCGTGAAGTCCCGCTGCATTCCCTTTAACGAGGAGAAGCTTTCCGACGTTTGCGTTTGCTGCGGCAAGCCCGCCAA
This sequence comes from Eubacteriales bacterium, assembly GCA_045632185.1. Classification (GTDB taxonomy): domain Bacteria; phylum Bacillota; class Clostridia; order Oscillospirales; family CAG-272; genus Firm-07. Next base: position 897 of record JAZQWF010000090.1, read on the forward strand.
GAAGATGGTCGTCTGGGGCAGACAGTATTAAGAATATCATTTTTGCGCACCGTGTATCTTTCAAGATGCACGGTGCGTTTTTGCGTTGTGCGTTCTTTTTGTCATATCCGCACGCCCGCGCGCGTATAGATAGAATGAAAAATTGCCAAGGAGGATATCAATATGTTCGTCTATTCCATGCGTGCGGGAACAGTCCGCTTTTTCGGGGTGGTGTGCGTAGCACTGCTGCTGATCGTGGCGCTTGTCGCCTTTGTGCCGGAGCTGCAACCCGTGGCGGCAGCAGGAGAGAGCGTAGAGGATACGCCAAGCATCTCCTTTGAAAACGTAAAGGACGCCCAGGACGGCGTAGCATTCTTAGCCCAGTTTGGCTGGGAGGTGGATCCCACCCCCACGGAGCAGACCACCGTGGCGATCCCCGCGCGCTTTGACAAGGTGTTCAGCGCCTACAACGAAATGCAGCGGGCGCAGGGGCTGGATCTCAGCACTTACAGCGGGCGCACCGTGCAGCACTACACCTACCGTGTCACAAACTATGAAGGGTACGAGGGCACAGTGCTTGCCAACCTGCTGGTCAGCCGCGGGCGCGTGATCGGCGGAGATATCTGCGCGGCCGATCAAGCGGGATTTCTACACGGATTTCAAAAAAACGCATAAAAAACGCCCCTTAACGGTATTACTTTGAGCATGCGCGTTTTCACAGATGCTCCCACCGTTAGGGGGCATTTTTCTGTAAATAAGCCAAAAAGTGCGCAAACGGTACGAAAACAGCGCATTTAGAGCATTTTGAAGCTTTTGCTAAAAGCAACAAAAAAGGCAAGTCTTTTTGTATAGTTGTTACAAAATTTATTTTTTTTAGTTAAAAATCTTCCCATACGCGCGTTTATATGCTATAATTATTCCGTAAACATTTCGAAACAATTACTGCCATTTCCCGCGTTTCGGATGTTACCAAAAAAAAGTTGGGAGATACATCATGAAAAGAAGAATTGTTATCTGCTTACTCGTGCTGTGCACGCTTCTGGCCCTCACCCCCGTGCTTGGGCTTGTGGCCTCCGCCAGCAATGCCACCGTGGCAACCGTAGTTGTTGACGGCAAGACCGTCAGCTCGTCCGACACTCTGGGCAAGGCTTTTGCAGCTGCCGCCAAGCGTGAGGGCGCAACCGTTGTTCTGAAATCCGACCTGGTCATCACCGCAGGCTATGATTTCGGCGGCACCTTCACCTTTGACCTTAACGGTTACGAGATCACGGCTCACACGCCCCTGATCCAGACCACCGGCACCGTAACGATCATTGACTCGTCCGAGGCAAAGACCGGCGCGATCCGTGGTATTGATTATCCCGCACTTGAACTGCGCGGCACCCTGCTGGACGTTCCCGTTGAGGGCACCGACGAGGTAGACGAGGTTCCCGATGGCAATATCATTCTGCAATCCGGCACCTTCGGCGCTTCCAACTGCGATTACGCCGTATACAACAACGGCAATGGCGTGCTTTATCTCACCGGCACCCCCAAGCTGGAAAAGGGCATCTGGCTCACCGCCTCCGGCACGCTTTGCGGCCATGACGGCGCTGAGGAGCCCGCTTTCTACACGGGCGAAACCATTTCCGTATACTATGCAGAAGATCCCATCACTCCCGGTGCGGTTCTGATGCTTGGCGGCAATGCTGACAGCTTTGACTTTGTGGATCGCGGCTATTTCACCGCTCAGAAGCTTGGCGATCAGGTCATCTTCTCTGAGGACTCCTACTTCGCATACCAGATCGGTGTCGTTGCTCTTGCAGTGATCCTGTTCTTCGTGACGATCATGATCCTTTACATCGTCCGTGCAAAGAAGAAGATCAAGAAGATGCATTTCTTCACCATTCCCGCTATTCTCCCCTTCATGGCTAACATGGGCGATATGCCCCGCCTTCTGCTTGCAGGTGCCGCTGTTATTCTGCTGGCAACCATCGTGTTCTTCATCATTGCGATGGCAAGCACGAAGAAGAAGGTAAAGGTCGCTACCGCCGAATACAAGAAGCGTCTGGCTACCGATCCTGAATTCGCAGCCAGAAAGGAAGCAGAGTTTGCAGCATCCAAGGCAGGCAAGAAGAAAGCCGCTAAGGAAGCTAAGAAGGCTGCCAAGGCAGCTCCCGTTGCTGAGGAAGCTCCTGTTGCCGAGGAAGCTCCTGTTGTAGAGGAAGCTCCCGTTGCCGAGGAAGCTCCTGTTGCCGAGGAAGCTCCTGTTGTTGAGGAAGCTCCTGTTGTTGAGGAAGCTCCTGTTGTTGAGGAAGCTCCTGTTGTAGAGGAAGCTCCCGTTGCTGAGGAAGCTCCCGCTGTTGAGGAAGCTCCTGCTGCTGAGGAAGTTCCCGTTGTTGAGGAGGCTCCCGTTGTTGAGGAAGCTCCTGCTGTCGAGGAAGCTCCTGTTGTAGAGGAAGCTCCCGTTGCTGAGGAGGCTCCCGTTGCCGAGGAAGCTCCTGCTGCTGAGGAAGCTCCCGCTGTTGAGGAAGCTCCTGTTGTAGAGGAGGCTCCCGTTGTTGAGGAGGCTCCCGTTGTTGAGGAAGCTCCCGTTGTTGAGGAAGCTCCCGTTGCTGAGGAAGCTCCCGTTGTTGAGGAAGCTCCCGCTGTTGAGGAAGCTCCCGCCGCTGAGAAGACCCGCGCTCCTCAGATCCCCCAATATGATAAGAAGGCCGTAAAGAAAGCCGCCAAGGAAGCCAAGAAGGCCGAAAAGGAAGCTAAGAAGGCCGCCAAGCACAAGTCCAACGAGGACGCAGCAGAGCCCGAGCTGACCGACGCACAGCGCGATGCCTTGGAGGCCGCAAAGGCCAAGGCCGCAGCCCGCGCCGCTGCTGAGGAAACGCTTGAAGAAGACCTTGCTATTGAAGAGATCGTAGCAGAGGTTGATGACGCTCCTGCCGTTGAGGTTGCTGACGTCGAGGCCGAGCCCGCTCCCAAGGCGCCTCGCCTTCCCAACGTGCTGGTCAGCGTTCCCGTAGTCAATGCCGAAGGCAAGACCACCAGCTACTCGAACTACAAAAAGTCCTTCATGGCTCGTATCGTTCTTTCTCCCGACGAGGTTCAGGAGCGCTACAACACCTTGAAGAACGCACTGCTTTCCTATAAGAAGGTAACCGCCCGCATCAGTTGGAGCTACGAATCCATCATGTCCGGCCGCACCCAGCTTGCCAAGTTTGCTGTTCGCGGTAAGACGTTGTGCCTGTACCTGGCACTGGATCCCAAGGCCCTGGGCGACACCAAGTACAACGTTTCCGACGAAAGCGAATCCAAGAAGTACGACACCGTTCCCTGCTGCCTGCGCCTGACCTCTAAGCGCAGCATCAAGTGGGGCTTGGAGCTGATTGAGAAGATGGCTGCCGAACTTCAACTCGAAGCCAACCCCAAGTACACCGCTGCTAACTACATTCCCGACGCAAAGTCTGATGAAGAGCTGCTGGTACTTGGCCTGATCAAGGAGATCCAGTAATTCATACAAAAAAACGCACCGAGATTTTCTCGGTGCGTTTTTCTTATTATTTATAATATGCACTCGCGTCAGATGGAAAGCGCGCCGCGCCTCAACAAAATTTCCTTAGCCATCAGGCGCTTTCAGGGTTCTTTTCTCCATCCATCACCCCGTCCCATACGCAAAAAAGGCACCCGTTTGGGTGCCTTTTGCATTTTTCGCAAATTTCAAAATCGTTGCAAGTGGGTGATGGGATGTCGACTTATCTCGCGTTCCGCGAGATGGAAAGCGCGCAACACTTCAACAAAAGTTCCTTAGCCATCAGGCGCTTTCAGGGTTCTTTTGTCCATCCATCACCCCGTCCCATACGCAAAAAAGGCACCCGTTTGGGTGCCTTTTGCGTATGGGGTGGGTGATGGGAGTCGAACCCACGACCTCCAGGGCCACAACCTGGCGCTCTAACCAACTGAGCTACACTCACCATATGAAATTTCGTAGAATGGCGCGCCTTGAGGGGCTCGAACCCCCGACCTACTGCTTAGAAGGCAGTTGCTCTATCCAGCTGAGCTAAAGGCGCATCAATGGAGCGGGTGATGGGAATCGAACCCACGCGGCCAGCTTGGAAGGCTGGAATTCTACCATTGAACTACACCCGCTTGTGGTGCTTTTCCAAAACTACCCTAAAATAATAACATATTTGATCCTATTTGTCAATAGGGGAAACGAATTTTTTTTATTTTTTCTCAAAAAAAGCACAATTCCCTTGCGTGGGACCAAGAAATATGATAAAATAAAAGAGATATCGAGCCAAAGGAGGGGTGTGCTATGCCCTTTTTACAACCGAACTACACCGTAATGTGCTATCGCGACCTCACCCCCGACTTTCTGAAAGAAAACGGCATTGACGTGCTTCTTTTGGATATTGACAACACCCTGGCCCCTTACGAGCAGCCGGATCCCGACGAAAAGATCGCCGCATGGCTTGAAGGCATGGCCGCCGCGGGCATTAGAACCGCGCTGGTATCCAACAACCATAAGTCGCGCATGGAGCGCTTCAACGCCTCCCTGCATCAGCCCTCTCGCTATAACGCCTGCAAGCCCCTTCCCTTCCGCGGTCGCAAGATCATGAAAATGCTCGGCGGCAACAAGAAAAACACGGCCATTATGGGCGACCAGGTGTTCACCGACGTTCTCTTTGGCCGCATGATGGGCATTCGCACCATTCTCCTGCCCCCGATCAAGGACAAGACCAATCTCATCACGCGCATCAAGCGTTATTTTGAAAAGGGCGTGCTGCGCCGCTATTACAAGCGCAATCCGGACGCCCCCGATATCCGCCTTGGCAGCCCCCTGACCAAGGAGCACGTTCCCACCAAAGGAGAAGAACAAGCATGAGAAAAACAGCCGTTTTCGGCCCCGGAGGCAACAGCGAAAGCTTTTATGCCGCGGGCTATAAATCCACCACGCAGGCCCCCGAATTTCTGGCAAAGATCGGTCTTGGTGCCTACGAATTCGAGGCAGGCAACGGCCTGCGCGCCACCGCCGCCACCTTACAGGCGATTGGCGAGGAGGCCAAAAAGCACGGCGTTGAAATGTCGCTGCACACCCCCTACTTCATCTCGCTTTCCGGCATAGAGGAGGAAAAGCGCCTCAAAAGCATCACCTATATCAAGGACTCACTCACCGCTGCTGCGCACCTTGGTGCTGACACCATCGTCATTCACACGGGCAGCGCCGCCAAGATCTCCCGCCGCGAGGCCGTGGAGCTTGCCAAGGACACGCTTTACCGCACCTTGCAGGAGGTGGGTGACACCTCTATCCATCTGGGACTTGAAACGATGGGAAAGATCAACCAGCTCGGCACCTTAGAGGAGGTCATTGAGCTGTGCGCGATGGATCCGCACCTGTACCCCGTGGTAGATTTCGGTCACATGAACGCACGCGAGCAGGGTGGTCTTTTCCCCGATACGGATAGCTACCGCCGCGTATTCCATCAGATCGCAGAAGCGCTCGGCGACGAAAAGGCGCGCTATATGCATTGCCATTTCTCTAAGATCGAGTATACGAGCGCGGGCGAAAAGAAGCACCTGACCTTTGAGGACGGCGTGTACGGCCCCGTTTTCGAGCCCTTGGCCGAAGCGCTGATGCGCGACGATCTTTGCCCCCGTATCATCTGCGAGTCGGACGGCACGCAATCCGAGGACGCGCTGTATATGCAAAACGCATATCTTGCCGCAAAGGCATAAAAAAGAGGACGCATGGCGTCCTCTTTTTTATCAGTAACGGTCACGGATACGCGCACTGCTGTGTACCAAGGGCAAGCCGTCGCGGAACAAGTGTCCGTCGTTGGAAAGCGTCAACACACGGGCGCGGGCGTATTCGCGCGGCTCGGTATCGCCGGGGGCGCTGGCTCCATCGTCAAAGCGGATCACGGTAACGCCTGCGTGCTTCATCTCAAAATGCGCGGTGTAGTAGGGGTAAGGAACGTCCAGCAGATGGCTCATAAAGACCTTGCCCATATTCTCGTGCGCGAAGATCGCAATACGCTTTTCGTGATGGCGCTCGGTCACGCGGTAAAGGCCGAGATCGCTGTCATGCTCGTATCCAAGCGCAGCAAAAAACTTGTCCATTTCCGTCTGAATGGGCAGAAGCACGTTTTCGAAATGGAATTTCTCAAACTCGGGGTGCGTATACCACTTATCCCCCATTTCGCGCACATCGCGACGCGCAAACAGCTGGCTGTAATAGGGGTGAGTCCAGATCCAGATCGGCTTTTTTCCCTCTTCTCTAAGGCGCAGGGGCTCTACGTGGTCCTCGTGCAAAAAGTCCAGCGTGTTGAGCTTCTTGTGCAAAAGCTCGCACAGCGGCTGTGCTGTTTGCATGGCACGGTTGGAGGTGGAAGCATAGACCTCGTCAATGCCAAAGAGTGCAAGACGCTTGGCGATGGATTCTGCCTGGCGGTGTCCCAGGGGGGTAAGCTGATCGGGCTCGTAAACAGGATCGCCGTGGCGAATGTAAAAAAGAAGCATGGCAAGTCCTCCCTTTGCTATTTTCTTTATTATATCACATTTTTCGCGCGTGCGCAATCATTTTTTATTGATCTATTTTAAAAAAAGGGCTTGACAAATCCCTTGCGATGCGGTATAATGTTTTATGCAAGTTTTGTAAACGGCAAGCTTGCGCTTGATGTATGGAGAAGTACTCAAGTTGGTGACGAGGCGCCCCTGCTAAGGGCGTAGGTCGGACTAAACCCGGCGCGAGAGTTCGAGTCTCTCCTTCTCCGCCAGAAAAGGGCATACTCCTTGTGGGGTGTGCCCTTTTTCCGTTGTCGGAGAGGAGAAACTCGCGCAAGCGCCGGGACGGCGCGTGAGGGAGCGAGCCGACCGCTGCCGGGGGCAGGGAGAGGAAGGCGAGCGAGTGGCCGCGGTCGCAGAGCGCGACTGCGCGCAAGCAAAGGAAGTGCGATGCGGGCACCGAAAGAAGGATTGCCTTCTTTCTACCACACTTGCGTGGTGGTGCAAGTAGTGCAAGCAAACGCACAGCGTTTGCGCGATCCGCGATCTCTGCAGAGAGAAACACGGGGTGCCTTTTTTGTTGGCGCGGAGAGCCTCGAACGACTGCGCCGCGAGCGTTGCGGTGAAGGCGCAACATAGCACGCAGTGCCAAGCGCCAAGGGCGCTTGGGCGAGCGGGAGTATAGTTCGAGTCTTTTTACAGCTTGTGGGAAGCGCGATCGGGCACCGCAACAGTACAAGCAAACGCTATGCGTTTGCGCGATCCACGATGTCTGTGGAGAGAAACACGGGGTGCCTTTTGCTATTGCGCCTCTTTCTTTACAATTCCTCTCTTGTTTTTTTCTTCCATTTATGCTATAATACTTTCTTGTATGACAACTTATCCCAAAAGGAGATTTCTATGCTTATTCCCATTCTGTTGCTTGCCCTCGGCCTTGTTGCGCTGATCAAGGGCGGCGACTGGTTCGTGGACGGTGCTACGGGCATCGCCAGACGCTTTCATCTTCCCGAGATCCTGATCGGTGCCACCGTCGTTTCGATCGGCACTACCCTGCCTGAGGTCATGGTATCGGCAGGTGCTGCTCTGCAAGGCAGCGGCTCGATCGCTTACGGCAACGCGATCGGCTCGATCATCTGCAACACCGCCCTGATCGCCGCCGTCACCATCGCGGTCAAGCCCGCCCCCGCCGCCGGCAAAACGCTGATCTTCCCCGTCAGCTTTTTCTTCGGAGCAATGGCACTTTACGCCGTCGGCTCCTATGTGCTTGGCGAATTCCCCCGCTGGATCGGCTTTGCCCTGCTGGCCCTTTTTGTGGTATATATGACCCTTACCGTGCTTCGCATGAAGAACGCTCCCGCCTCCCTGGAGGTCGCCCCCGCGGGCGAGCCCGACGAGCAGGAAAACAGCGCCCCGTTGCTCAAAAACATCATTCTGCTGGTGATCGGTGCGGCGCTGATCGCTATCGGCGCTGATCTGCTGGTGGATAACGCCATCATCATCGCAGAAAAATGCGGCATGTCGGAAAAGGTCATCGCCCTTACCATCGTAGCGCTCGGCACCTCCCTGCCCGAGCTGGTCACCGCCATCACGTCCCTGATCAAGGGACACGGATCGCTCTCGCTTGGCAACATCGTGGGCGCCAATCTGTTCAACCTGGTGCTGGTCAGCGGCGCCGCGATCGCTATCAATCCCTTCCTGCTCCCCGTTTCCGGCACGATTGCGGGCATCAACTCCTCGCTGATCATTGATCTTCCCGTAGCGCTTGGTGTCATGCTGATCCTGACGCTCCCCGTGCTCCTTCGCAACAAGCTGGCGCGCTGGCAGGGCATCTCTTTGCTTGGCATCTACGCCTCCTTCCTTGTGCTGCAATTTGTCATCTGATCAAAAGCCCGAAGCATGATTGCTTCGGGCTTTTTTGCGTTTTCTACTTGCACTGTACACTTATTTATGATACAATAAACACAGAAATCCTTTTGCGAGGTACAAAAGATGTTAGAAGCATTGAAACAACGCGTATTAGAGCAAAATCTGGCTCTTGTGAGGCACGGGCTTGTCGTGCTGACCTGGGGCAACGTATCCGCAAAGGACGCGGAAAGCGGCCTTGTGGTCATCAAGCCCAGCGGCGTATCCTACGACACGATGCGTGCCGAGGATATGGTCGTGGTCGACCTGGCGGGCAACGTGGTCGAGGGTGATTACAACCCTTCCAGTGACCTGCCCACGCACTTGTATCTTTATAATGAATTCCCCGCGATCGGCGGCATCGTGCATACGCACTCCACCTACGCCACCGCTTTCGCGCAAGCGGGGCGCGATATCCCCGCGCTCGGCACCACGCACGCAGATGCGTTTTACGGCGCCATTCCCTGCTCGCGCTCGCTCACGTCTGAGGAAATTGCCGATCAGTACGAGCATCATACGGGCAAGGTGATCGCCGAAACGGTTGCCGACTGTGTAGAGGAGATCCCCGGCGTGCTGGTCAAGAACCACGGCGTGTTTACGTGGGGCAAGACCGCCGAAAAGGCGGTGGAAAACGCCGTCACGTTGGAGGAGGTCGCCAAGATGGCGTCCATCACCCTCGCGCTCAATCCCACTGCCCCTGCGGTGGATCAGGAGCTGCTTGACAAGCACTACTGGCGCAAGCACGGCGCAAACGCCTACTACGGGCAAAAAAAGTAAAAAGTGGCCAAACGGGTGAGTTTTCACCGCTATATCACAAAAAACGCGCCGGTGGCGCATGGGAGGTATCTTATGAAAATGATCAAGGATAAGCAATTAGTTGTTGGTGCTGACTTTGCCGGCTACCCCCTCAAAGAGGCGGTTTGCGCGCATCTGCGTGCCAAGGGCTGGGAGATCACGGATATGGGCGTGAAGGCGGATTCCGACCCGAATGACACCGACCTGATGTTCCACCGCGTGGGACTTCGCGTGGGTGCGATGATCTCGGAGGGTGAGTTTGAGCGCGCGCTCTTATTCTGCGGCACGGGTATGGGCATTCATATCGCGGCGTCCAAGTGTCCCCACGTCCACGCAGGCGTGGTTGAGAGCGTTCCTGCGGCGCTGCGCGCCATCACAGGCAACGGCGTCAACGTGCTGGCAATGGGCGCATTCTACGTCGCTCCCGCAATGGGCTGCGATATTGCAGACGCGTATCTGAATGCCGATCTCGGCACGGGCTACGAGTGGTGGAAGAACTTTTACGAGTTCCATAAGCTTGCCATTGACGAGTTGGAGGCGTTTGATTACGAGGAATACAAGAAAAACGGATTTAAGGTCGACAAGCTCGGCGATTTCCCGTTGAAGCTGGAAACCAAACCCGAATAAAGCATGAAAAAAGGCACCCGTTGGGTGCCTTTTTTCATTAATTGCCGAGATCCTCAACAAAAAGCTCACGCACAGCGGGCTCGGTGGGAGCGGGCTTATCGCGCTCTGCAAGGAACTTGGGAGCAACCTGCGGGAAGAGCGCGCAGCTGAGCACGTCCTCGTCCGACTTGGTCAGATCCTTATATTCACTGCGGTACTTCTCTACCTCGGGTTCAAGCAGATCGGCAGGACGGCAGGTGATGATCTCGGCGTCGCCGATGGCCTTCTTACGCACGTCCTCGTTCACCGTACCCGGCACAAGTCCGTATTCACCGCGCAGAAGCCCCTTGCTTTCCTTGGTGACCATCTTATAGCGCTCGCCGGAAAGCACGTTCAGCACGGCCTGGCTGCCAACGATCTGGCTGGTGGGAGTAACAAGAGGAGGATAACCGAAATCCTCGCGCACGCGCGGCACCTCGGCCAGCACGTCATAGTACTTATCCTCGGCCTTGGCCTGCTTCAACTGAGAGATCAGGTTGGAAAGCATACCACCCGGCACCTGGTAAAGCAGCGTGTTGGGGTCAACGTTGAGCACCTTGGGGTCCAGTGTGCCCTCCGCCTTCATCTTATCGGCAACCTTGCGGAAATGCGCAGCAATGTCGGAAAGACGGTTGAGGTCGATACCGGTATCGTACTCGGTACCCTGCAAGGTCGCAACAAGCGCCTCGGTTGCGGGCTGAGCGGTACCGTTTGCCATCGGGGAAAGCGCAGTATCCACGATATCCACACCCGCCTGGATCGCCATCAGGTAGGTCATATCACCCGTACCCGTGGTATTGTGGGTGTGCAGGTGGATCGGCACAGAGATCTCCTTTTTCAGTGCCGTTACAAGCGAATACGCGTCGTAGGGCAGCAGCAGGTTCGCCATATCCTTGATACAGATGGTATCTGCACCCTTGTTTTCCAGCTCCTTGGCAAGCTTTACGAAATACTCCTCGTTATGCACGGGGCTTACGGTATAGCTGATCGCAGCCTCACAATGTCCGCCGTACTTCTTGGTGGCGCGCATCGCGGCCTCCATGTTGCGTACGTCGTTGAGTGCGTCAAAGATACGCACCACACCAATGCCGTTCTCGATGCTCTTTTTCACGAAAAGATCCACCACGTCATCGGCATAATGCTTATAGCCAAGCAAATTCTGCCCGCGCAGAAGCATCTGCAAGCGGGTGTTGGGCATCGCCCTTTTCAGCGTGCGCAATCTCTCCCAGGGGTCTTCGCCAAGGAAGCGCATGCACGCATCAAACGTAGCGCCGCCCCAGCATTCCAGCGACCAGTAGCCCGCCTGATCCAACGCTTCCAGCGCGGGAAGCATGTCGGCAAGACGCATTCTGGTGGCGGCCTGCGACTGGTGCGCGTCACGCAAAATCGTATCGGTAATATAAACCTTTTTCATACTTTACTCCTCTTATCAGCCAAGCAGGGCAATCAGGAAGCCTGCGGCAATAGCAGAGCCGATAACGCCTGCTACGTTGGGGCCCATCGCGTGCATCAGAAGGAAGTTGTCGGGGTTCTCCTCCTGTCCGACCTTTTGGGATACACGTGCTGCCATCGGCACGGCGGAAACGCCCGCAGAGCCAATGAGGGGGTTGATCTTCTTGCCCTCGGGCAAAAATACGTTCATCAGCTTGGCAATCAGCACACCGCAAGCGGTCGCTACGCCGAATGCGACTACGCCCATGAAAATGATGATCAGGGTTCTGCCGCTTAAGAAGGTGGCCGCCGTAGCGGTAGCACCCACGGAAATGCCAAGGAACACCGTGACGATGTTCATCAGCTCGTTTTGTACAGTCTTGGAAAGACGCTCGGTCACGCCGCACTCTTTGAGCAGGTTACCGAACATGAGGCAGCCCACAAGCACGCCTGCGCTGGGAACGATCAGGGACACGAAGATGGTTACCACGATGGGGAACAGGATCTTCTGCGTCTTGGAAACAGGGCGAAGGGCGTCCATGCGGATCGCACGCTCCTCCTTGGTGGTCAGCGCACGCATAATGGGGGGCTGGATCACAGGAACAAGCGCCATGTAGGAATACGCCGCCACGGCAATAGGGCCAAGCAGCGAGGGGGCAAGCAACGCAGTGGTATAAATAGCCGTGGGGCCGTCCGCACCGCCGATGATACCGATGGAGGCGGCCTCCTTCAAGGTAAACATCAAGCCCTCCCAGCCGGCAGCGCCCGCGATACCGCTGACGCCCATAACGCCAAGCACGGTGGCGAAAATGCCGATCTGTGCGGCAGCGCCGAGGATCAAGCTTTTGGGATTGGCAAGAAGCGGGCCGAAGTCGGTCATCGCGCCTACGCCGATAAAGATGATACAGGGATAAATGCCAAGCTTAACGCCCAGATACAGAATGTCGATAAGACCGGGATCGGCGGCAAGCTCTGCCCAATGGACGTGGCCGCCCGCAAAATATGCCTCGTGGAAAATACCAAGGCCGGGAAGGTTTGTGAGCAGCATGCCGATTGCGATGGGCAAAAGGAGCAGCGGCTCAAACTTTTTCACGATTGCCAGATAGCAAAGCACGCAGGCGATGGCGATCATGATCACGTTCTTCCAACCGTTGTCGATCGTAAAGAACTGATAGAAGCCGGTCTGCTGCAAAAAGTTCAGAATTGCGTCAACCATAGAAGATCACCTTACGCCATCGTGCAAAGCACGGCGCCTGCCTCAACAGATGCACCCTGTGCCACATTTACGGACGCCACGGTGCCGTCAGCGGGAGCCATGATCTCGTTTTCCATCTTCATGGCCTCCAATACCATCAGCACGTCGCCCTTCTTCACGGCACTGCCGTTTTGCACGTTCACCTTCAAGATCGTGCCGGGCATCGGCGCGGTAATGGAGGTAGCACCTGCGGCAGCGGGAGCAGCCACGGGGGCAGCAGGAGCAGCGGCAGGGGCGGGAGCGGCCTTGATATCGGCCTTGTCGATCACTTCAAGCGTGATCTCGTATACGTTTCCATTCACGGTAACTCTGTAAGCTTTCATAATATTCACCTCTTAAATTTTGATCAAAGTTTTTTGAAGGATACAACGCGCAGCGCGGAAATATCCACGCCCTCCTCCTCGGCAACGGCGGCACACACGGCGGCCACGATCTCCGAGCGGTTCTCGATCGGTGCGTTCGTCACGGGTGCAGCGGGTACAGCAGCGGGTGCGGCGGGCTTTTTCAAAAAGCGGTCACACAGCTTGTTCATGGCCCACACAAGACCTACGATAGCAATAAGTCCCACAAAGACCACGGCAATGCCAAGACCTGCTACCATCCACACGGAAGGATCCTGCGTCAAAAGCGTTACTGCATTATTCATGTTCGTTTCAACTCCTTTTTTGCAGCATTTCGTTTATTGTAACATATTATTTGTTTCAAAGTAAATAACAATATTGGCAAATCACATCACAATTATTGCACTATTTTGTCATCGGAAAGCGAAACCTCGCCGCTATCCAGCAAGCGCTCCGTGCCATCTGCCAAGGTAAGCACCAGACGGAAATCCGGCAGAATATCCCGCACGGTTGCCCGCATTCCCTCAAACATCACCTGCTTGCCAAGCAGGAAAGAGCGCTGGCGGTAGGCGCTGTAAACGCCCGCTGTGTGGCGCAGATGCTTTTCCAGGTGTTGGAACAAGGCGATCACTGTCCGCTCGCGCAAAAAGCGCTGCTTGCCGCCTTCCAGCACCGTACCCGCGCGAGATGCGATCTCCTGCGGGAAGCCCTGCTTCGGGGGCAACAGATTGACGCCGATGCCAAGGATCACCGCGGGGCTGTCCCCCACGAAAACGCACTCTGCAAGAATGCCCGCCACCTTTTTGCCGCCGATATAGATATCGTTGAGCCATTTGATCTCGGCCCGCACGTCGGCGATGCTTTCGATTGCCTCACACGCGGCAACGGCAGCCGTGGCGGTGATATCCGCGGGTGCAAATCCGCGCGCGGGACGCAGCAAAACGCTGAAATAAACACCAGTTCCCTTGGGGGAATAGAAGGTGTGATCTCCCCTGCCCCGCCCCGCACTTTGTGCGGCGGCTACCACGCAGGTAAACGCGGGCGCGCCTTGCTTGGCGTACTCTTTCAGTATCGCGTTGGTGGAGGTAACCTCCTCAAAAACGCAAGCGGTTTGCCCCAGATGACGTTGGATATAGGAAGTGCATAACTTGGACACCGATCCTCACCCCACTTTCTCTCCATTTTACACTATACCACATATATGCGTGCGCGCGCAAGGGCTCGGGAAGATTTGTGACTATTTTTCAAAATAAGGTGTCCAAATTCAAACTTTTTCGGCAAGTATGTGAAAAACTTAACAAATTCGGCTCGTTTTTTGGCACATTTGATTACTTGGTCGGTTGCAATTTTCTTTTTCAAGATAACGATTCTGCTTTTTTGCAAAAATCCGTTGTTCCCACCCATTTTTTGTGTTATAATGGGAGTATCAGATCAAAAGGAGCGTATGATATGACGCAGCAGGAAATGTTTGGCCGTGCCGTTTGGCTTGGCGCCAAGGAATGTAAAAATACGGATATTTTCGTCCTGCGCGGGCGTTTTTCGCTGCGCGCGGTGAAAAGGGCGACCTTGCGTGTGCTGGGGCTTGGCTTTTTCCATTGTTATATCAACGGCGTGCGCGTGGGTGAGGATCTTTTCCTGCCCCTTTGCAGCGAATACGAGCCGCGAGAAAACTTCCCCACAAACGAAAAGCTGTCGGATTTCCGCACCTACGTCCCCGAATATGACGTGACCGCGCTGCTCAGGGAGGGCGAGAACACCGTCACCATTCACTTTGGCGGCGGCTGGTACACCTTTGAGCAGAACATCAAGAAAAGCGAGAAGAAATACGGCGATCCCAAGGCCATCTGGCGCGTGTTTGGCGAGAGCGACGCAGGCGATTTTGATTTTACCTCCTCCACCGAGGACCAGATCGCCAAAAGCTTCGTCACCGGCTATCGCTTTGACCGCTTTGAGATCCAGGATCATACAAAACCCAACCCCGTTTTGGCAGAATGTGCCGAAACGGTATGGGAAAACGCCGTTTCCGTGCGCGCTCCCAAGACCAAATACGAATTTTCCGATTGCCCCGCCGATGCAGTGATGGAAACGCTGCCCATCACGCTTGTAAAGGAAAGCGACACGGCACGCATCTATGATTGCGGCAAGAACACAAGCGGCTGGCCCGTACTGCAACTTTTTGGAAAAAGTGGCGAAACGGTGCGCGTTGTAATGGGCGAGGAGCTGGACGCCAATGGCGATCTTGACCCCAAATTCACCCACAAGCAGGAGTTTATCTGCACGTGCAATGGCGAGAAAAAACAAGCGCACGCCCTTTTCAACTGGTTTGGCTTCCGCTATTTCACGGTAGAGGGCCCCGCCACCCCCTCCTGCGTGCAAAGCGCCTACACGCGTGTGGCGCGCACCTCGGATTTCAACTGCGACAACGAGGATCTCAACTGGCTGCACGAGGCGTTTTTGAACACCCAGCGCGCCAATATGCACGCGGGTATCGCCTCGGATTGCCCTCACATCGAGCGCCGCGGCTATATCGGCGACGGACATCTGGCCTGCCGTGCCGCGATGAAGATGCTGGACACCAAGGCATTTTACCGCAAGTGGATACAGGACATCGCGGACGCACAGGATAGCATCTCTGGGCATATCCAGAATACCGCCCCCTACACACACTCGGGCGGCGGCCCCGGCGGATTTGGCTCTGGCGCGGTAGAAATTCCCTGGCAATTCTATTCCCACTTTGGCGACACATCTGTGCTTACGAAATATTATCCCAATATGTGCCGCTATTTCGACTATCTGGAAGCACACTCCGCGCGCGAGCTGGTTACCTCTGACAAGCCCGGCGAGTGGTGCCTTGGCGAGTGGTGCTGCCCCACCTCCGTGGTGCTGCCCGCACCCTTTGTAAACACCTATTTTTACATCAAATCTCTGACACGTGCCATTGAAATTGCGAAAATGATGGGCAAGGACGAGGATATCGCCCTGTTCGCCGCGCGCATTGAAAACAAAAAGGCCGCCATCAAGGCCGCCTACTTTAATACCTGGGACGGCAACTTCTTCGGCGGTGTGCAAGGCGCGAACGCCTATGCGTTGGACCTGGGGCTTGGTGACGAGCGCACGTGGAAAAATCTGCTTTGCTACTATGAAGATCTTGGCGAATTTGACACGGGCATTTTCGGTACGGAGCTTTTGTTGCGCCTGCTTTTCGAGCGGGGTGCCGGTGAGCTTGCCGTGAAGCTGATGACCTCGAAAAAGACGCACACCTGGGCGCAAATGCGCGCACGCGGTGCGACCACGCTTTTTGAGCATTGGCCAAGCTCCTGGCGCGACCGCTCGCACAATCACCCGATGTTCGGCGCAAGCGTTTCCCACCTTTACGACTATCTGCTCGGCATCCGTCAGTATCAAACGCGCAACGGCGAGCATCTGGTCATCGCACCCGTATTCACCTCGCAGCTTTCCCGCGTGTCGGGCTGGCGCACGGTGAAAAAAGGCCGCGTGTCCGTTTCCTATGAAAGAAAAGGGGATACGGTATCCCTTACCGTTGATCTCCCCGCCGGATCGATCGCCACGCTTCGCGTCGGCGATTGGGAATTTTCCCTTCCGCAGGGAGGTATATCGCACCACGAGTTCGACTTGGAGGCCGAAATGATCACCCCCGCAGACGGCGAGACGATCTGCGTGCAAACGGCCTTACAAAAAGCGGTCATTCAAAGCATCCGAACCATGGGCAGCGATCGCGCGCTTGCCGCCTTGAAAAAGGTAAAAGAAAACGGCAAAGAGCATTCCTTCCCGCGCGGCGTGCGCTTCTATTTCCCCGATGCCAAGAAATTTGAGCTGTCCGAGGACCCCGATTTTCTCGTACCGTTCCCCATCCAATTCAAAAACGGCTACTATGAAGCGATCAATTTGAAGGCGGATACCACCTACTATCACCGCGTAAACGGCGGCGAGGTACACACCTTCCGCACCACAAAGGATTATCCCCGCTTTATCCGCATTGACGGCGCAATAAACTCGCGCGACATGGGCAGTGAAAAGATCAAGCAGGGGCTTGCCTACCGCGGCACGGATATTGACCGCAATTTCATCATCACCGATATGGGGAAGCGCACCTTCTGCGAGCAGCTTGGCATCAAGACCGAGCTGGATCTGCGCGCGAGCAGCGCGGAGAAAAATTACCGCCACAGCGCGGCGGGAACGGGCGTCAAGCTACACGTTATCCCCTACTTCGGATACGCCAGCATTCTGAAACCGGAAAGCCGCGAGGGCATTCGCCGCATTATGGAGCTATACGCCGACGAAAACGCCTATCCGATCTATATGCACTGCATGGGCGGCGCAGATCGCACGGGGCTTGTTGCGTTCTTCCTGCGCGCCATTTGCGGCGAGGACGAGGACGACATCCACCTTGATTATGAATTGACGGGGCTTTCCAACTACGGTGCCGCCGTGGCCGAGGGCGCCGTGGACAGTATGCGTAGCCGCAACGGCGATTACTACCGCGATTTTCTGAACACGTTGAGCACCTTTGCCCCCGGAAAGCCGATCTCCGCACAGGTAGAGGCCTTCCTTTTGGATTGCGGCGTTCGCGCCGAAACGATCGACCGCATCCGCGCGATCTTGATGAGATAAAGGAGTTAAAATGGAACCCATTTTTGGAATATCCCCCGAAACGGTACGAGTTTACAACACGCGCCTCGCGCAGCTGTACTCGCTTTACATGAATTTATCCCCCAGAGCCCTGGACGCTGAGCTGATAGAGCCGCTGGCCAAGGATTGCGGCATTTCTCTGGCAGAGGCGTTCGCCAACTGCCTTGCCGCCTACTTTGATCTGGACGCAGCGGGCGCGGACCGCATCTTCTTCCGCTACTGGCTGCTCCCCTCGATCGAGGAGCAGTCCCCCGCACTGTATACAAACGACGCCTACTTCAAAAACATCAAGATCCCCACGGACGTGCGCGGGAAATGGGCGTTCAAGGAGGAATTTCTTGCCCCCTTTGAGCCCTTTGTCTGCCGCGATTTCAAGGTGCTGCCCGACGGGAGAATGTTGCCGCAGATCGCCTTTTTCACCGAAAAGTATCCCTTCCCCGCCGTGCTTGAAAACGGCCGCGAGTGGATGACGCTTCAACCCAACGAGATGGTGACGACCTGGCCCGCCATCGGCAAGGCCAAGGGGCGCGTGCTGACCTTCGGCATGGGGCTTGGCTACTTCACCTACCACGCAGCGATGAAACCCGAGGTGGAAAGCGTCACCGTGGTGGATATTTCGGGCGAGGTACTGGATCTGTTCCGCACGCACGTGCTGCCGCAGATCCCCTGCAAGGATAAGATCCGTCTGGTACAAAAGGACGCGTATGCCTTTGCCGAGGAGGATATGGCAGGCAACTTTGATTTCGTCTTTGCCGACATCTGGCACGACGCAGGCGACGGTCGCGAGCCGTATTTGAAAATGAAGGAATACCAGACGCGCTTCCCCGACATCGAATTTGACTTTTGGTTGGAGGACACCATCAAGTGTTACTTGGACGAAGGTCTGTGGGATATCCCCAAGGCGTAATAAAAAACACCCCATTACGGGGTGTTTTTTTCTTTTTTCTTGAATAGCGGCTCGTCTGAGGCGCACAGGAACACACCCACAAGCATGAGCCCCAGTGCCACGAAATAAGTGTAACGCGGCAGCTCGCGGAAGATAAGAAGCGAGAGCAGCGTACCGATGAAGGGCGCAACGGCATAGTAGGCGCTGGTGCGCGCCGCACCGAGCGCTCGTTGCGCGCGCACGTAGAAAAAGATGCTAAGTCCATACGCCACAAAGCCAACGGCAAGCACGGCGAAAATGCTCCATAAGGCCGTGATGCGCTCGCCCAGCACCAGGCCGATGATCACAGAGCCAAGCCCCGAGAAAACGCCTTTGAGCAGCACGATCACCAGCGGATCCTTGTCTGAAAGACGGCGCGTACAGTTGTTCTCCACGCCCCAGCACACACAGGCAAGCAACACGAAAAGCGAGCCGAAGGAAAATTGCAAGCTGCCAAGATCCTCGACCGTGAGGAACGCACAGGAGAGGGTGACGAACAAAATGCCAAGCCACAGACGCGGGCTGATGCGCTCGCGGAACACGGCAAGAGCGATCAGCGCCGTTGCCACGATTTCGAAATTATTGAGCAATGACGCGTTCGCGGCGGTGGTGGCGGCAAGCCCCATCAAAAGAAAGATGGGCGCGGCGATGTCCAGCGCGATCATCGTAAGCGTGTAGGGCAGATCCGCGCGCGTGAGGGGGGCCTCCACCCTATCGGCTCTTTGCGCGCGGCGCACAAGGGCGATGCCAAGCATTCCGACACCGGCGCCGAGATAAAGGAAGCCCGCCATCAGGGTGGGGGGCATATAGTCAAGCAGGATCTTGGAAAAAGGAGAGTTCAGTGCGTACAAAGCCGCCGCCAAAATGGCGAGAAAAATGCCGCCTTTTGCCGTTTTACCCATATACGTCCCCCCTTTTTTTCGAATTTCTATTATTATACAATATCCTGCGCGCGGTGTCAAGAGGACGTTGGGAGGAGCAAGCCCCGCCCTACAAAATAACAACCGCGACACAAAAAGCCGCCCCGTGGGGCGGCTTTGGCACAATATCAAAACTTTCTTGCCTCGGTTTCGATATCCTCGAACGCCACGGGGGCGCCGATCTCGTCCGAGCGGAACGCGGCCTCCATCACGCGCATCGAGCGCATCAGCTGCTTGTGCGTGACGTACTGGGCGCATTTTCCGTCGATGGCGTCTGCGAAATTCATATAGAATTCATGCACGTCGGTATCGGGACGCTTGATGAATTCCTCATAGGTCGTTTTTTCATCACGGGGTGCCATCGTTTTGGTAAATCCCGCCGCCGTGACCACGGGAGCCACGTCCTTGTCCTCCCAGCTGCGGCAAAGCACCAAACGGCAATCGTCCTTCCAATCGTTCACACAGCCCGTGCCGTTCACGCCCGCGATGTAGAAGCGGGGCAAGGAAATAAAGTTGGTGGTGCAGACCTCGATGCGGAAGGTCAGATCCCCCTCAAAATACAGATCCAGCTTAAAGCCGTCGTCCACCTCGGTATTGGTGATGTGGTCACACTTGCAGTACACGCGTTCCAGCTTGCGGTCGTCCACGATGCCGAACGCCTGATCAATGAGGTGAATGCCCCAGTCAAAGATCATGCCGCCGCCGTGCTCCTTTTTGCCGCGCCAGTCACCGGGAATGCCGCGCGAGCCGTGATAGCGGGACTCCACGCAGGTCACGCGACCGATCTTGCCACTGTGATAGACCTCGCGGATCATGCGATAATCGCAGTCCCAACGGCGGTTCTGATGCGCCGTGAACAGCTTGCCGCACTCGTTTGCCACGGTGCAGATCTCCAAAAGATCCGCAGAGGAAAGCGTGACCGGCTTTTCCGAAATGACGTGCTTTCCCGCGCGCAAGGCCGCGATGGCAAGGGGCTTGTGCCATTCGTTGGGCGTAGCGATGGTGATGAGATCCACGCTTTGATCTGCAAGCACCGCCTCAAAGGAGGGATAGGCGTAAATGCCGCGCTCAATTGCCAGATCCACGCGCTCCTTCTTGATATCATAAATTCCCGCCAGCTCCACCACGCCGCGCTCCAAAATATGACGCACGTGCCAGCTGCCCATTCCGCCGTAACCAACGATCACACATCTTTTCATACAAAATCCTTTCCGCGCCGTGGCGCTGTGGAACTTCTGCTTCCATTATAAGACATAAAGAGCGCCTTGACAAGTCATTTTTAGGTGTTTTTCAGTCATTTTTTGCTATCTCACGCGGGCGCGCGGGATTTTTTTGATTTTTTGCGCAAAAAGCATTGAGATTTTTCGGGATTTTCGTTATAATATATGTTGAATAAGTTTATGTGATGAGGTAATTATGGGAACTAACCGCCAACATATCCGCAACTTCTCGATCATCGCCCATATCGACCACGGCAAGTCGACCCTTGCCGACAGATTGCTGGAAGCCACGCAGACCGTGTCCCAGCGCGAGATGGAGGAGCAGCTGCTGGACAATATGGATCTGGAACGCGAGCGCGGCATCACCATCAAGGCGCGCGCCGTCAGATTGCAATACAAGGCCAAGGACGGAGAGGACTACGTCCTTAACCTGATCGATACCCCCGGCCACGTGGACTTTAACTACGAGGTATCCCGCTCGCTGAACGCCTGCGAGGGCGCGCTGCTTGTTGTGGACGCCACGCAGGGCATTGAGGCACAAACGCTGGCCAACGCCTATCTCGCCGTGGATGCGGGACTTGAAATTCTGCCCGTTATCAACAAGATCGACCTGCCCTCTGCCGATATTGAGGGCACGCGCCGCGAGGTGGAGGACGTGATCGGCATTCCCGCCGAGGATTGCCCCGCCGTTTCCGCCAAGGTCGGCCTGAATATTCCCGACGTATTGGAGGCCGTGGTGCGCGATATTCCCGCGCCGAGCGGTGACGAGAACGCCCCCTTGAAGGCGTTGATCTTCGACAGCTACTACGACAGCTACCTTGGCGTTGTGGTTTACGTGCGCGTGGTGGACGGCTCGCTCCGTGCGGGCGACCGCATCAAGCTGATGCACACGGGCCGCGAGTTTGACGTGGTGGACGTGGGCGTGATGTCCCCCTTCGGCTTGCAGAAGTGCGAAAGCATTTCCGCGGGAGAGGTTGGCTATATCACCGCCTCTATCAAGAGTGTGGGCGACACCCGCGTGGGTGATACCGTCACGCTGGTAAACAACCCCGCCGCCGAGCCCCTGCCCGGCTTCAAGGCGGTACAGCCGATGGTGTATGCGGGCATTTACCCCGCAGACGGATCGAAATACGGCGATCTGCGCGATGCACTGGAAAAATTACAGCTCAACGACGCGGCGCTCTCCTTTGAGCCCGAAACCTCCATTGCGCTTGGCTTTGGTTACCGTTGCGGCTTCCTTGGTCTTTTGCATATGGAGATCATCGAGGAGAGATTGGAGCGAGAGTTCAACCTTGATCTGATCACCACCGCCCCCAGCGTTATTTACGAGATCACGATGCGCGACGGCTCGATGGTGCGCATCGACAACCCCTCTAACTACCCCGAGCCCGCCGAGATCGACGTGGCCGCAGAGCCGATCGTGAAGGCATCTATCATCACGCCCACCGATTACGTGGGCGGACTGATGGACCTGTGCCAGGATCGCCGCGGCGAGTTCATTGATATGAAATATCTGGACACCAACCGCGTGGAGCTGCACTACCGTCTGCCCCTTAACGAGATCATTTACGATTTCTTTGACGCGCTCAAAAGCCGTTCTCGCGGCTACGCGTCCCTGGACTATGAGATTGAGGGATATCAGCCAAGCAAGCTGGCGAAGCTGGACTTCCTGCTCAACGGCGAGCAGGTGGACGCGCTTTCCTTCATCGTACACGAGGAAAAGGCCTACGCCCGCGCCCGCCGCATTGCGGAAAAGTTGAAGGACAACATTCCGCGCCAGATGTTCGAGATCCCGATCCAGGCCGCCATCGGCGCGAAGATCATCGCGCGCGAGACCGTAAAGGCGATGCGCAAGGACGTGCTTGCCAAGTGCTACGGAGCTGTTATTACCCGTAAGAAAAAGCTGCTGGAAAAGCAGAAAGAGGGTAAGAAGAAGATGCGCCAGCTCGGCTCGGTGCAGGTATCGCCCGAGGCATTCATGGCTGTGCTTAAATTGGACGACGACAATTAAAGCAGAATTATGGGGGTGCCTTTTGCAAAAGGGCACCCCCATACCCCCTTCAAAAGCTTTTACACAAAAAGAAAGGAGCAAGGTCGATGAAAGCGCTTGGACTTTATCTGCATATCCCGTTTTGCCTGCAAAAGTGCAACTACTGTGACTTTTGCTCCGCACCCGCGAACGCCAAGACCCGCGACGCGTACGTACAGGCACTTTGTGCACATCTGCGCGCAGTGGCGCCCAAGGCGCGCGCATATACGGTAGACACCGTGTACCTTGGCGGTGGCACGCCGACGCTGCTCTCCCCCGCCGATTTTTCGCAGATTTTAGACACCGTCAGGGCCTGTTTTAACGTTTTGCCCGATGCGGAGATCACCTCCGAGTGCAACCCCGTCACGAACACGGACGGGCTTTTTGAGGGACTTTTGCATGCAGGCGTCAACCGCCTGAGCATCGGATTGCAAAGCGTACACGAAAACGAATTGAAGTGCCTTGGGCGCTTGCACTCCTTCGCGGATTTTGAAAGCACCTTTGCCGCTGCCCGCCGTGCAGGATTTAAAAACATCAGCGCCGATCTGATGTTCGGTATTCCCGAGCAGACTGTGGAAAGCTTCCGCGAAACGCTGGAAACGCTTTGTGCGCTCTCCCCCGAGCACATCTCTGCCTACGGGCTTCGCGTAGAGGACGGCACGCCGTTCGGCAGAATGCGCGACACGCTCCCCCTGCCAAACGAGGACGAGGAAGCGGAGATGGCAGAGCTGGTAGAAAGCTTTCTCCCCGCACACGGGTACGAGCGCTATGAGATCAGCAATTACGCCAAGGACGGGTGCCGTTCTAGGCACAATCTGCGCTACTGGCTGGGCGAGGAATACCTCGGCTTCGGCCCTGCGGCGCACTCCTTTTTCGGGGGCGTGCGCTTTGAAACGCCCGCAGATACTGGGGCGTATCTCGCCGCCGCGCAAAAGGGCGATTTCGATGCACTTTTCACCTCTCGCCACAAGGTGGAGGATACAGAGGCGCGCGACGAATACGTGATGCTGCGTATGCGCCTTACCGAAGGTGTGGATAAGGCGGATTTCTTGCACCGCTTCGGCACTTCCTTTGAAAAGTGCTACGGAGATCTCACCCCGCTTACGAAGGGCGGATTTTTACAAAACGACAGCACCCGTGTGGCGTTTACCGCGCGCGGCATGCAGGTAAGCAACGCCATTTTGTCCGAATGGCTGGATTTTGGAGGTAACGAATGACACATCTGCAAGCGTTTCAAAAGGAGCTTTGCGGCAAGGCAGAGGCCGCGCTGATCACCTCGCAGCAAAACCAATTTTATCTCTCGCACTTTCCCTTTGAGGACGGGTATTTGCTCGTCTTCCCCGACGTGGCGTATCTGCTGACCGATTTCCGCTATCTGGAAGCGGCCGAGAAGGCGTGCTCCGGCGAATTTGAGGTATTATCCCCCGAAACGGGTGCATTTTCCGAAATCGGCAAACGCATGGAGGCCCACGGCGCGACCACACTTCTTGTAGAGGAAAACCACCTCACGCTCGCCCTGCAAGCGCGCCTTGCCGAGCAATTTCCCACACTGAAACCGCTAAGCGGCGCATCTGCCATCTTAAAGGAGCTGCGCCTTTACAAGGACGAAGCGGAGCTTGCCGCCATCCACACGGCGCAGGAGATCACCGACGCCGCATTCACCCACATTCTGGACTTTATCCGCAAGGATAGAACCGAGCGCGAGATCGCGTTGGAGATCGAGGTCTTTATGCGCAAGCACGGTGCCGAGGCCGCCGCTTTCCAGACCATCGCGGTATCGGGAACGGCCAGCGCGCTGCCCCACGGCGTGCCGCGTGATCACACCCTGGAAAACGGCTTCCTTACCATGGATTTCGGCGCCCGTTATGGGGGATATTGCGCGGACATGACGCGCACAGTGATGATCGGCCGTGCGGACGCCGAGCAAAAGCGGCTGTACGAAACCGTACTCGCGGCACAAAAGGCGGCACTTGCCGCAGCAGCGGGCGGCGTGGGCTGTGCCGCCCTTGACAAGGTTGCGCGCGATATTATTCACGGTGCGGGCTACGAGGGCTGCTTCGGCCACTCGCTCGGCCACGGCGTGGGGCTTGACGTGCACGAGGCCCCCTCCGTATCCTTCCGCGCCCCCGCCTCCTCGCTCCTCACCCCCGGTCACGTGGTGTCCTGCGAGCCGGGCATCTACCTGATGGGCAAGTACGGCTGCCGCATCGAGGATCTGATTGCCGTCAACGCGGACGGCAGCATCCGCAACTTTACCAAATCTCCCAAGGAGCTGATCGAGATATGCCGCTGACGTTTTTGGTATGCTCCGATACACACGGACGCGCGGATCTGTTATTAGAGGCATTTCGCCGCGCCAAGCCGGACGGCGTATTCTTCCTTGGTGACGGCCTGCGCGACCTGAACGTCCTCCCCGCTGACACCACGCTGCGCGCGGTGTGCGGCAATTGCGATTGGACGGCGCGCGAGGACGCACCGCCCGTACGCGTAGAGCAGATCGCAGGCTACACCGTCTATCTGACACACGGGCATTTACAGGGCGTGAAGCTCTCACTTGACACGGCAATCGAGAACGCCGCGGCGGCGGGCGCAGACGTGCTTTTGCACGGACATACGCACATTCCGCTCGAAAAAACCTACCCCGTTGGCACGAAATTTGGCAACACGGTGCTGGGAAAGCCGCTTCTTGTCGTCTGTCCCGGCAGTCTTGGGCAGTCCCCTGATGCACACCCCAGCTTCGCCACGCTCACGCTTGCCGAGGGCGGCGTGCTTGCAGGATTTGGGAAGCTATAAAAGAAAAAGGAGAGCGTTCGCTCTCCTTTTTCTTTATCTTGCCAGCACGACGATCTCTACGTCACCGCTGGTCGTTTTGACCTCACAAACGCCGCCGTCGCGATCAGAGGCGGGATATTCCTTCTCTCCGCTTGTGGTTTCCACATGGAACATCTTGCCACTTATCAGCTCGGCGTCCACATCGCCCGTGGTGCTTTTCAAATACAAGCTCCCCGCATCTGAGCGCTCGATCTCAATATCGCCCGTAGTGGTCTCGGCACGCAGCTCGCCCGCAACCGTTACCGCCTTCATCTCGATCTCTCCCGTAGTGGTTTTGAGTTCTATGCGCTGTGCCTTCACGTTTTGCATAGAAATATCACCGCTGCTGACCTCGATCAAAAGAATACCCTCACCGATAAAATTGACACCGGCAAGCATCACCTCACCCGTGGAAAGCGTCAATTCTGCGCTTGTCAGCTCGCAGCCGATCACGGAAATATCTCCGGTGGTTGCATGGGCAAGGATCGGCACGTTCTTGACACCGCCGACCGTAATATTACCGGTGCTTGTTTGCAAACGGACATTCTCCGTGGCGCTTGCGCGGAATTCCACATCACCGCTGTTGGCGCTCAGATCAACGCTACCGAAACAAAGGGCGTCACCCTCATCTGTCTGGCCGTCCGCCAGAACGTCACCGCTTTTCACCTTGACCGTCAGCTTGTCGTAACAGGCGTGCGGAATGCGCAGCTCCAAAACGCTGTTTTCCTCCCGCTTAGAGGTGTTAAAGCTCCATTTTTCATACCATGCGCGGGTATCTTCCACCTCGATCAACAGCTTGCCGTCCTGTACGGTAAGCGTATGCAAGACCTTTTCGCTATACGGCAAATAGGCCTCGGCGCCGTCCTCGCCGCTCATCGGCAGGATCCTCACGTCAAAGGCGTCCGTGCGGATCTCGATCTCGGAGAACTCACCCTCCAACACGCGTCGCTCGCGCGCAAATGTCTGTGTGTTCAGCTTACGAAAATCAAATTTGATCGCAAAAAGCACGCCCGCGATCAGGGCAAGACCTGCAAGAATAACGACAAGAGCCACGATCCAAAAAATTCTCCTTCTCATTTCTTACCCTCCTTTGCCACGAACAACGACTTCACAAACAGCGCAAAAAGCTTGCACAGCTTCGCAAGAAGCACGGTGAGCCATTTGCAAAGGAAAAATCCGAAATAGGAAAGTCCCGCGCAGACAAGCCCGCCGCCAAGCAGCAACAGTCCTTGGTACACAGCACCCGATCCGATCAACAGGAACGCGCCGATCACCAGCGCAATACCGCTGACACCAAGCGCCAGCTCGGTTGCCCAGATCGAAACGATGCACGCCCAAAGGGATAGGAACACAGAAAGGATCACCGCCACCAAGGAAATGGCGATCGACATCCAGATGGGGGCACCAATGCAAATAAGAAGGATCTCCCATACCAACAGCTTGCGCTTCGGTCTTACCTTGTTTTTGATCAGTCTTGTAAACGGCGTTTGCGCCAGGATCTCCTTGGCGATATCACGCGGGGCGCCAAGAGAGGCGACCGCCTCCTGCTCGCTCACGCCATCCTCGATACGGTCCTCCAGCATTTCTTTATAATATTCCAGCCAGCGCTCGGCATCCTCTTGGGGCAAGCCCTTCAGCTCCAGCGCCAGCCGCGTTAAAAAATCACACTTGTTCATCCGCTTTCCCCTCCTTCGTCACAAATTGATAGATCGCCATGATTTCGCTCCACTCCCGTGCAAACTCGCCAAGGCGCTCGCGCCCCGCTTCCGTGATCTTATAGTATTTGCGCAAGCGTCCGTTGTGCTCGGCAGAGCGCACAGTAAGCAGCTCGCCCGCCTCCAGGCGGCGCAGGATCGGGTAGAGCGTTGACTCCGAAATTTCAACAAACGGTGCTATATCCTTGATGATGCGGTATCCGTAGGATTCCTCGTTCTTGATGGCAGCCAGTACGCAAACTTCCAAAAGACCGCGCTTTAATTGAATATCCATGCCGATACCCCCTTTCACACAATACTATACCACGCATAGTATTGATTGTCAAGAGGTTTCCAAAAACTTTTTTCGCGCAAAAAACACGCGCCGACGATTTCTCGCGGGCGCGCGTTTTCTATTAAAGTTGTTGAAGCGTGGCCACTCCCTCGGGGGCAACAATATTGGAAATTTTCACGTTTTCAAGGCCGTTCTCGCGGTCGATAAAGATCGCGGGCTGCGCGGAACGGGTGCTGATGACGTTCGTGATGCTACTATCCTTGATATACGCCTTGACGTGTACGGCGTAGCGATCGCTGTTATAAATGACGTTGGAGATGGTTACGTTTCGGATACCGTCGGGCAGGTTGTTGCCATACGCAATGTCCTTGTCGCCGATCAGGATACCGCGGTAACTCACGCTCTCGGGCGAGGTGTCCACCACGCCGTCAATGACCACGTTGTAGATATGCGTATTGATCGAAAGCAGACGGATGAGGAAACGGTGGTTGGAATACGCACGCACGTTGCGGATGATGATGTCATGAATATCGCGCTCGCGCTTGCTCCAATCCTCGCTCATCACATGCGTATCGCAAAGTGAGCCGCCCTTGCGGCAACGGCTGCCCGCAATGGCGGTAAGGGCGATGACGTCGTCGCCCGTGTTGCCGGAAATATCCGAAACGGTGATATGGTGGCAGCCGTTGCGCAGGTCAAGGCCGTCCTGGTTTTCCATGTTCTGCAAAAGACCGTCCACCATCTTGCTCATACGCGAGTCAAACTCGATCTTCTCCACGCGCCCCTTTGCACACGCTTCCAGCGAGATCGCCCAGCCGTGGCTTTCCTTGATTTTAAGCCCACTGATGGAAAAATGCGTGACGTTGGCAAACAAAATACCGATGCCGCGCCAATCACCCTTCTGCGACTCACCCTCCTTCCCCGCATCCGTGCCGTAGGAATGACCGTGAATATCCCAGAACTCGATCGTCGCGGGCGTACGGCGCTCAGCGGGGATCCAGGTGCCGAGACGGCAGAGATCCTCCACCTCGTGCGGGCAGGGCGCGGCCAGAGTCATGGAGCTGTCACCCGAAGCACGCGGGTGATCTGCGCCCTCCAAAAGGCAAAAGCCCTCGCCCTTGATATGCACGTTTTCGATCGGCGCGACCTCGTCAATGCCAAGGCCGCAGTTGGCGGTGCGAAAGAAATTATCACGGCAGCGATCAGAAAGCTTGATCTTACAATTTCGCAGGATCACCGTGGTGTCCGCGGGCAACAGTATCGCGCGGTCAAGCAGCCAATAGTCGCGCCCGTCCGCACTCTCGCGCGCAGAGATGACCACAACGCCGTCCGCGCCGCGTGCGGCGATGGCAGCATCCAACGCCTCGTTATCGGTTTGCTTCAAATAATCGTTGGCAAATACCATAGGAACCTCCGTTTTGGGTTTCTATCATTTATAATACCATAATAACACAAATTTTTGACAAAAAATGTGCAGATTTTTTTATTTGTATTCTTTTTCTTTCAAAAAAGACACCGCAGGGCCGGGGGGGGTCGGCGTTTTTCCCGCCCGCG
>JAZQWF010000091.1:0-23628 GCA_045632185.1 Eubacteriales bacterium
TTCTGCGTGTTCTTCCGTATTCTCGCACGTTGCAGAGATTTTTTGCGCCATTTTGCCAGCCGCGATTTGTGTGAAGAACAAATTGCCGATTGACCTTTGGCGCAAGAAACGGTTGAGCCCCAAAAGGGACGCGCCGTTTTGTTTTGCGTAGTATAAGAAAATCTTACTTTGTGGTTGACAATGTCAAAAAATCGTGTTAAAATAAAAGTGCAAGCTAAATTGCAAGCTTTCAAAGGAGGTTCACTCAGTATGAAATATTGTCCCAGATGTAATGCGGCAATGCCCGACGAAGCGATCTTTTGCTCTGCGTGCGGTGCTGACTCCAACAACTTTTACTCGGCCTACGGAAACCCCTATGCGGGCAGCACCCCCTATGGAGCCGCTCCCGGCTTCTCCGCTAACAGCATGGCGATCCAGGAGTTTTCCCAAAAAGCGTCGACCATACAGACGCTCGGCATTTTTTCTGCCGTTTTGATGTTTGGCATAGGATTTATTTTCTCGATCGTGATCTGGATCATGATGAGCAGCGCAAAGGAGCCCTTTGTGCCCACCGCCACTCCCCAGGAGCAAGCAATGCTGGAAAGCGCGCGCAAGAAATTGAAATTGGGCAAAACGCTCTCGTTTTTGCCTATTCTTGGCTTCGCACTCAGCTTTTTTATTGGCTTTGTGATCGGTTTCCTCGGCGCTCTGTAAGCCCGTTTTCGCAAGCGAACATAAAAATAAGCAGACCGCGGACGCGGTCTGCTTATTTTATTTCCTGCTCTAAATTCTCGAAAAGCGGGGAGGTGAAAAAGTCAAGGATCGAGATCTCCAATCCGTCGCAGATCTTTTGCACGGTGGCGACCGTAGTGGTGGCGTTGCGACCGCTGACAATGTTGTTCAGGGTGGATTGCGTGATGCCGCAGACGGTTGATAGCTTGTTCAGGGTGATGCCGTGCATCCTGCAAAGCTCGATAATGCGCGCTCTGACTGCTTCGCCAACTCTCATAACGCCCTCCTAACTCTAATGGGTTAAGACTATTTTGCCGAAAAGCGCAAAAATATATTACCCCTTTTGGGTTGACAAGGGCGCACTAATGTGACAAAACAAGAAATGTAACTCAAAAGAGGTAACGTGCACCGGTTCCCAAGTGTGACTTTCAAGAGAATACATACACTTTGCGTGCGGGGCAAACATTTTTTAATAACAAAACAGAAAGCCGCATTTGCCGCTCGCTGTTTTGTTGTAGCTTCGTTTGAAAGTAAACGATGCTCGTTCTTGCAAAAAAGAGGCCGATCACTCGACCTCTTTTTTGTTTGCATTGGCTGCGATCAGCGCAGCACGCACCATCTTTTATAGCACGAGCAAGCCGTAAAATTGCTATACCGATCGGCTCTTGCGTGGGGGGCGCCGCCAAGGCAAAAGCATTTGCCCTTGACGCTTTGATTATCCAGCATCACGGCGCTGCCGTAAAAATTGGGCTCACGCGGGCCGATCCAATAGCAGCAGGTGCCGCACAGTCTTTGGGTCCCTGACATCGGATATGACATAGAAACCTCCTGATAAAAAAACAGGGGAGCCCTTTGGAAAGGAACGCCCCTGTTTTTAAGGATCAAATTATTTGCTTGCCTTTTCGATAGCAACAGCAACAGCAACATGTCATTTGGCATGCCGGTTGCGCGGTTCTACCGAAAGGGCGCGTGAGAAATCTTACTTGGAAGCTTCCTCAATAGCAACAGCCACAGCAACCGTCATGCCAACCATGGGGTTGTTACCTGCGCCGATCAGACCCATCATCTCTACGTGAGCGGGCACGGAGGAGGAGCCTGCGAACTGAGCGTCGCCGTGCATACGACCCATCGTGTCGGTCATGCCGTAGGAAGCAGGGCCGGCAGCCATGTTATCGGGGTGCAGGGTACGGCCGGTACCACCGCCGGAAGCAACGGAGAAGTACTTCTTGCCGTTCTCGATCGCCCACTTCTTGTAGGTGCCTGCAACGGGGTGCTGGAAGCGGGTGGGGTTGGTGGAGTTACCGGTGATGGAAACGCCAACGTTTTCCAGACGCATGATTGCAACACCCTCCGGAACGCTGTCAGAGCCGTAGCACTTGACGTTCGCGCGGGGACCGTTGGAGAATGCCTTCTCAGAAAGAACGGTAACCTCCTCGGTTGCGGGATCGAACTGAGTTCTTACATAGGTGAAGCCGTTGATACGGGAAATGATATAAGCGGCGTCCTTACCAAGGCCGTTCAGGATAACGCGAAGGGGCTTCACACGCACCTTGTTTGCGTTCAGAGCGATCTTGATTGCGCCCTCAGCTGCTGCGAAGGACTCGTGGCCGGCCAGGAAGCAGAAGCAATCGGTCCCCTCGGAAAGGAGCATTGCGCCAAGGTTACCGTGGCCAAGACCAACCTTGCGGTTCTCAGCAACGGAGCCGGGAATGCAGAATGCCTGCAAGCCGATACCGATAGCGGCAGCAGCGTCAGAGGCCTTGGTGCAGCCCTTCTTGATTGCGATAGCAGCGCCCACAACGTAGGCCCACTTAGCGTTCTCAAAGCAGATGGGCTGGGTCTCCTCTACGATCTTGTAGGGGTCGATGCCCTTTGCATCACAGATCTCCTTGCACTCGTCAATGGAGTTGATGCCGTATTCTTTCAGCGCGGCGAGAATTTTCGCTTCGCGTCTTTCGTAACCTTCAAACTTTGCCATGATACGCTACCTCCTATCAGTCTTTACGGGGGTCAATGTACTTAGCGGCGTCAGCAAATCTGCCGTAGGTACCCTTGGCCTTCTCGTAAGCTTCGTTGGGCTCTACGCCCTTCTTGATCATGTCGGTCATCTTGCCAAGAGAAACGAACTCGTAGCCGATAACCTCATTGTTCTCGTCCAGAGCCATGCGAGTGCAGTAGCCCTCGGTCATTTCGAGGTAACGAACGCCCTTTTCCTTGGTGCCGTACATGGTACCAACCATGGATCTCTCGCCCTTGCCGAGGTCCTCCATGCCTGCGCCGATAACAAGGCCGCCCTCAGAGAAAGCGGACTGGCTGCGGCCGTAAACGATCTGCAAGAACAGCTCGCGCATAGCGGTGTTGATCGCGTCGCAAACAAGGTCGGTGTTCAGGGCTTCCAGCAAGGTCTTGCCGGGAAGGATCTCTGCTGCCATTGCTGCGGAGTGGGTCATACCGGAGCAGCCGATGGTCTCAACCAGGGCCTCTTCGATGATGCCGTTCTTGACGTTCAGGGAGAGCTTGCACGCGCCCTGCTGGGGTGCACACCATCCCACACCGTGGGTGTATGCGGAAATATCGGTGATCTGCTTTGCCTGGATCCATTTGCCCTCTTCGGGAATGGGAGCGGGGCCGTGATCGCAGCCCTTTTGTACCTTGCACATGTGCTGAACTTCAAGGCTCTGTGCGTAAGGCATTTCACTTACGTTGCTCATTTGTTTATCTCCTTTTTTTAGATTAACTTTTATAAAACGCCGAAGCGTGTTTGATGAAGTTGTGCTTACTTGCCGTAGCCGACCGCGGGATTGACGAAGAAGCGGGGCTTCTTGCCAGCCAGATAGCGGGCGTAATCCACAAGCAGCATTTCGGGGCTGTCCGCGTAAGCGTTGACGGTCGCGCCGCCGCGATGGGTGGTCAGCGTGACGTTGTCCAGCTTCAGGAACGGGTAGTCCGCGGGCAGGGGCTCGACGGGATGCACCTCCAGCGCGGCGCCCATGATCTTACCGTCGCGCAGCAGCTCGTAGAGCGCATCGTAGTCCACCATGTGCGCGCGGGCGGTGTTGATGAAGTAGGCGTGGGGCTGCATCATAGAGAGCAGCTCGCGGTCCAGAATGACCTCGGTATTGCGTGCGTGCAACGTGACGATGTCACTCTCGCGCATCAGCGTGGGGAGATCCACACGCTTGATGGGTAGCGTCGCCAGCATTTCGTCGTCGGGGGCGTAATAAATGTCGTTGACAAGGATCTTACAACCAAACACCTGCAACATTTCTGCCACGCGGTGACCGATGTTGCCGAAGCCAACGATGCCGACGGTTCTGCCTTTAAGCTCCCAAACATCTAACTTGTTGGGGTAATCCTCACGCCACACGCCGTTTTTCAGACCCATACTGGCACGTGCCACGTTGCGGGTCTCGGCAACCATCAATCCGATGGCAAGCTCGGCCACGCCGTTGGTATTGTGAGCGGGGTTGTTAAACAGCGGAATGCCGCGCTTAGTGAGCTCGTCCACTGCGATGTTCTCCAGACCGCCACGGTTGGAGAGCACGGCGCGCAGCTTCTTGGCTTTTGCAATCAGCTTGGCGGGAACGGGGGAGATGTGGACCATCAGCACGTCCGCGTCCTCGATGGCGGTGTAGAGCTCCTCGGGGATCTCTACCTCGTCGGGACCGTGGCGCTCGATGCGATGGAATTTGTCACGCATCTCAAGCAGATCGTTCGAGCCGAACTGGATCACCTGCAGCTCGTATTCGGGATGTGCGGCAAAGCACCTCTCGTAATACTCGGCGGTGACGAACAGATCGCTGATCGCCAAAATTTTTGTTTTCATTCTTTAAGGAGATCAGACGATCTCGCCCATAACCTCGCCGAAGGCGGCGGCAGCGTTGCACTCGTCGGTATCGATGTGCATAGCGAGAGCGAACTTCTCGGAAACGCGCACGACGGTGTCGCCAAGGATCACGGGACGGGCGGTGTCAAGCTTTACGCTGACGATCTGCTTGTCCGTAACGCCAAGCTCTGCGGCATCGGCGGGGGTCATGTGGATGTGGCGCTTGGCAACGATGGTGCCCTCAGCCATATCAACCTCGCCGCAGGGGCCAACCAGTTTAAGACCGGGGGTGCCTGCTACGTCACCGCTCTCGCGAACGGGAACTGCCTTCAAGCCGAGCGTGCGTGCATCGGTGTAGGAAAGCTCCACCTGATCGGCGGGACGGAACGGACCAAGAATGGTAACGACCAGCTGACCCTTGGGGCCAACCAGCGTTACGCGCTCGTCGCAAGCGAACTGGCCGGGCTGAGAAAGATCCTTTTTGTTGTGCAGAACAGCATCGGCACCGAACAGGGTGGCGAAGGTCTCTGCGGTCACGTGAATGTGACGTGCGGAAGTTTCGACAATGAATTTCTTTGCCATTTTTCACACCTCTTACTGTATTATGAATGATAATTTGCGGCGCATACCGCAGTTATCATCATTATAACATAAAAATTCGCATTTGTAAATGAAAATTTGAAGAAAACTTGGGAAGAATAACAAGAAAAAGCGGAAAAGGAGCAAAAAATGAGCGAGGAAAAGGAAAAAAGAGGTGCCGAGGAGAGCTTCGAGCAGATCGTGGAGCTTGGCGTGAGTGAAACGGGGCGAGAGGGCGAGCGCATTCACTGTCTTTCGATCATCGGGCAGATCGAGGGACATTATCTGCTTGGCAGCGAGCAAAAGGCCACGAAATACGAGCATCTGATCCCGCTGCTTGTGTCGATTGAGGAAAACAGGGACGTCAAGGGGCTTTTGGTGGTGTTAAACACGATGGGCGGGGACGTGGAGGCGGGACTTGCGCTTGCGGAGCTGATCGCCTCGATGCAAAAGCCGACGGTGTCGCTGGTGCTGGGCGGGGGACATTCCATCGGCGTGCCGCTGGCGGTGTCGGCGAAGCGCTCCTTTATCGTGCCGAGCGCGACGATGACGATACACCCCGTGCGCACCTCGGGGCTGGTGCTGGGCGTGCCGCAAAGCTTTCGTGCGCTGCGGGATATGCAAAAGCGGATCAGCGATTTTATCTGCCGCCATTCCCGCATTTCGGCAGAACGGTTAGAGGAATTTATGATGCGTCCCGACGAGATGGCAACGGACGTGGGCTCGGTGCTGGACGGCAAGGAGGCGGTGGAATGCGGCCTTATCGACGGCATCGGCGGCCTTGCCGAAGCACTTGCCGCGCTGCGCGAGATGGGGGAGAGGGGATAAAGAAAAGAGAGGATATGCCCGCCACCGGCGGGCATATCCTCTTTGCAAATATTTTGTGTGAGCATTTCGCAAACAATGCGGCTATGTGCCAACCTCTTTGATAAAAGATTTTGAAAGGGTCGTAGAGAAAACTTTTGCAAAAGTTTTCCCTACACGCATCCCCTACACCCTTTTCCAAACCGCCGCGCGGCCGCGCGTGCCGTGCTTTTCGATGATGCCAAGTCCTTCAAAGACCGCAAGCACATCATAAAGGTCATATCCCCTAAGACGGGTGAGTTTTCCGAACTCTTTGGCGGTGAATTCCGCGGGTGTTTCGGGGAAGATCGCAAGAAAATCCTCGCGCGTGGAAAGGCGGTAGACCTCGGTGAGGGCGCGGGGCAAAAGCTCGTAACGGTGTGAGCCGCGCTTGCCGCCCTTGCCCCAGCCGTCCAGCAGGCGGTATTCCTCCGCCTCAATGACGGGGAAGATCAGATGAAATCGCGGGGTGCAAAGATAGGGCAAAAACGCCTTCAACTGTGCAACGCCGTGCAAAACGCCCTCTCGCAGCGTGGAGCGTGCGGGGGTAAGCTCACCTGTTTCGGGGTGCATCCAAAGGATCTGCTTTTTGCCGATCAGGGGATGTAGCACCGTTACGTTGTGATCGGTTTCGTTCATGTAGAACTCGATCTTTCTTCGCATGGGGTAAAGATCGGCGGTCTGGATCTCAAAGATCTCGCCTTCCTTCGTCAGCACGTCTGCCACGAATTTGCGCGATTTCTCGCCCCGTCCGGGCACTTTTTGCTCGTGCGTTTCAAAATCGTCGCAGACCCAGCGCTTGAAAACGCTGTGCAGACGCTTTTCCTCCAAAAGTCCGATGCCCTCCCGCACCTTGTCACGGGAAAGCTCCTCGTGACAAAGGCGGGAAAAGCGCAGCTGCTCGGCGACCGTCACGTGGCGATACCCGCGAACTGGTTGGCGTAAAGCGCGGCGTACACGCCGCCCTTTTGCAGAAGCTCCTCGTGTGTGCCCTGCTCGGCGATCCGACCGTATTTCAGCACGACAATGGTATCGGCATCGCGTACGGTGGAAAGACGGTGCGCGATGATAAGGGAGGTGCGGTTCTTCATCAGGTTGACCATCGCCTGCTGGATACGCATTTCGGTGCGCGTATCTACGGAGGAGGTTGCCTCGTCCAAAATCAGGATCTTGGGATCAGCCAGCACGGCGCGTGCGATAGACAAGAGCTGGCGCTGTCCCTGCGAGAGGTTGCTGCCGCCCTCCGCGAGAACGGTGTCGTAGCCGTTCGGCAGACGCTCGATGAAGCTGGAAGCGCGGGCAAGCTTTGCCGCCGCACGCATTTCCTCCTCGGTTGCATCGGGGCGGCCGTACATGATGTTGTTGCGAATGGTGTCGTGGAAAAGGACGGTGTCCTGCAATACGATGGCGATGGCGCGGCGCAGGTTGTCCTTGCGGATATCACGCACGTCAACGCCGTCTACCAGAATGCGGCCGCTGTCGATCTCGTAAAATCTGGTCAAGAGGTTTACTACGGTAGTCTTGCCCGAGCCGGTCGCGCCGACGATGGCGATCTTTTTGCCCGTGCCGACCGTCAGGTCAAAGCCGCGCAGAACGGGCTCGCCCTCAACGTAGGAGAAGTGAATGTTCTCAAATCTGATATTGCCCGTAACGTCGGCGGGGGTAAGGTCGCTTGTGCCCTCGTCGATCTCGTTGGGGTGATCCATGATATAGAAGATGCGCTCCGCGCCCGCGAGTGCGGTGAGAATGGCGGAGTACTGGTTGGCGATCTGGTTGATGGGGTGGGTGAATTTTTTGGAGTAGGAAAGCATTGATTGAATGTTACCGATACTGACCGCGCCGGGAGTGCCGAACAGGATCAGCGCGCCGCCCGTGGCGGCCACCAGCACGTATTGCAGGTTGCCGATGAAGTTCATCACGGGACCCATGATCGAGCCCCATACGCGGGCGCGAACCGAGGTGTCGCGGTACTTTTCGCTGACGTCGCAGAACAGCTCAACGGCGGCATGCTCCTTGCCATAGGCAACAACGGTGCCGTAAGAGGTCACCATCTCCTCCACCGTGCCGTTCATCGCGCCAAGCAAGCGCTGACGGGCGATGAAGTGCTTGCGCATCGCCTTGCCGAGCTTGGCCGAAACGGTAATGGAAAGCGGAATGGTTACCATCGCCACCAGCGTCATCGCGGGGCTGAGGATCAGCATCATCACAAGCGTTCCTGCGATGGTCAGAATGCCGGAGAACAGCAGCGTGACCGCGCTGGAAACCGCGTTGGAAACATTCTCAACGTCGTTTGTCATGCGCGACATGATGTCGCCGTGCTTGTGCGTGTCGGTGTAACGAATGGGAAGCTTGGAGATCTTTTGGAACAGGTCGTTACGCAACGTGTAGACCACGTGCTGGGAAAGCTTTGCCGCCACCACGTGCATCACGAAGTTCATTGTGGCGTTGACAAGGAAGAAGACGGCCATCAGCAAAAGAATGCCGGTAAGGCCGAGCGTTTTGCCCTCGCGCCCCACGTAGCTGCCGGCGGTGAAATGCACCTTGAACCTGGTATAGGTCTTAACGTTTTCAAATTCCTCGCCGTTCTGCTCGTAATTGTAAATGACCGTATCGGTGGCCTCGTTATAGTAAACGGGCTCGATGGCGTCGATGGCGTAACCTTGGAGCAACGGCCCCAAAAGGTCAATGAAGCTGGTGAGCAGGGTGATGGCAAGCAGCAGGATCAGAATGTAGCGCGAGCGCCCGATGTAGCCCATCAGACGGCCGAGCGTTTTGCCCATATTCTTGGGCTTTTCCTTGGTGAGGCGGCTCATGTGCGGCCCGCCACCGCCGCCGGGACGGCCGGGAGGGCCCATCATAGGTCCATGGTTATTCATTTGCCGCACCTCCTCTCTCCATCTGGGACGCGTAGATATCGCGGTAGGTTTCACAGGTCTGCATCAGCTCGTCGTGGGGGGCGCAATAGCGGATCTCGCCCTCCTCGATCACGGCGATGCGGTCGGCGTCGCGCACGCTGGCGATACGCTGTGCGATCAGGATCACGGTGGTGTCTGCCAGCTCCTCGCGCAAGGCCTTGCGCAATTTTGCCTCGGTGGCAAGGTCAAGCGCCGAGGTCGCATCGTCCAATATCAGGATCTGCGGCTTGCGGCACAATGCGCGGGCGATGGACATTCTTTGCTTTTGTCCGCCGGAAAGGGACGCGCCCTTCTCAGCGATAAAGGTATCGTAGCCGTCCGTGAAGCCCTCGATGAAATCGGCGGCCTGCGCGACCTCTGCGGCGCGCTTGACCTCCTCGATCGTGGCCTCGGGACGTCCCCAACGTATGTTGTTTTGTACGGTGTCAGAGAATAGCTCGCTCTTTTGCAGCACAAAGCCGATCTTGTGGCGCAGGTGAGTGAGGTCGCAGTCCTTCACGTTGACGCCGTCCACCAGTACCTCGCCTTCTACGGCGTCGTAGAAGCGGGGGAGCAGGCGCACCAGCGAGGATTTACCCGAGCCCGTGGCACCCACGATGGCAAGCGTTTCACCCTGCTTTACGGTAAGATTGATGTTTTTCAGTACCGGCTCGCCAACCGTGCCGGGATAGCGGAAGGATACGTTTTTCAGCTCTACGGCCACGGGGGTGGGCTCCCCCTTCTGCGTGCCGTTTTTGATGACGGGGTCGCAATCCAGCACCTCCTTCACGCGGCGTGCGCTGGCAAGCGCGCGGGAGATCATCTGGAACAGCATCGTGACCATCATCACCGACATCAGCACCTGCGTGGTGTAGGTCACGGCTGCCATTACGTTACCTGTGCTCATACCGCCGATGCCGTCGGCGATGCGGTTGCCGCCAAGCCAGATGATGGCGATGATGGCAAAGTTCTGCACCAGAATGATAACGGGCTGAATGATGGCGGAAAGCTTTTGCACGCGGTAGTTTACGTTGCGCAGCTCGCGGTTGGCAAGCTCAAAGCGCTCGCACTCGTGTGCCTCGCGTACGTGCGCCTTGACGACGCGCGCGCCGCTGACGTTCTCCTGTACCACGCAGTTGACGGCGTCCAGCTTCTTTTGCACCTTGGCGTAAAGGGGTACGGTTTTGGAAAGCACCACCGCCAGGGTGATGATCAGCACAGGCAGCGAGAAAAGCAGCACCATGCCGAACTGTACGTCCAGCGTGAGCAGGAAGATCGTGCCGCCGATGAAGAACATGGGGGAGCGCACGAACATGCGCAGCAAGCTTTCCATAAACTCTACGATCATGCTGATATCGTTGGTCATACGTGTGACAAGCGAGCCGGTGGTGAACTGGTCGGTCTGCTCAAGCGAGAGGGACATCACCTTTTTGTAGGCATCGCGGCGCAGATCGTGACCGAAGCCCTGCGCGGCCTTTGCCGCTGTCCAGGCACAGAAGGTGCCGAAAAATCCGCCGATCAGGACGATCAGCAGCATCAGAATACCAAAGGTGAAGATGATCTGCAACGAGGAGTAAGTTCCCTCGCCGAAAAGCAGGCGCATCACGAAATAGGCCACGCCGCTCCCCTTGATATCCTCGCCGATGATGCCGAAGTTCACGATGAAGGACATCAGGTAGGGCAGACACAGGTCGGCCAGCACCTCGCCCATCATCAGAAGAGGGGAGAGAATGGCGTAAAATTTATAGGGCTTTAAGTATTTGAATAAGCTTTTCATTTTACACCTCCTTTAAGTTATCACGCATGCGCAAAAGCAGCGCTTCCAGCGTTTTTTGCTCGTCGGCGGAAAGTCCCTTGACGGCTTGTTGGTCGTTGTTGGAAAGACGGCGCAGATGCTCGCGGTCAAACGCCTTTCCCTTGTCGGAAAGTGCGACGCGGATGGCGCGCTTGTCCTTGTCGTCGGTCACGCGGGTGATATACCCCTCTTCTTCCATACGGTGCAGGAGGGTGCTGACCGTGGGGGGCTTTAAGCGGGTAAGCTCCACGATCTCTAACTGTCCCATACTGCCGCGTACAGCCAGATGCGACATTACGACGCGGGCGGTGCTTTGCGCCATCACGCCGCAATCCTCGCGCTGCATTCGCGCGCGCAAAAGGCGAGAGATCTCCATCACAAGACGGGGAGAGAGGGGCATATCCCGCAGCTCCTCGCGTGGCGGCGGAGGTGGAAAATGTGAAAATTGCTTCGTCATTTCGTTCCCTTTCCAAAATAGTTAGTTTACTAACTAATTATATCCAAACGCGCGCGCGATGTCAAGTGTTTCCAAGAAAAACGGAGGTTTTTTCCGTTCGGCATTCTTGTGCGCTTTTCCTTTTGTTCGTGGATAAAAGATGCAACAGGTGACTTTATTGCTATTGATGAAAGCGCAAAAATTGCGCATAGTAATAAAGCAAAGCGATCATGGGGGGATAAAAATATGAGATGTATGAAAAAACCGCAAAAGACACTGGCGCTGCTGCTTGCGGTGCTGGCGCTTTTTTCGGTATTTGTTTTGCCTGCGGGCGCAAGCGAGGCGCGTCCTTGCCTGTGGGTGGGCGGCATTCCGTTTGGGGTGCGTTTTTTTACGGAGGGCATTCTGGTAGTGGGGTATTGTGACGTGCAAAGCGGAGGCGGGCACCACAATCCCGCCCGCGCAGCGGGGCTTGCGCCGGGCGACTGCATTTACAAAATAAATGAAGAAACTCCGCACACGGCAGGGGAGCTGACACAGATGCTGCAAAGCAGCAAGGGCGAGATCACGGTGGGGTATCGACGGGGGAATGAGGAAAAAAGCACCACGCTCAGGCCCCTTGCGTGTGACGCGGACGGGACGGTGCGTATCGGGCTGTTCGTGCGGGACAGCGGTGCCGGGATCGGCACCGTGACCTTTGTGAGCGAGCAGGGGAATACCTTTGCGGGGCTTGGACATGGGATTTGCGATGGGGAAAGCGGCGCGCTGATCCCGCTTTCGCGCGGCAGTGTGATGGACGTCAGGATCGCAAGCATTACGCGGGGCGCGGTGGGTGCGCCGGGCGAGTTGAAGGGGCATTTCTGCGCGGGTAAGATCGGCTCGCTGCTTGGTAACAGCGTGTGCGGTGTGTACGGCGTGCTTGCCGAGATGCCGCAGCTGCCTGCGGGGAAATGCGAGATCGCCTACCGGGGCGAGGTGCGCGAGGGCGCGGCAAGCGTGTGGTGTACGCTGGACGATAACGTTTGCCGCGCCTACACGGTTGAGATCTCGCAGATCCAGCGCGCCGCAACGGGCAATAAGTGCTTTACGGTGAAGGTCACGGACAAGGATCTGCTTGAAAAAACAGGCGGCATCGTGCAGGGGATGTCGGGTAGTCCCATTCTGCAAAACGGGCGCCTTGTCGGTGCGGTCACGCACGTGCTGATCGGCGATCCCACCACGGGGTACGGTATCTTTATCGAGAATATGCTGGCGAATATCCCCGCGGCGTTGGGGTAAAAAGAAGGCAATATCCCACCCGTTTGGGGGGATATTGCCTTTTTTCTGCAAAAGCTTGCAAAAACCGCCATTTGTTTTTCAAAATGTCGCTATTTTGTATGGCGCAGGCTGGGAAAGTGTGCTATAATGAGGGAAAGAAGCTTTTCCACCCGAAAGGAGTACTCACATGAAGGTCGTTTCCACAAGCACCGTTTATGAAAATCCGTTGCCGCAGCTGCGCAGCCGTCAGGCGTTTTTTCCTTGGCTTTGCGAGAGAGAAAACGGCGAGATCGTCGCATCCTTTGCCATTGGCGAGGCGTTTGAGAGTGTGGACAGCGCAAGCTACACGGCAACAAGCCGCGATGGTGGCAAGACGTGGAGCGCGCCTGCGAGAATGTTTGATCTTCACGGTAACGAGGATAAATTGACCGACTACGCCAAGGTGATCACCTTGCCCGACGGGCGCCTCGCTGCATTTGGCTACGCTTTTTTGCGCGACAACCCCGAACTGCCCATCGGAAACCCTGAAACGGGTGGACTTTTGGAGGATTTTATCTTCTTGTCGCTCTCTTGCGATGGCGGCAAAACGTGGGGAGAATTACAGAAAATTGATTGCAAATGGGGCCCGCACGCAGAGGCATCTGCGCCTATCACCGTGTTGGAAAACGGGGATTGGATCACGCCCATTACGGGCTTTGCCGATTGGAACGGCAAGATGCACGGTGAGATGTGCGGCCGCGCGCTGGTGTCGTACGATCAGGGTAAAACCTGGAACGACGATGCCGTTTGTATGAATTTTGGCGGCAAGGCGACCTGCTTTGAGCAAAGAATGTGCCGGTTGGAAAGTGGCGCGCTCCTTTGTGTCGGTTGGAACGAAAACGTGGAAACGGGCGAGAGAATGGAGAACCATTACACCGTTTCCTATGACAACGGAAAGACTTGGAGCGCACCCGTATCCACGAGCGTGCGTGGGCAGGCGTCCTCGCTGTGCGCCCTTGGCGGCGAGAAATTCCTTGCACTCCACGCAGTGCGCCGTGATACCGACCGGCCCGGCATCTACGCATACGTGGTGGATTTCTCGGAGAGAACGTGGAAGATTGTGGACGAATGTGTGGTATGGGAGCCCACCGTGCCCGTGATGAAAGATGCGAAGATGGCGGAGATCTTCTCCTTCCTCAAATTCGGTCAGCCGGGCGCGATCCTGCTCTCGGACGGTGAGCTTTTGATGTCGCACTGGTATGCGCAGGACGGCCGCTATGTGGTGGTTGCCACGCGCATCAAGCTGTAAATTACAAAAAGCCCTGAAACGGCACCGTTTCGGGGCTTTTTCGTTGTGCGCATCGGATTTTCGCAAACACTATTGACATTTTTCCCCTTTATAGTATATAATATTTATGAATTTGTTATTATCCGAAAGGAGCCGTGTAATATGGTGAAAAACGTACCCGAAATGTTTGGTTGTATGGTGTTTAACGAGGAGGTCATGGCAAAAACTCTGCCTGAGGACGTCTATCTTTCTTTGCGCAAAAGCGTAGAGCAGGGTAAGGAGATCGATCCCTCCATCGCGGACGCCGTAGCAGGGGCGATGAAGGATTGGGCGATCGAAAAGGGCGCCACCCACTATACCCACTGGTTCCAGCCCCTCACGGGCGTAACCGCAGAGAAGCACGAGGCGTTCCTCACGCCTGTTGGCGGCGGCAAGGTCATTATGAAGTTCTCCGGCAAGGCGCTGATCAAGGGTGAGGCAGATGCTTCCTCCTTCCCGTCCGGCGGTCTTCGTAACACCTTCGAGGCGCGTGGCTACACCGCCTGGGACCCTGCATCCTACGCCTTCGTCAAGGACGGCACGCTCTTTATCCCGACCGCGTTCTGCTCCTACACGGGCGACTCTCTGGACACCAAGACCCCTCTGCTTCGTTCGATGGACGCGCTTTCCAACGAGGGCGTGCGTCTGATGCGTCTGTTCGGTGATACCGAAACGGGGCGCATCAACACCACCGTGGGTATCGAGCAGGAATACTTTATCATCGACAAAGAGATCTACACGCAGCGCAAGGACCTGATCTACGCAGGCCGCACGCTTTTCGGTGCGCCCGCCCCCAAGGGACAGGAGATGGAGGATCACTACTACGGTGAGCTGAAAACGCGTATTCAGGAATACATGGCAGACCTTGACGAGGCGCTCTGGCGTATGGGCGTTCCCGCCAAGACCAAGCATAACGAGGGCGCGCCCGCACAGCACGAGCTGGCTCCCGTGTTCTCCACCACCAACATGGCCATCGACCAGAACCTGCTGATCATGGCGTACATGAAAAAGATCGCCG
This sequence comes from Eubacteriales bacterium, assembly GCA_045632185.1. Taxonomy (GTDB): domain Bacteria; phylum Bacillota; class Clostridia; order Oscillospirales; family CAG-272; genus Firm-07. The sequence goes on from JAZQWF010000091.1 coordinate 14,666, forward strand.
AGCAGCACGGCCTTGTGTGCCTGCTGCACGAAAAGCCCTATGCAGGTGTCGCCGGCTCGGGCAAGCACAACAACTGGTCTATTGACACCGATACGGGTAAAAATCTGCTCAAACCCGGCAAAACGCCGATGGAAAATAAGCAGTTCCTTTTGATCCTTGCCGCCGTGGTCAAGGCCGTGGACGACTATCAGGATCTGCTCCGCCTTTCCGTGGCACACCCCGGAAACGACCACCGTCTGGGCGGTAACGAGGCACCTCCCGCCGTGATCTCGATGTTCATCGGTGACGATCTGCAAGCCATCGTGGACGCCATCGTCAGCGGCGCGGCATATCAGGATCGCGGCCGCACCAAGATGAACCTTGGTATCCCCTCGGTGCCTACCTTTACCAAGGACACCACCGACCGCAACCGTACCTCTCCCTTTGCCTTTACGGGCAATAAGTTTGAGTTCCGTATGCCCGGCTCCTCCCAGAATATGGCGATGCCGAACATCGTCCTCAACACCATCGTGGCCGAGTCCTTCCGCCAGTTCTGCGACGTGCTGGAAAAGGCGCCCGATTTTGGAGCCGCAGTCGAGGAGCTGATCAAGGACACGCTCACCAAGCACTACCGCATCATCTTCAACGGCAACGGCTATTCTGCCGAGTGGAAGAAGGAGGCCGCACGCCGCGGGCTTCTGAACCTCAAAACCTCGGTGGACGCGTTCAAGACCTTCGCGTCCGAGAAGAATATCGAGCTGTTCTCCCGTCACGGCGTTATGAGCGAGACCGAGATCCACTCCCGTGTCGAGATTTTGTACGAAAACTATGCCAAGCTGATCAATATTGAGGCACAGGCGATGGTAGAGATGGCGGCACGCGACATTCTGCCCGCCGTGAACGCCTACACTGCCGAGGTCGCCGCAGGCGCCAGCGCCAAGACCGACTTTGTTCCCACGGCTGACGTCAGCATGGAGAGCGAGCTGGTTGAAACGCTTTCCGCACTTGTCGGAAAGGCCTACGTGACCGTGAAGGAGTTGAAGGCCGCCGACGCCGCCGCGCTCAAAATGCCCAAGGGCGAGCGTATGGCCTCCGCATTTGCACGCAAGGTGCTGCCCCTGATGGCAACGCTGCGTAAGCAGGTGGACGAGATGGAAACGATGACCTCCAACGAGTTCTGGCCGATGCCGAATTATGGCGACATGATGTTTAGAATTTAATTTTGGCTGCCATCTTTGGCGCAGAAAGCACGCTCTTTTCACTCGACGTACGTTTTGTACGCCTTCGCGTCAAGGTCGTGCTTTTTGCATCCAAATCTGTTTGCCAAACGGCTGCCATCTTTGGCGCAGAACAAAAACGCACGAAGCTTTTGACTTCGTGCGTTTTTTGTTTATATGAGCGGCGGAGCAAGCCCCCGCCCTACGTGTTAACGATTTTCGCAAACAATGCGGCTATTCGCAAACCCGTATGGTACGACACCATTCTCGCAAACAACGCGGCTACATCGTCCTCCCCTTGAGAGGGGAGGGGGACCGCTGCGCGGTGGAGGGGTAGTAAGAGCGCCCTTTCCGCAAACAATGCGGCTGTGTGTTCGCCCTTTTCTTTGAAAGCTTTTGAAGGGGTCATAGGGGAAGCTTTTGCAAAAGCTTCCCCTAACGTATCCCCTTACTTCACGCTTTTCACGCGCAGTACGCCGCGTACAAAGCGGTCGAACAAGAACAGGTCAAAGCCCTCGTGAATATCCATTTCCACCTGCGAGAGGTAAATCTCCATTTTGTAAAGCACCGCACGGGCTTCGTCCATTTGATCGCGGGCGGCAAGCTCGTAGATGCGAGAAAGATATTGGCAAATTTCTGCGTGGTAGTACAGATACACCCAGGAAAGCCGTCTTGCGGCATCGGGATGCGCCATATTGCGCGTGATCACGGGGGCAAAATCTTCCAGCACCGCGGGGATCTTGGCAAATTGCGCTGCCGCCCACGCGTTGCCGTGAATGGGGGCTTTATTTTCGCGGCTGTTGATGCCGGTGTCCTCTACCGAATTTTTGGCCGAGCCGCGCAGATTGGCGGGGCAGAAAAGCTCGGAGAGCGTTTCCAGATAGTCGCGCACCGCAGCACCGTCCGTGCCGAAGGCGGCGTCAAAATAGTCGTTCGTGTACGCTTCAAAGTCGAGATCCTTGTCAAACAGCGTTTCCCCCATCAAGAGCAGCGGCAGAGAGGTGGGCAGATACATGCGGTGCGTCTGGTCGTTCATGCAGCCTTGGAACGCCACGTTTTCAAGTCCCCTCATATCGCGGTGCGTTTCGCGCGCGATGCGCATATGCGCAGGGTCGCAGTATTGGTCGGTGTAGAAGCGATATTCAAAAATGATAGAGGGAATGCCCTCGCACAGCTTTTTCCACTCGCGGTGCCAATGCAAGCGCAGCGCGTTCCGGGGCGTGACGTTTTGGTTGCGTACGTACGCGGGGATCTCGCCCGTATACGGCTCGTTGATGTATCCCGTTTCGTAGTGCTGGCCGATGGCAGCGAGAAGCACGAAGCGCTCGGGGTGATTGAGCTTCATTTTTTCGGGAGGGCGCACCGTATCGTTGTAAAGAATAAAGACGAAGCGGGTCTTGCTGCCGATGGCTTCCAGCGCGGCATCGATCTCGTTGAGCAGCAGCACGTACCAGTCGGAGGGCTGCATTTTTACGCAGCTTTCGCACTCGCAGTTGTTGTTGACGTTGTCCGCCAGCCACAGGTGCAGATAGCTGATCCAGGGCTTTTGCTTGGCGTAGTCCACGCAGAAATCCACCAAGGATTTGCGCGCGTCGGGGTTAGAGTAGCAAAAATGCGTGAAAAAGGTGGATTTGGCATAAAGCTCGCGCTTGCCGTTTACCAGCGCCACGTAGTTCTTTTTTTCCTCGGGAAGTGCTGCGAACAGCTCTGCCTCTCGCGCGGCGCTCTCGTGGTGCATACCCAGCTTTTCAAACATCCAACCGTGTCCCACCGCGTGGAACTGGACGCCCGTTTTCACCATATCCTGCTCTAAAAGCTCGATCGATTTGCCAAGCTCGTCATAATCGGCGTCCGCTCCCGTCAGCACGCGATTGGCCTTGTGTGCGTACCAGCGGTTCATATAGGAGTAGGGAACGATGCCCTCGATCATATACATATTCATGCCGACCTTGGGCATCCAGTACACGGTGTCGCGCATATGCTCGTAGCTAATAGCGCCCTCGCAGCACTCGCCGCGGAAGGGATGATCCGCCTTTTTGCGGTAGCGGCAGGTGTGCGCGGTAAGGTCGCAATAGGGGATATACTCGCCGTCCTTGCCGGGGCGCAGAAAGCGGCTGCCCGCCGACTTGCAATATTGATACACGGCGGAAAGGATACTGCGCTCGTTACTGCCCGCGATATAGCCGTGTCCGTTTTCCACGCACACGTCCAGGATATCCTCCATAAACGGGTCAAAAAGATCGGCGGTGTCAAGAGAAAGCTCGTCCAAAAGTCCCAGCACGATCGCATCGTCGGGCAGGGCGCGGGGCAGCTCCGTGACCCATTCGATCTCGGGAAGCAGCGAGCAGGCAGAGATCCTTCTTACGTATTTTTGCAGCTCCAATGCGGCGTATTCGCGGCAGGGGGAGCAGTTTTTGGCGATGATCTTCATAAAAGCTTCTCCTTTGTGGGGGTTGACCTTATTATATATCAAAAGCTCGTCAAATGCAAGAAAAAATGAAAAAGGGGGCTTATGCCCCCTTCCCCATTAATGGGTGTGCTCCATGGTTCTCTCGTCCTCAGAGCGGAAGATCAGCGAGATGCACCAGATACCGGCCAGAGCCACCACGGTGTAGATGATGCGCGCGAGCAGCGTTCCCGCGCCCCCGCAGATCCAAGCCACCGCGTCGAAACGGAAAAGCCCTACCGAGCCCCAGTTCAGCGCGCCGATGATAACAAGGATCAGTGCGATCCTATCCAAGATCATCATGCTTTTGTACCTCACTTTCGGGAAACGAAAACGCTCCCTGTGCATTAGTGTGCGCCGCGTGAAAAAAAGTACGCAAGGGAATTAACGCAAAGTGCGTCAGTGCTTTACATAATTGTGAAAATGTGGTACAATATAAATAGATGGTGAAAGGGGGTGTATACCGTGCAAAAATTTGATCTGCCTGCATACGTAACCTGCGTGATGGATACGCTGGAAAAGGCGGGACACCGCGGCTACGTGGTGGGGGGCTCGCTGCGCGACCTTATGCGCGGTGTCACCCCGCACGACTACGATATGACTACTGATGCGCTGCCCGAGGAGATGTTAGAGATCTTCCGCGATTTTCGTGTGATTCCCACGGGCTTAAAGCACGGTACGCTGACCGTGATGTCCGATGGCAACCCCATCGAGCTGACCACGCACCGCGTGGACGGCACGTACACGGACGCGCGCCACCCCGAAAGCGTCAGCTTTACGCGCAAGCTGGAAGGGGATCTTTCCCGCCGCGATTTCACCGTGAACGCCATGGCGTGGAACGGGGAAACGGGGCTTGTGGACCTTTTCGGGGGACAAGCCGACCTGCAAAACCGTATTTTGCGCACGGTAGGCGATCCCGATACGCGCTTTTTGGAGGATGCGCTGCGCATCCTGCGCCTGTTCCGCTTCTCGGCACAGCTGGATTTTGAAATTGAGGAAAACACGCTGTTTGGCGCTGCGCGCACGGCCAAGGGGCTTGAAAAGATCTCGGTGGAGCGTGTTTTCAGCGAGATCACGCGCCTTCTGGAAGCGCCGTGCGCGGAAAAGGGGCTTGCCGCGCTGTTTGCGGCAGGGTGCGAAAAATATGCGTTTTTTGATACCGTTTGCGGGGTAAATGCTGCAAGTGGCGTGGATAAGCTCCCTTGCGAGGCGGCCTTGCGCCTTGCGTGGATGGCGCCGCATCTTTCCTGCGAGCAGGCCGTGGCGCTGGGCAAGCGCTATCACGCGCCAAACGCCTTCGGCGCGGCACTGGCAGCGTACTGCGAGGGTGCGCGGGAGTGCTTGCCGCAAAGCGCGTACGAGGCGCGCCGCTTTACCACGAAATACTGGCATTATTGGAAGGGTATTCTTGCCCTGCAAGAGGCGCGCGGCGTGAACGTGGACGAGGCACGCGAGCTTTGTGCCAAGGTGTCGCGGGACGGCAGCGCCGTGGAGATCCGCCGACTTGCCGTAAACGGCAAAGAATTGCAGGAAAGCTTTGGCGTGCGCCCTGCGCGCACGGGCGAGCTGTTGATCAGATTGCAGGATCTTGTGTGGCAGGATCCCGCACGCAACAAGCGCGTGTGGCTGATGGAGGCCGCGCGTGAGATCTGCGAAAAGGAGCGTGATTTTTGTGAGTGAGATCCTTTTTGAAAGAACAAGCTTTCTGTCTGCAGACGGAAAAAACGAAGTGGCGGCGTATTTTTGGTACGCACAGGGCGTGACGCCCCGTGCGATCATTCAGCTCTCGCACGGTATGTGCGAGTACGTGGAGCGTTACGACGCGTGGGCGCGCCGCTTTGTAGAGGCGGGCTACGTCTTTTGCGGCAACGACCACCTGGGTCATGGCCATACCGCGAAAAAGGCGAGCGATCTTGGCTATATGGCAAAGCGCGGCGGTGCTGCGCTTTTGGTAGAGGATACGCATAAAATGACCTTGCTTGCCAAGGAGAAGTTCCCGGGCGTGCCCCTTGTGCTGTACGGCCATAGCATGGGCTCGTTCGTGGCACGCGCGTATCTGACGCGCTACGGCACCGAGCTTGCGGGTGCGCTGATCAGCGGTACGGCAGGCCCCGGTCAGCCGACGGGTATGGGCAAGGCGCTGGCACACGCCGTAGGGGCAATGCGCGGGGATCATCACCGCAGCAATTTGCTGACGGCCATTGCCTTTGGCAGCTATAACAAGAAATTCCAAAAGGAAAAATGTCTGTTCTCTTGGTTGACGCGCGACGAGAGCGTGCGCGCCACCTATGCCGACGATCCCTTCTGCACCTTCGTGTTCACCACGGCGGGATACGATACGCTGTTCTCGCTGCTTGGCGAGGTGTCGGATAAAAAATGGGCGCGTGCGGTGCCCAAGGAGCTGCCGCTTCTGCTTTTTGCGGGAGATATGGATCCCGTGGGCAACTACGGCAAGGGCGTCCGCGCGGTCTACGACCGCCTTGTAAAGGAAGGGTGCAACGCGCAGCTCCAATTGTACGAGGGCGGCAGACACGAGATGCACAATGAAACGAACAAGGACGAGGTCTTTGCCGATCTCGTGCGTTATTTAGAGGAGATCTTGCAATGAGTTTAGAGCAAATTAAGGCCACAACGGGGCGCGTTTTGGGCGTAGATTACGGCGAGGCGCGCACGGGACTGGCTATTTCGGACACCACGCGCTTTCTGGCAAACGGCATCGGCAACGTGCAGGGCGGGGGGCTGGAAAAGACCGCTGAGCGCGTGTTGGAGGCCGCACGCGAGCACGGTGCGGTCGCCGTGGTGCTGGGTCTGCCCGTGAATATGAACGGCACGGAGGGCCCGAAGGCGGCGCGTATCCGCGAGCTGGCGGCGCTCATTGAGCGCGAGCTGCCTGTGTACTTAATGGACGAGCGCATGACCACCATGTCGGCGGCGCGTTACCTCAACGAAACCAACACGCGCGGCAAAAAGCGCAAGGGCGTGATCGACACGCTCTCGGCACAGATCATTTTGCAAAACGCGCTGGATCGCTTGCGCTGATGCCGAGATATCTGCCTGTTTGCGCGGAGCTTAACGCGCAAGGATATATCTTCTCTTATAAATGGTCGCGTAAGGCGGTGAAAAATTTCAATCTGCGCGTGCGCCCCGATGGGAGCGTGACGGTGTCCTCGCCCACAAGAGTGACGCAGGCGCAGATCGAGGAATTTTTGTGCTCGCACGTGGATTTTATCAAGCGAGCGAGAGATAAAATGGCCGCGCATCACCCCGCCGAGGTCTGTGCGCTTGACGAGGGGGATATGCTCCCGATCTTTGGGGAAAGTCATACCGTTCGCCTGCTAAAATCGAAAAAGCAGGAGGCGTATGTGCAAGACGGCACGCTTTTTCTGGCTTTGCCCGATCCGTCGGATACCGCCGCGCGCGTACGCTTGTTCTGGCGCTATGCCGCAAGGGAGGCGGCACGCGAAATGACCGCGCTGACCGCTCGCTTTGCGCCGTATTTTCTGCCAAAGGAAGCGCCGCTTCCGCAGATCGCTCTGCGGCGCATGAAAAGCCGTTGGGGGGCTTGCTATTATAAGCAGAGCCGCATCACCTACAACACCAATCTGATCTTTATGCCGCCCGCGTGCCTTGCCTACGTGGCCTGCCACGAGCTGGCGCATTTTCGCCATCCCGATCACTCGGCGGCGTTTTACGCATGGCTCTCCCGCGTGTTGCCTGACCACAAGGCGCTGCGCAAATATCTGCACGCAGCCCCCGTGCCGCGCGTGGAGGAAAAATAAAAAAGTCCCGACACGTGTCGGGACTTTTTTATATAAGCTTTTTCATCAGAAGATGCTTTTGGTTGCCCGTAGGAATGTCGGGCAGGACACCGATCCTTTCATAGCCGTGCTTTTGGTAAAAGCGCGGTGCTTGCCAGCTCATCGTATCTACGTGTACGTGATGGCAGCCGCGGCGGACGGCCTCCCTTTCCGCTTCGGCAAGCAGCTTGGAGCCAAGTCCTTGCCCGCGGTGGGCTTCCGCTACCCAAAGAACGTCGATATACAGCCAGCCCCAATAGGTGCCGCCCAAAATGCCGGCGATGATATCGCCGTGGTCATCGTACTCCACGATGCTCAGTGCGGCGTGGCCGTCTGCACCCACGGCCTTTTCGTTAAAGGCGGCCAGCGCGGCTTTGATGGCATCGATTTCTTTTTTCGTCGGATCAAAATTCATCATAACGGTGTCTTAAAAGAAGAGCTCCACCACGAAAACGGTGGTGCATGCCGCGGCGGCGACCACGGGGAGCTTGCAGCCCCGCAGCGAAAGCACCACAGCCACCGCAAAGCCCGCGACGGCAGACCAGATCACGGCGGTGGCCGAGAAGATGGCGGGCACGGTCATCACGGAAAGCGTAACGTAGGGAACGTAGTGCAAAAAGGAGCGAACGGTGGTGTTTTTGATCTCGCGGCGGATCAGCACCAGCGGCAGCACGCGAATGAGATAGGTCACGCCCGCCATTACCAGAATGGCGAGGAAAATGCCGTTAACCTGCATCGCACACCTCCGTGGTTTGTTCCTCGTTCTTGACGGGGAAGAGAATGGCGGCAACCAGCGAGATCACCACGGTAAGCAGAATGATGCGGAAGCCCTCGGAAAGCCAGCTCCACGCAAGGCGCTTGCACAAAAGCGTCAGCCCTACCGAGCAGAGCATCGATGCACCGACCAGCCCCGCGATGACGCGGCTCTTGCGTGCGGGGGGGAGAATGATGGCAAGGAACATGGCGTAAAGCGCCACGGAAAGGGCGCTGACAAGTCCCGCGGGCAAAATGCTGCCAAGCAGAGCGCCAAGCACCGTGCCCAGCGTCCAGCACGGGGCGGCCACGGCGATCGCGCCGTAGCTGTAATAGGGGGTCAGCTTATCTTCCACACCCATAGAGATGCCAAAGATCTCGTCCGTGACGCCGTAGCCGATTAGCAAGCGGTGCAGCACCGAGGTTTCGGGGGCGATCTTCTGCGAGAGCGAGCAGGACATCAAAAGATAGCGGATATTGATGACGAGCTGGGTGAAGGCAAGCTCCACGTAGGTTGTACCCGCGCCAAGCAGCACGATGGCGGCGGCCTCGCCCGCCGAGGTGAGGTTGAGAAGGGACATCAGTCCCGCAAGGGGCGTGTTGATCCCCGCGCCTACGGCCTTGATGCCAAGCGCAAAGGAAACCGCAAAATAGCCAAGTCCGATCGGAATGCCGTCGCGCAGTCCGCGTGCAAACCAAGTCTTTTTCGTTGCCATTTTATCCCTCCTTTTTCAAAATACCCTATTATTGTAACGCACGCGCGCGTATTTG
>JAZQWF010000092.1:0-9428 GCA_045632185.1 Eubacteriales bacterium
CGGGCGCTTCGCCGCGCATCAGCATTGAGAAAAAGTACCCTGTGAAGGTATCCCCCGCCGCGGTCGTATCCTTGACGGGCATTTTGATGATATCGCAGAACGCGCGCTGATCGGCGTCCGCATAGGTGGCACCGTGCTTGCCAAGCGTCAGCACGATCTTCATTTTGGGGTAACGTGCAAGCAATTCCGAAAGGATCTCGTCCGGCTCGGTCTTGCCGGAAAGCCCAGCGCCCTCGGTTTCGTTGACGATGATAGCGTCCAGGAGCGAAAGGTCAAGCGCAAGGATCTTTTCGTCAAAGGGCGAGGGGTTCAGCACCACAAACATGTCACGTGCCTTGGCCTTGCGAATGATATGATCCAGATTATTGATCTCGTTTTGCAGCATCAAAAGGTCACCCGCGCCGAAATGGGACAGCACCTCGTCCACAAAGGCGTCGTCCATCGTTTGATTGGCACCGCCGTGCAAAAGAATGCAGTTCTCACCACTCTTTGACACCTGAATGATGGCGTGCCCTGATGCCGCGTCCTCGCGCACACGAACAAGATCCGTGTTCGCGCCGGCACTTTTCAGCATATCCAGAAGCATGCCGCCGTCCTTACCGACAGCACCTGCGTGATAGGTTTCCGCCCCCGATCTGGCAAACGCCACCGACTGATTGAGCCCCTTGCCACCGCAGAAAGGCTGCAAGCCGTTCGAGGAGATCGTTTCCCCCGCGCGCACAAAATGATCCACGCCGTATACGTAGTCGATATTCAGCGAGCCGAAATTCAAAACCTTCATAAAAAGCACCTCCGCGCTGTATTACATTCATTATAGCACAAAAATTCCCCGATGGCAACCGCTTTCAGGCCGCCGTCGGGGAATTTTCTTTTTATACCTCGCCCAGTGCGTCCTTGGAAAGGAAGGCGCGGGTCTTTTCGCTCTTGGGATTGTCAAATACCTCCTCGGGTGTGCCGTACTCCTCGATCACACCGTCCGCCATAAAGATGACCTTGTCTGCCACGTGTCTGGCAAACTCCATCTCATGCGTGACGATGATCATCGTGCGATCCGCATCTTTGAGGGAACGGATCACGCGCAGCACCTCGCCCGTCAGCTCCGGGTCAAGTGCCGAGGTCGGCTCGTCAAAGCAAAGGATATCCGGTTCCAGCATCAGCGCACGCGCAATCGCCACGCGCTGGCACTGACCGCCCGAAAGCTCGCAGGGGTACGCGTTCGCCTTCTCGGTAAGACCGATCTTGGCAAGCAGTCCCTCGGCACGCGCGCGGATCGTTTCTACGCTCTCACGCTCGCCCTTCGTGCTCTTACGCTTGGCGCGCAGCTTGGGGGCCAGTATCAGATTATCCATCACGTTGTACTGCGGGAACAGATTGAACTGCTGGAACACAAGTCCAAAGGACAGCTGTGCCTGCGCAGACACCACGGGCTTTTCCCCTTCCACGGCGCTGTATACGCACTCACCGTCTACAAATATTTCACCGCTATCCGCCTTTTCCAAAAAGTTCAGGCAGCGCAAAAACGTGGTCTTGCCTCCGCCGGAGGAGCCGATAATGGCCAGCACCTCGCCCTTTTGCAAGGACAGATCAACGCCTTTGAGCACCTCGTTATTTCCAAACCGTTTACGGAGAGCTCTTACTTCAAGCATATTCATAAAGCAACTTCTCCTTTTTTAAGATTTGAAATAGTCCAACTTCTTTTCCAGCTTGCGGAAAAGGAAGGTGAGCAATGCGGTAAATACCAGATAGTACACAGCTGTGTAGAACAGAGGCCAAAGAATACCACCGTTTTTGATATAGCGCTGTGCGAAATAGATCAGCTCGTAGTAGGTAATGATACGGGCAAGGGAGGTATCCTTGACCAGGGTGATGATCTCGTTGGACATGGGCGGAATGATGCGCTTGACAACTTGCAGAAGAATAACCTTAAAGAAGGTCTCTGCCTTGGTCATACCAAGCACCTGGCCGGCCTCGTACTGTCCCTTGGTGATCGACTCGATGCCACCGCGATAGATCTCAGAGAAATAGCAGGCGTAGTTGATGCTGAACGTGATATAGGTGGCAACGTATGCGTTAAACAGCGGCGTGCCGAACACGATGCCGGGGCCGTAATACACGATGATCAGCTGCAACATCAAGGGGGTGCCGCGCACAGCCCAGACCACACCGCGGGAAAGCGCGGAAAGCGGCTTGAATTTCGACATAGAGCCGAACGCGATCACAAGACCGAGCGGAATTGCAAAAAGCAACGTAACAAAAAAGATCTTCAACGTTTCGCCAAAGCCAACCAAAAGATCTAACGTAATACTAAAAAAATCCATATTTCCTCACTTAGGGGCAAGCCCTTTAACACAATAGACACGGGATGCCATGTGGCACCCCGTGTGCAGAATTTGCGATAATATCGCTTATTTCTTGATCAGCGCCTTTGCCAGCGTCAGGTCAACGATAGCGGCATCGGAGGTGCCGGACATTACTTCAAGGATAGCATCGGTCTGAGCGGTAACGGCACGAAGGCCGCCTGCAAGAGCGGGGTTTTCCTTGATCACGGCCTCACCGGCAGAGCCACCCTCAGCAGCAAGGTTCTTGCCTGCAAGGCTTGCGATATCCTTGTAGGTTTCAGCCATATCCTTCTTGATAACGGCAACCTGGGTGTTGTACATGTAGGGAACGGTGCAGTCAGCAGCGTTCTCGATCGCATCGGTAATGGTCATACCGTTCCAGATGCAGTCGATGGTGCCTGCTGCAAGCTCCAAGAGCTTGTTGTCCCACTCGATCTCTACGAACTCAGCGGTTACGCCAAGCTTCTCGCAGACAAGACGTGCGTAATCAGCGTCAAAGCCGACCCACTCGCCATTTTCCTGGTAGTCCATGGGCTTGTAATCGGTGACACCGATCACGAGCTTGCCCTTTGCCTTCACCTGAGCGTAATCGCCGGAATCGGTGTAGGCCTCTGCCTTGGGAACGTAATCTGCCTCGCCAACAGCGCCCACCTCGTACTTGGTGGAAAGCTCGTCAAGCTTGCCTTCCTTAATCAGTTCAAGGGTGATATCCTCTACCTTGCGGGTAAGGTCGGAGCCGGAACGGAATGCGATACCGAAGTACTCGCGTTCAAGGCCAAGGTCAACGTAAGTAAGATCCTTGTAAGGATCGTTCGAGCAAGCGGAGAAGGATACCATGCAGGAGGCAACCATCAGCACTGCCAAAACAAGGGTGATAATCTTTTTCATTGTCTTTCTCTCTTTCTTTTTGATACTTTAACACTTTACCGTGCTAAAACGCGTATATTATACCACGCGCGCGGCACTTTGTCAACACCTTTTCGAAAAATAATTTACATTTTTCCTATTCTCATTATAAACACACGCGCAATCCCCTCCTCTGCCAAAAATTTCCGTACCTCTTTTTGTCCCTTGCGTGGCAAATCAAATCGTGTGATGCGCATAATAATGGCAACGCGCGGTTTCCGCGCAAAAACGAAAGGCAGGATATTTTCAAATGAAAAAACGCATTCTCGCGGCGCTGCTTGCGCTGTTTTTACTCTCCGCACTGCTTGTGGGCTGTGGCGGCAAGGAAACCGACGTACACGTATTCTATTACACGTACAGCGACACCTATATCTCCACCGTGCGCACCGCGCTTGACAAGCGTCTTGGCGAGGCAGGGTTCTCCTATCAGGACTATGACGCGGCAGGCAACCAGACCACGCAGACCGAGCAGATCCGTACCGCCATCACCAAGGGCGCCAAGGTGATCCTTGTCAACCTGGTCAACACCGGCTCGGACGATGCGGCAAACGAGATCGTGAAGCTGGCAAAGGACGCAGACGTTTCTCTGCTCTTCTTCAACCGCGAGGTCAGCGACGCCGTGATCAAATCCTATGACAAATGCGCCTTCGTCGGCACGCGCGCCGTGGAGGCGGGCATTTTGCAGGGCGAGATGATCGGGGACTATCTGGTGCAGAATTTCGATAGGGTCGACCTCAACAAGGACGGTAAGATCTCCTATATCCTTTTCAAGGGTGAGGAAGGCAACAACGAGGCCATCTACCGCACCAAGCACGCAGTGGAAAGTGCCAACCAGAAGCTCGCCTCCGCAGGCAAGAGCGCGCTTTCCTTCTACGATCCAAGCAACCAGAACGGCTATCTCGTCGACCAGAACGGGCAGTGGTCTGCGGCCGCCGCCAACGATTATATGACCACGGCGCTGGCCTCCTACAACGCCAATAACAACAATATGATCGAGCTTGTCATCTGCAACAACGACGCCATGGCCGAGGGTGCGATCTCCGCATTGAACGCCGCGGGCTACAACAAGGGCGGCGAAAGCCCCACGATCCCCGTGTTCGGCGTAGACGCCACCGAGGCGGCCAAGGCGCTGATCAAGGACGGCAAAATGGCGGGCACGGTGATGCAGAACGCAGACGGCATGGCCGAAGCACTTGTCAAGCTGACGAAAAACAGCCTGATGGAGGGCGGCAAGCCGATGGATCATACGGAAGGGCTTACGGTGGACGAGGACGTGAGCAAGGTGCGCATCGCCTATGCAAAATACCTCGGATAAAGAAAAGCAGATCCCCCTTCTGGAAATGCGGGGGATCGAAAAATCCTTTCCCGGCGTCCGCGCGCTGGACAAGGTCTCTCTTTGCATCAAAAGGGGCTCCGTCCACGCGCTGATGGGCGAGAACGGAGCGGGAAAATCTACCCTGATGAAGTGCCTGTTCGGCATCTATCAAAAGGACGCAGGCGAGGTGCTTTTGGAGGGTGAGGAAGTCTTTTTCCGCTCTCCGCGCGAGGCGCTGGAAAAGGGCGTGGCGATGGTGCACCAAGAATTAAACCAGGCACTTTCCCGCACCGTGATGGACAATATTTGGCTGGGACGCTACCCCAAGCGCGCGGGGATTTTCATCTCCGACAAGGAAATGGAGCACAAAACGCGTGAGATCTTCGCAGATCTCGGCCTCACCATAAATCCGCGCCGAAAAATGTCGGAAATGTCGGTGGCCGAGCGGCAAATGGCCGAGATCGCCAAGGCGGTGTCCTACAACGCCAAGGTGATCGTGCTGGACGAGCCGACCTCCTCCCTTGCCGACGAGGAGGTGGGGCATCTGTTTCGCATTATCCGCACCCTGCAAGCACGCGGGTGCGGGATCATCTATATCTCGCACAAAATGGAGGAGATCCTGCAAATCTGCGACGAGATCACCGTCATGCGGGACGGCGCCAACGTGGCGACCGCCCCCGCGGGAGAGCTGTCGATGGAAAAGATCATCTCCCTGATGGTGGGACGGGATCTGGGGGACAGATATCCCCCCAAAAACAAAAAAATCGGCGAAACGGTATTGGAAATTGAGCAACTCACCTCGCGCTACTCGCCCGTAAAGGACGTGACGATGTATCTGCGGCGCGGCGAGATCGTGGGTCTTGCGGGGCTTGCGGGTGCGGGAAGATCCGAGCTTTTGGAAAACGTTTTCGGCCTTGCGCAGCGCAGCGGCGGCGCGCTTTTTCTTCACGGCAAGGAGATACGGAACAAAAGCGCGCGCGATGCCATCAAAAACGGCTTTGCCCTCTTAACCGAGGAGCGCCGCGCTACGGGCATCTTCGGCATTCTGGATATCACGGAAAACGCCACGGTCAGCTCGTTAAATAGCTACCGTCTGGGGGGATTTTTGCTCTCCGAGCGAAAACGCCGCAGCGCAACGGACGATATGATCGGGCGCCTTTCGGTCAAAACCGCCTCCCGCGCCACGCAGATCCGCACCCTATCTGGCGGCAATCAGCAAAAGGTGATCCTTGCAAGATGGCTGCTGACAGGGCCTGAAATATTGCTGCTGGACGAGCCCACGCGCGGCATTGACGTGGGTGCAAAATACGAGATCTACGCCCTTTTGCAGCAGCTTGCGGAAAGCGGGAAATCCATTCTGATGGTATCCAGCGAGCTGCCCGAGCTGTTGGGGGTATGCCACCGCATCTACGTGATGTCGGGGGGCGAGATCACAGGCGAGGTAGATGCCGCCACCGCCACGCAAGAAGAAATCATGACGCTTGCCGCAAAGAACGTTTGAGCGGATAGGAGTATCTTATGAAGATCAAAGCCATAGAAAATTTCAAGCAAATGGAGAAGCGGGAGCGCAGGGCCTATCTTGGCGAGCTGCTGATCAACAACTCGCTGTATATCTTTCTGCTTGCTGCCGTTATCTTTATCCAGGCGCTCAATCCGCGCTTTTTGTCCCTGCCCTCCATCATCAATATCCTCTCGCTCTCGGCGGCTAACCTGCCGATGGCGTTGGGCGTGGCGGGCGCCATCATTCTGGCAGGCACCGACCTTTCGGGCGGGCGCGTGGTGGGACTGGTGGCGTGCGTGGGGGCGGCGCTGCTGCAATCCACGGGATACGCGGCCAAAATGTTCCCGGGGCTTGAAACGCTACCCGTTTTCCTTGTATTTCTGATCGTGGTGGCGCTCGGCGCGCTGATCGGCTTTATAAACGGCTATTGCACGGCAACCTTTCACCTGCACCCCTTCATCGTCACGCTTTCCACACAGCTGATCGTTTACGGCGGACTTTTGCTGTTTTTGATGATCGGCAACAACAACGGCCAATCAATCTCGGGGCTTGACGCGGGATATATCAACTTTATCAAGGGAAGCTTTTTCTCGCTCGGCGGCACGCCGATCCCCAATTACGTGTGGTACGTGGTAGGATTAACGGCCGTTTTGTGGGTGGTCTGGAACAAGACCGCCTTCGGCAAAAACATGTTCGCCATCGGCTCGAATTCCGAGGCGGCAAACGTATCCGGTGTCAACGTCAAATGGATCACGGTCGCGGTTTTCGTGCTGGCGGGCGCGCTCTACGCCGTAACGGGCTTTATTGAGGCGGCGCGCATCGGCTCCAACTCTGCCGCCACCGGCCTTAACTACGAGCTGGACGCCATCGCCGCGTGTGTGATCGGCGGCGTTTCCTTCGTGGGCGGCACGGGCAAGATCGGCGGCGTGGTGCTGGGCGTGGTGCTTTTGCGCCTGATCTTCGTCGGACTTAATTTCCTCGGCGTAGATGCCAATATGCAGTATATCATCAAGGGTCTGATCATTCTGATCGCCTGCGCCATTGATATGAGAAAATACTTGATTAGAAAATAAAGGAGATTTTTATGAAGGACTTAATTACCACGGAATGCTATAAAAAAGAGGAGCTGCTGGACATCATTGATCTGTCATTAGTCCTCAAACGGTGCGTAAATCTGGGGTATTATCCCCCGCTTTTGCAGAATATGACGCTGGGAATGATCTTTGAGCAAAGCTCCACGCGCACCCGCGTTTCCTTTGAAACGGCAATGGCACAGCTGGGCGGCCACGCGCAGTATCTCGCCCCCGGGCAGATCCAGCTCGGCGGGCATGAGAGTATGTCGGATACGGGGCGTGTGCTTTCCCGTCTTGTTGATATCGTGATGGCTCGCGTAGACGCGCACGAAACCGTCAAAAAGCTTGCCGAGGTGGCAAGTATTCCCGTCATCAACGGCATGTCCGACTACAATCACCCCACGCAGGAGCTGGGGGACGCCATCACGATGGTAGAGCATCTGCCCGAGGGCAAGTGCTTAGAGGATTGCAAGATCGTTTTCGTGGGGGACGCCACGCAGGTTTGTGCCTCCACCATGATGATGACCACCAAGCTTGGTATGCACTTCGTGCAATTTGGGCCCAAGACACATCAATTATCCGAGCAGATGCAAGCCATCGGCCGCGCCAACTGCAAGGTATCCGGCGGCCAGCTGACCGTAACCGACGTGATGGAAGATGCCTTCCGTGATGCGGATTTCGTCTACACCGACGTGTGGTACGGGCTTTACAACAAGGAGCTTTCCCGCGAGGAACGCCTTGCCATCTTTATGCCGAAATATCAAGTGACCGAGGATATGATGCGCGCGGCGGCTCCGCATGCCAAATTCCTGCACTGTCTACCCGCCACGCGCGGCGAGGAGGTCGTGGACGCCGTGCTGGACGCTCCCTACTCCATCGCCTTTGATCAGGCGCAGAACCGCCTTACTGCGATGCGCGGTATCCTTGTGTATCTGTTGCGCGACCGCATCGGATTTGAGCATAAGCAATTCGCGGCCAAGGCAGCGCTTGGTGAAACGCTGTTCAACATTTTGTAAGGAGCTTCTATGACCGAAAAAGCAAAGAAATTCCGATTATTTGACGCGGTGCTGGCGGCGGTTTGCGTGGTGCTGGTGGTGGAATCCTCTGCCCCCGCCGCCGCGATCGGCAACGCCCAGTTTTTCTGGTGGATCTTCCTGCTCGTTGCCTTTTTCCTGCCCTACGGGTTAATTTCTGCCGAGCTTGGCACCACCTACGAGGGCGAGGGAGGCATCTGCGATTGGGTCACGCGCGCCTTTGGGCGCCGCTGGGGCAGCCGCGTTTCCTTTTACTATTATATCAACTTTTCCCTGTGGCTCGGCTCGCTTGCCGTGCTGTTCACCGATATCATTAGCACCCTAACGGGTAGAGATTTTCCCGTTTGGGGGCTTCTTTTCCTGCAACTTTCCTTTATCTGGCTTGTGGTGCTTGTCAGCAATTACAAGCTAAGCGAAAGCAAATGGATCTTGAACATTGCGGCCATTCTGAAAGCATTTCTCATGCTGGCGATCGGCGGACTTGGCATCTACGTGGCGCTGACGCGCGGCTCGGCAAACGAATACACGCTGGGCTCCTTCCTCCCCTCCTTTTCCTCCGGCGGGCTTTCCTTCGTATCCGTTATTCTGTTCAATTTCCTCGGATTTGAGGTAGTGACCACCTTCGCCTCGGAAATGCACAACCCCAAAAGAGAAATCCCGCTTGCTATCATTCTCGGCGGCGCGATCATCGCCTTTTTCTATCTGTTGGCCGCCTTCGGGATCGGGGTGGCAGTACCCACCGAGGAGCTTTCCGCCTCCGGCGGGATCCTGGATAGCTTTCGCTTATTGCTTGGGGATACGCTGGGCTTTTTGCTTGTCCCTGTTGGCATCATTTTCCTTTATACGTTGGTGGCAAATCTGCTCTCTTGGTCGCTTGGTGTCAATAACGTGGCCTGCTATGCAGCAAAGCAAGGGCTCTTGCCCACGGTACTTGCCAGAACAGACAAGCGCGGCATGCCGATCGGTGCCAATCTTACCAACGGTGTGATTGCCTCGGCCGTCGTGCTGATCGCACCTCTTATCCCCTCTGAGGACGTATTTTGGAGCTTCTTCGCATTGAATATGGTCACGCTGCTGCTTTCCTATATCCTGCTTTTCCCCTCGTTTTTGAAGCTGCGCAAAATCGACCCCGACACCCCGCGCCCCTTTCGTGTGGGCGGCGGGCGCACGCGGCTTTGGCTGATGACCTTTGTGCCGATGCTGCTGGTCGTGCTTGCCGTGATCTTTGCCATCGTACCCTTTTCGCGCGCTGAGATGGGG
>JAZQWF010000093.1:0-12514 GCA_045632185.1 Eubacteriales bacterium
CTGTTTGAGCTTGATCATGATGCGCTCACCGATCTCGCGCGAGGAGATCTCCTGCACCATATCGTTTTGCAGCTCTGCCTCGATCTCAGCGGCGATCTGCTCACCGTTGACGGGGCGCTTCTGGCAGGCCTTCATGATGCCGGAAAGCATTTTGGAACGGTCAAACAGCTCCTTCGTGCCGTCCTTTTTCACCACCAGGATCTGCACGGACTCGATCACCTCAAAGGTGGTAAATCTTTTCTGGCAGGCCAGGCACTCGCGACGGCGGCGAATGCTATTTCCCTCCTCGATCGGGCGGGAATCAATTACTTTACTGTCGGTAAAACCGCAATTGGGACACTTCATTTCTCACACGCCCCACATGGGGCACCCTTTCCAGAATACAAGCACATTTGCTTTTTTATATTATAACATATTATTCTATGTTTGTAAAGGGGTTTTGCGCGTTTTTTGTATCCTGAATAATATCCGCCAGCGTGCAGGGCGTGACCGTGCCGCACACAAGCTGATCAAAAAGCAGCTGTGCTGCGGGGTAATCCTCTCCCAGACGTGCCGCAGCGCGCTCATCCCCGAAAACGATCTCTGCGTAATATTCCGCTCGGGCAAAACGGGACACGCAAAGGCGATAGCGCACAAGGCCAGCCCCTACGCGGCGTATCTCCTCACGCAGGATCGCAATGCGATACAGCTTTTCCTGCGCGGTCAAACAAGTTGTTGTCATAATGTTTTCCTTCTTTTCTTCTTTTTGCGCCGCAGATTGGCAGATGCACGGCGTCTATTCATTATACCACACGCAAAAACGTGCCTTTTTTTGAATAATGTCGACATTTATATACGTTTTTGTTCAGCAAGCACAAACAAAACGCCAAAAAGCAAGCTTCAAAACGCGCGCGATGAATAATCACTCAGCATTGACGGTATATTTATCCATTTTATTTACAACACCGCCGCATTAAAAGCTTGTTTCCCACCCCCACCGCAGCCACGCAGCCCATTTATTCCCTACGTTCCCAGACCTTTTCACTTGAATTTCCGTACCGTTTGCGGTATAATGAAGCCAAAGAGGCCGAAAAAATGAATTTTATACAGAAAATGAAAATTTGAATGATTATGAGAAAAAGGAAAACATTGTCACACAAAAGCACCACCTCCCTTTCCCATGCCACGCTGACGCTCTACATAATCGGCATGCTGATACTGGCAGTGCCGCTGTTTTATACGGTTGTGGAGATCGGCGCGCAAGGCACGCTCAGTATGGTGCAGATCAAATATTACGCCGGCGCATTAGAGCATATCGTAGCAGGTCTTACCCTGCTGACGGCGGGCTGTTATCTGGTGGAGCGCGTGGCGCGCGCGCAAAGAAAATAAAAAAAGCCCCGAAACGGGGCTTTTTTTATTCGGACAAGATCTCCTGCAAGCGTTTTTGCATTTCCACGGGATCCAAGCGATCGCGTGCATAGGCCTTGCGCAAAAGATCGGCCGGAATAAACGCATCGTACTTGTCGAAAAGCGGGTGCTCTGAGGAGAAAACAAGATCCTCGGCGCGCACGCCGCCTGCCAATGCCACGGCAAGTCGGGAAAGGAATTCCTCGCGCGTATCCTCCATATGGAAGGTGATATAACGGCAGCCCTCAAACTCGATCCCGGAGATACCGAGCGTACCGGCGTGTGCCGCCAGGAAACGGCGCAGGGTTCGGAAGCTTCTGGTACCAAGGAACGGGAAAAGGCACCACGTAGAGCCGCCAAGATGCAAAAGAGAATGCTCGCCAACGCCCGTATTACGCGCCAGGCGACGCGCGACCTCCAAACGATGTCTGGCGTTGGGTTTGAGATACGGATAAACGGTATCCTCACGAAGCACCTGCTTCATTCTTTCCAGGATCCTTGTGTGGATCTCGCCGCGCTCTCCCGGCCAGGAAACCTGCATTTTACCCTTGATATGGTGAACGTAGACCAGCTTTCTGGGGATATCCAGCTCCTCAACCTCCCACACGCGGCCCGCAAGTGCAAAGCGGTCACCCACGGGCGGGGGCGTGGTGATCGTACCGATCTCCTCCGCTGTTCCCTTTTCGGGATCGCCTGCGCGGACGGTGAAATCCTCGCCGTCCTTGAACACGGCATAGAACTGGAAGCTGCGCAGCAATCGCTCGCCCGCAAGCCCCACGATAAGTCCCTTCTCCTCGGTCATTTCCAGAAAATCGTTCTTCACCATTGACAGGATCAGGGCGCGATAGTCCTCTTTGTCGACCCCCTTGAAGGGCGGGAATGCCAGCACGCGCTCGGCAAGCGCCCGCGGGGTCAGCTCCCCTGCGGCGGCCAGCACGGAAAGGGTTTGATGGAAAAGAAGACTGAACGGGTGCGTTTTCTCGCGCGGTGGCTCGATAAAGCGCTCCTCCAAATATAGCTGAACGACCGCGATCGCCTGCAAAAGCTCCCACGGGATCAGCTGCGGCAGCGGGGTGTTGGGGAGCGGATCCTCCTCGCGGAACACCATCATCATTTCCGGCGGCTGTCCGCGTCTGCCGGAGCGTCCCAGACGTTGCAGGAAGGAGGCGACCGAGTTGGGTGCTTCGTTTTGCAGCACGCGCTCCAAGCGACCGATGTCGATACCCAGCTCCATTGTCACAGTGGCACAGGTCACCACGCGGCTGTCCTCGTCCTTCATTTTCATTTCCGCGTCCTCGCGCAAGGCGGCGGAAAGATTGCCGTGATGGATTAGGAAGATATCGGGATCCCGCCGTGCCGACGCGATCTGACGGAAGGTGGCGGTGACGTATTCGGTTTCCTCGCGCGAATTGGAAAAGACCAGCGCCTTTTTGTCCTTCACGCAATCGTACATATACTCATAGCCCGCGTCAATGCCGGATTTTTCCGCACCGTCCAAGGGCTTTTTGTCATTCTCCTGCTCTGTGTCGGCGTTGGCAATGAAGAAATGCTCCAATCCCAAGCGCCAGCGCAGCTGCTCGGCGGGAGGCACAGGAACGTCCACGGCGATACCGCTATCCCCCGCCAGCCACGCGGCGGCAAGGTTGGGATTTCCCACCGTTGCAGAAAGTCCTACACGAACGGGCTGATGCCCGATCAGGCGCGCGATGCGGGAAAGCTGACATTGGATCTGATTGCCGCGGTCGCTGCCCGTTAAGGTATGCACCTCGTCAATGACCACATAGCGCAGGTCTCCCAAAATGCGAACGACGTCGTTGGAGCGATGCAAAAGCATCGCTTCCAGCGACTCCGGTGTGATCTGTAAAATACCGCAAGGCGCTTCCAGCAGCTTTCTCTTGTGCGAGGCGGATACGTCCCCGTGCCAATGCGTGACAGGGATCCCGCTTTCTTCCAGCAGCTCCTCCATGCGTGCAAACTGATCGTTGATCAAGCTTTTGAGCGGCGCGATATATAGCACCGCCACACTGCGCGAGGGGTTCTCGCAAAGCTTTGTGAGAATGGGAAAGAATGCGGCCTCCGTTTTACCGCTGGCGGTGCCGGAGGTAAGCAGCAGGTGATGCGCGCTTTCCAAAAGCGTGTGTGCCGCTGCGATCTGCAAGCCGCGCAGACTGTCCCAGGAGTGGGTATAGATAAATTCCTGTATAAAAGGCGGAAAACGGTTAAAAATGCGATCTGCTTCGCTCATTCCGCACCTCCTTAAAATACGATATCCTCGGGGTCGAAGCCGTGCTTTTCTCCACCCGTTTCGGCACTTTTGGCGGGAGCAGGGCTCTCGCCGACGACATTTTTCAAAATGCGGTCAAAGGAGGCGTCCTCGTTTTGCATCAGGATATTCAGCACCGTCATATAGTCACGCAGGATCTCGCGGGGCGTCAGCATGCTGTCCGCGCCGGCACGCGAGGTGCAGATTTCAAGAAAGCGGAGCTGCTCTGCCTCACCAAGGCGGGGCGTCCAGTTATAAAACTCGGCGTACAGTGCCGTGACGCGCACGATCAGTGCATAAAGCTCGTCCTCGGAAAGGCGGCGCAGACGGATCACGGGGCCGATCAGATTGCGGAATTCCGCATCTGCGAAGCGGCTGTCGCAAAGACGGCTGCGCAGCGCCTCGTAGCTGAAAAGACCGCGGCGGGGATCCTCCAAGAACTGGGGCGTGCCGCCCAGCACCAGCAGAAGTCCCTCCGCCTTGCCTTGCAGGGCGTCGTTAAACATAGAAAGGATCTTCTCGTAGTTATTTTCGCGGCTGACGCGATGCGAGATCTTATACAGATTTACGCACTCGTCCACGAACACCACAAGCCCACGGTAGCCGATCTTGCGTGCCAGCACCGCAAAAAGCTTGATAAAATCATACCAGTTCTCGTCGTCAATGATAACGGAAACATGGAAGCCGAGCGCACGGCGCGCCTCAACCTTGGAGGTAAACTCTCCGCGCAGCCAGCAAAGGCAAGCGGACATCAGCGTGTCGTCCCCTTCCAGATATGCCGTATAGTATGCCGAGATCACGCGGGCAAAATCAAAGCCGCCGACCATAAACTCTACCTCGCGCAGCGTATTCTGCACCGCCGCGCGCAGTTTAGCGCCATCGGGATCCTCTCCCGCATCCGCTTGCAGCGCACCGATCCAACGCGCGATCACGCGCGGGAGCGCGCCGCCGTCGGGAGCGGCCTTGGAGGCCAGATTTTTCATCAGCTCACGGTAGGTCGCCACGCCGCTGCCCGCCGTGCCGTATAAGCGGCGCTCGGGGGACAGATCGGCGTCGGCCGTCAGGAAATCGCGCTCCAACGCATAGCCGCGGATCAGCTGCATCAGAAAGCTTTTGCCGCTGCCGTAGCGACCGATCAGAAAGCGCATCGCAGAGCCGCCCTCGCCGATATTTTCCAGATCCGAGAGCAAGGCCCCGATCTCGTCCTTGCGTCCAATGGCGATATAGGGGGCACCGCTGCGCGGCACAACACCTGCCGACACAGAGGAAAGCAGGGCCGAGAGAATGCGGCGCGGCACGCGGATCTTTTCTTTATTTTCCATCATTCAGTATTCCTTCCTCAATCAAGATTTCACGGTAATCCTCGATGACGGCATATCCGTCATTCCCTTCTTCCAGCAGGATATCACCAAGCATATCCCCCGCAACGGTATTGATCTTGTCCACAATGGCGTCCACCATCATACCGCGCGAGCGGGCAAATTCGCGCTGCGCCTTGGCGCCCGTAAGCGTCAAAAACAAAGCAAGATCGCCAAGTGCGCCCGCAAGCGTATCTCCCGCAGGGATCGGCTCGTTCTTCGTAGTAGAAGGCGGTACGGGAAGCGGCTCCACGGGCCCTTTTCTCGCACCGTTTTCCACCTTTCCCTCAACCTGCGCCTGTTCAAACGCCTCCACAAGGCGCTTGGTCGTTTGCCAGGATGCGTTCTCAATTTCTGCCGCACGCGCAAGGGACGGGGCACGCACAGGCAGATCGTAGCGCTTTTCGTAGGCGGGGATCTCCTCTGCCGTTTTCTCCTTTTTTGCCTTTTGCGGGCGAGGGGGCAAGGCCGCTTCCAAATAGGCGTCCAAGCGCTCCCGCAAGGCGGTATCCACCGCATAGATCGAAAGGCGGGATTTGATCCCGCGTCTTGCGCGCAGGGCATTTTCCGCATATTTCAGCACGTCGCTCATCAGATAGCGCAGCTCGTGCGTGCGGGAAAAGGAGGTGTAATCCACCTCAATGCGCTTGCGCAGCTGCCAGGCACAGATCGCCCCCGTAAAGGTTTCCCTTGCCACGGTGCTGACACCGCTTTTCCCCGTCAACAGCGCACCGTCACGCTCGCGCAGAAAGTCCAGCGCCACGTGGGTAGCACCACGCAGCACGCGGTGGTAATCTGCGGCGCTTTCCTCGTCGTAAAAACGGCTTTTTGTATAGTCGTAATTGTTGCAAAAAAGCAGCACTGCGCTTGTCAGCGCATCTCCCTGTGTACCGCCCTCACCCTCCATTGGCACGAAAAATTCCTTTAATTTCGCGTCGGCAAGCAGCTCGCGGTAAAGTGACGTGGGCAGCTTGGGGGCAGGCAGGCAGTAAAGCAAGGAATAGTCCACCAGCCACTCACGCAGCAGCCCATCTAATCTGGAATTGCTCTGGCGATAGGACAACCATAACCGCAGCATTTCCTCCTGCCCCTTGGCGGGTGAAATATGCTCTCCGAGATTGATGATCTCGTACAAATACAGCAGCTGATAGGAGTGTGCTGCGGGCAGGCATTTCCCCTCTCGGAAATTCTGCCTCCACCACAGATAGTAGGCCATCTGCGCGGCGTTCATCTGCGTATATTGCGGGGCATAGGAGAAAAAGTCCACCTCAGGGCATTCCTTCCCCTCCTTGTCCTGCAACAAGCGCGCCTGGCGGGCAAATTGCTCGTAGTAATCGTACTGCGACCACGGATACACGCGCACCTCATGCAGCAGCGTGTTTTGCGGCTGATAGGCATACAGTGGCTCTCGCGCTTCGCTTTTTTTGGCGGCATAATGCGGAACAGGATGCTCGGTAAACAGCGTATCTGTAAACGCCGCCCCCTTTAAGGTGGGGGCACTCTGCCCGATCTCCACGGTATCGGTGTCCCTTGCCGAGGGAACGCCTTGCGCGCGCTTGTGCGCAGGAAGCAAGGCTTCCAGATCCCAGAAATCGTCCTTTTTCGTCTTATTTCCCTTTCCAAACACGCCACTCACCTCACTTCCGCGTGATCTTCTGTAATATTCAATTATACCATCTCCAAGCCCCCGTGTCAATTACTAACCGTTTTTTCTTCCCTGTTTTTTTATTCATTTTGTGATAGCTCTTGCATTTAGACACAAAATCCGCTATAATAGTATGGTATCCCGCACGAAAGGAGGGAGGTCTGTGAAAATTCTTGAATTAAAGTATCCGAACGGCACGCTTCCCTCTATGCCTTGCGGGCTGGTGCTGGGCAACTTTGACGGCGTGCATCGCGGCCACCTTGCCCTGATCGAGGAATTGAAGCGTCTGAACAAAGCGCGCAAAACACGCCTGCCGCTGGGTGCGCTTTGCTTTGCGGAGCATCCCTCCAAATATTTCGGCAAGCCCGTACCGATGCTTTGTGACAATGCGGAAAAGATAGAGCTGTTCCGCAAGGCCGGATTGCAATTCGTGATCTTCTGTGATTTTGCCGAGTTGAAGGATCTTTCCCCCGAGGAATTCGTGATGAAGATCCTGATCGAAAGATGCCATTGCCGCATGGCGGTGTGCGGATTTAATTATAGCTTCGGCAAAAAGGGCGCGGGCACGCCACAGGATCTGGCGCGCTGGCTTGGCACACAGCCGGATTGCGCAGTGTCCATCGTCCCCCCCGTCACGGACGGCGGGCGGTCTGTCAGCTCCACCACGGTGCGTATGATGCTGGAACACGGCCATCCCGAGGACGCCACCCGCCTTTTGGGTCGCCCCTTCACCCTTACGGGCAAGGTGCAGCAGGGCAAGCAGGTAGGGCGCGAGATGAACACCCCCACCGCCAATCTCACCTTCCCCCGACACAGTGTGATCCCCGCGCACGGCGTATATGCCGTGACAGTGAAAACAGGCAGGCGCCTTTATTACGGCATTTCCAACGTGGGCGTGCGCCCCACCTTCACAGATGACGGCGAGCACGTGACCTGCGAGAGCTATCTGTTTGATTTTAACGGTGATCTTTACAACAAAAATATCACGATCTCCTTTTTGCATTTCCTGCGCGCGGAGCGGGCCTTCCCCTCCAAGGAGGCGCTGGCAGAGCAGATCCAAAAGGACATCGACCGCGCAAAGGATCTTTTCAAATGATCCTTTGCGCTTTTTATACAGAAAAAGGAGCATGCGTGATCGCATGCTCCTTTTTGTGTTCGGCATTAGCCGCCGTAGGGATTGTTGTTGTTATTGTAGGGGTTATTGTCGGGCTGCTGAGGAGCGCCGTAGGGATTACCGTAGGGCTGCTGAGGAGCACCGTAGGGGTTGCCGTAGGGCTGCTGGGGAGTACCGTAGGGGTTGCCGTAAGCCGGCTGAGCACCGTACATATACGCGTTGTCGATCGACTCGTTGTAATTCATAGCAACTGCGTTGGTGCATTCAAACATCTTGTAGTAGCCAACAAACATGAGGATCACGCAAAGGAAATAGCCAAGCAAATACCACAGAAGGAACGTGCCGCCGTTGAAATCATTTTTGCCAAATCTTCTGCAAGCGGCATTGCCGATACGGTCGCAAACGCCATACCACCAGATGATGCTGTAAATTCCGCACGTCACGATGGTCAAAAGAATGTACATCAAAAGGCCCTGCGTGGTCTTGCCGTCATCCTTACACATCTCGTTCACGTCTTCTGCCAGCTCGTATATGAAAATCAAGCCGTAGATACCGCAAGTGACGATCGTGAGAAGAATGTACATCAAAAGACTTCTGTCTGCTTTTACTTTTCTCATTTCCCCAAATTCCTTTCAAAATTCTTAATTATAATGTTTTTGTCTTAACCCCAAAGCTTCTGAATTATTCGGCCGATCAGCCCGTTTTGCGGCTGTGCGACCACCACGCCGTTCGTGCAGGTAAACAAGCGCCATATGAAAACCACCAGCATCAAAACCGCACCTGCAAACACACATATCCGCAGCGCAAGTCTTTTTTTCTTCACGCGAAGCAATATAAGGGCCACGGCGAAGGGTAGCAGTAATATCCAGAGCGGATGATAGGAAAAAGCTGCTTCAAAATCCAATCGTAGCGCAGAAAAGCACGCGCGCGACATGCCGCATCCGGGGCAGGAGATGCCCGTGACGTACTTGATCGGGCAGGTGATACCCAGTGCAAACAGCAGTGCGTATAATACAGCAACCGCCAACACCGCAGAACACGGCATTTTGTACTTGTTAAAAAACGCCTTCATTTCCTTTCGCTTCCCTCTTTTTCTCTTCTCTTGTAGTATAACATTTGCCGGGAAATTTGTCAATAGAAACCCACGCATTTCTCGCACGCGCGCGAAAAAATATTGCGTGTTTTTCAAAAATTCCTCTTGCTTTTTGAGCAGATGTGTGCTATAATATGGTGGTCGAAAATAAACAGCGCGGAAAAGCCGCGTGCGTGACGGGCTCGAAAACAAACCGCCCTCGTCACAGTTTATTTCCCCAAACCCTTGCACCGCCTGGCTTTTACGGATTTTGATCCACGGCAACGCAAGCAAGCAGTCTACAGTTTTCTATCAAAATTCCGACAATTAAATAATACGGAGAAGTACTCAAGTGGTCGAAGAGGCGTGACTCGAAATCTCGTAGGCCGTTAACGCGGCGCGTGGGTTCAAATCCCACCTTCTCCGCCAAAGCGGTTTTATGCCGCATAAAGCCGCAAGGATATCCTTGCGGCTTTTCATTTTTACAGGAGGATTTTCAGTGATTGATGTAAATTTTGACTTCACCTCCGATACCCCGAAATATTGGGATAATTACTGGGGCAAAGACCCATTGTTCGGTGGTCCCACGTATGACCCTGACAATGCCAGCAGCACGATGCGACTCTATCAAAAGCTGCTATATAGCAAACCCTTGCCTAACGGCGAAACAATGGATTTGAAAATTGGAAGCGGCTCTAATTATCTCACGTGGAAAGATTTCCGCTTTGGAAGCGATTCTATCCTTGCAAGCTTCCGCTATGTGAATTACCGCGATATGATTGAGCGCGTTGCTGAACGCCTTCCCAATTATCAAGAGTTTATGGAAAACTTTCTCCACAAGGCCTATACGATTGGCGGCGAAATTATCTTCCCAAAAAGGACTTGGGGCATCAATCCTTCTCGCGGTTGCAACTATCAAATCAAAGACCGTTGGGATCTTACGTTGGAATGCATTCGCAGGTACTATCTTGGCGAGGATAGCCCACTGTATAGCTGCCTGCTCAAAGATAAGGCGTTTTTTGATCTATTTATTGATTTCAAGGGATATGTCGATTTCTTTTATTTGCAGGACTGTGTCGCGGAAGACTATTCCCGCGTTAAATTTTGGATTGGGAATGGTGAATTTGAGCATTTTCCCTTACCTAAAACAGTAGACGAATATCTTACTTGGATTGAAAACGAGCTTGATTTCGTAGCCAAACGCAATGCAAGGATTGCCGAAGCGATTAACGTATAAAACACACCTCGGAAAGGAGCTTCCCCCTATGTTTGAAATCAAATATACCGATTACGAAACTATGTCCAATGAGACTCAGACCAATTTTTTAAAAATTGAAGGAATAGAAAAATTCATTGCCCTTCAACAGCTTCTCTACAAAACCAAAGAGTGCCGGCTTTGCTTCGGTGATGATCAAATATGCGGAATTGCTCTCAGTGCAGACCACCAAACCCTAACCGTTTACATAGAATCATCAAAACAATACAATACGGATTGGAAAGGCAAAACCATTAA
The DNA here is from genome assembly GCA_045632185.1 of Eubacteriales bacterium. Taxonomy (GTDB): domain Bacteria; phylum Bacillota; class Clostridia; order Oscillospirales; family CAG-272; genus Firm-07. The sequence goes on from JAZQWF010000093.1 coordinate 10,352, forward strand.
CACTGCCTATTATGTAATTGATTTTTACAAACCAGAAATCGACCATTTTGATATTCAATACAACACACATTGGATTGACGATATTATAATCCAAGAAAATTCTGACGGAAAATTTAGCATCTCTTTTGGAACGGGCGAACTAGATTTTAGATATTCTTACGCTAAAGTAAATCGCTGTTGGTGCCAATAACGCTAAACAAAGGGAGCCACCCTGAGGGGTGGCTCCCTTTGTTTATTTCCCCTTCCCTAGTACCTCATCGATGGTCATGGCGCATTGGAAGGTACTGGCGGCATCTACGTGGCTGTAGATGTTCGCCGTGGTGGAGATGTTGCTGTGGCCAAGCCACTGCTGGATCAGCTTCATTTGCACGCCCTGCGCGACCAGGAGCGACGCGCAGGAGTGACGCAAATCGTGGAAGCGGATGTGCTTTAAACCGTTTTGCTTCAGGATCGTGGCAAAGCGGTTGCTCACGTAATCGGGCGTGAACAGCTCGCCCAGCGCGTTCAAGCACACGTAGTCCGCATCCTTGCGGCAGTACGCGTTGCCAAGCACCTTGGCGCGCTCCTTTTGCTTTTCCCGTTCCTCCAAGAGCAGCGCTTTGATTGCCGGGCTTAACCCCAACGCGCGGTGCGAGGACTCGGTCTTCATCACGTCATAGCCCACGGGGCCCTCGGGCGTACCCAACACCTTGTGGCGCACGTGGATCATATTCCCCTCAAAATCAATGGCGGACCATTTCAGCCCCAGCACCTCACTACGGCGCAAGCCGTAGTGGGCAGTCAGCGCGATCACCAGATAAATATCCTCGTTTCGCGCAACCTCAAGGAGTTTTTTGATCTCGGTGGCGGTGTAATACTCTCCGATATAGGGCGTGCTACGCGGGCGATCTGCCTGCTCGACGGGGTTGCTCGGGATAATGCGGCGCTTCATCGCATCCTTGAACGCCTTATGCAGAAGCCCGTGATAGCGTTGCTGGCTCGTGCCCTTGAGCCCGTCTGCCACCAAGGTTTCGTAAAAGGCGTTGATCTCGTCACCCGTGACCTCCCTCACCTTGACGTGCAGTTCCTTGAAAAACGGGATCACGCGCAGTTCAAGATAGCGGCGATACTGATCTGCCGTGGTGGCGCTGACCTTTTTGGAGTGGCTTTCGCACCACTCCATCAGGTAGTCCTCCACCAAGCTCTCGGCAAGGCGGTGACGCTCGCGCTCGGCGGGGGTCATATTTTCCATCAAGTACAGCTCGCCCGTGTTGACCTGATCCAGTATTCTTTGCAGGCGGTGCTGGGCCTCCTTTTTGTTGCCCTTGGTCACGGGCAGGTCAAGATTGTGCCATCTGACCTTACGCTTCCCCTCGGTATCGTAGTGGTTGACGGCGGCGTACCATTTGCCGTTTTTCTCCTCCAGATGTCCTGTAATTCGTTTCATTATCGCGCTCCCTTCACGGTGGATTTTGCATCGGTGCGTTTGTCGGCACCACACACAATACCACAACTCTTTCCGGAAGTCCAGCTATTTTGCAAAATATTTTTAGGGGCGTTGGGGGAAATGATGTGGTATAACTTTTCGTTGGTGATAAAATCCACAAGATTGACCTTGGGGATCTTGTAAACTCTTCCCACCTTGAGCACCTCCAGCACGCCCCGATCAATGAAATCATAGATGGTGTTTTTGCTGCAATGCAGCGCCTTTGCCACGTCCTGTACCCGCATAACATCGGGTAACCCCTTAAAATATTCCATTGCTGCAATTTTGATCATCGGCCTCGAACCTCCTCTCACGGGTAATCTGAAACGGATGCTTTTTTCCTTCTTCCCCGGTCTGCCCATAGTCTTTTCCTCACTTTCTTATAAATAAAATCCTTGTTCTTCTTCGTAATTGTTTGCGGCATACTGCTCGTATGCACGCGGATGCACCTTGATGCCAAGCTGCTCCAGCTCCATAATCACGAGTTTGTCCCGCTCTGTGGGGACAAACGGGGGCTGATAGCGACTTTCGGGCGGTGGGGTGGTCAGCAGGGCGCCCAGTAACCCAAAGAGCCCCTGACCTGCGGTAAATCCCGCCTTGCGGTCGATCTGATTCACGTAATCCTGATACTGCTCCGCCAGCGGCGATTCGCATCCGCCAAGGAGATAATAGATCTCCAGATTTTGCCGCAACAGCTG
>JAZQWF010000094.1:0-18133 GCA_045632185.1 Eubacteriales bacterium
GCAAAACGCTCTGCAGTATGGTCTGAACGTGTAGAAGCTTCCAAAATTGGGGCAGCAGATAAAGGTTATGTCGGTCATAAAGCCGCCAAAATGATGAAGCGTTCAAAATCTATAGAAGCGAGACAACAACAGGCAATCGAACAAAAATCAGCATTGCTGAAAAATGTGGAAACCGCAGAAGCCATCAAGATACAACCGCTTAATTACCATACAGATTTGCTTGCATCATTATCGAATGTAGTAGTTTGTTATGATGGCATTTCAGTTTGTGAACCCGTTTCGTTTGAAATAAGACAGGGAGAACGCATTGTGCTTGATGGGAAGAACGGCAGTGGCAAAAGTAGCCTGTTAAAGTTGGTAGTCGGGCAGTCCATAGATTATACGGGTACAGTAACACTTGGCTCTGGGCTTGTAATTTCTTATGTGCCACAGGATACATCGTATTTATGTGGAACCCTTTCCGAGTTTGCAGAAGAAAACAACCTTGATGAAAGTCTGTTCAAGGCAATTCTTAGGAAAATGGACTTTGAGCGTGTACAGTTTGAAAAGGATATTAAAGACTTTTCTGGCGGGCAAAAGAAGAAAGTCCTAATTGCGAAAAGCCTTTGTGAAAAGGCACACTTGTATGTATGGGATGAACCGCTCAACTTTATTGATGTGTACTCACGTATGCAGATTGAACAGCTCATAACGGAGTTTGCCCCGACCATGCTCCTGGTAGAACATGACAATGTTTTTCGAGATACTGTGGCAAGTAATATTGTGAATATCTAAATTGGTTCTTCCGCAATTTTACGTTTTTTGCTTTAATAAAAATGGAGAATGCTGATTAACACTGGCATTCCAGTATTGAAAAATTACAAAATACGGATATTTGCGTAAGAACCTCTAAATTAAAATAATTGTATGGGTTGATTCCAGTTTTACAGAGACTTAAATTTCAGTTTGATGGAGCGTCAAATTCCAATTTATCGAACATTATAAGTAAGCCCCGACAGACCTTAAAAATCTGTCGGGGCTATCTATTTGTTTACTGCGGAGCAAATTTGTAATATTGTGATTTCACCGATAAGAACATCACGCTTTTCGGCTCCGTTTTTTCTTTATCGAACCTCTCTCACCTCGGCGCGGTCCACGATGCCGCCACGGGCAACGATACGCTCACGCAAAGCATCGGCATCTACCGCGGTAAAATCGTTTTCTTTCTCCAAGGCAAATTTTGCCGCAAGCCCTGCGCACTCGCCCATGGCAAGGCAGGGCCCCATCACGCGCACCACGCCGAGCGCCTCGCGCTCAACACCGATACATCGCCCCACGGCGATCAGATTGGGGACGCCTACGGGCAAAAGGCAGCGGTACGGGATCTGCGTGAAGCGTGATTTTCTCGCCACGCCATGATAGGGCTGGTCGCTCGGTCGCTTGGGGTTGGGCATATCCCAGCCGTAGCCGGACAGTGCGATGCCGTCCGCAAAATCGGTTGCATTCATGATATCCTGTACGCCAAGCACGTACGCGGTTTTGAGGCGGCGCGTTTCGCGGATACCGATCACAGGCGCGATCTTTCGCACCGTGGCATTGGCAAATCCGGGGAAATGCGCACGCATTATATCAAGCAAGCGGTAATTTTCCGCGCGTCCTTCCACTACCGCACGCGTCAGCGAAGCGGCATTCGTGCCGTCCACACCAACCTGACGAATGGTGTTGATCATATACGCGTCCTCTCCTGTCAGCTTGACGGAAATAAAGATCTCGTATGGGAAGGGCCACGCACCCTTTTCTTTTAACGCTCCGATCAGTTTTTGAAAGCGCACGTCACCCGTGTCGCGCATATACGCGTGCAAGGTATCAAAATCCACACCCTCAACGTGCATTTCCAGGGACGCGGCGGCAAGGCCGCCCTCCTCGTCACCCTTCCAAAAATCGCAGCCCGCCAGCGCGGCGATATCGCCATCGCCCGTGGCGTCCACAAAACACTTGGCATTGATCAGCGAAAGTCCGCTTTTGTTATGTACCACAACGCCCGCGATGCACGTGCCGTCCTTGATCACGTCCACGATATCGGTATAATACAGGAGCTCGGCGCCAACCTCACCCAGCATTTGTTCCAGCAAAAGCTGCATACGCTCGTTGTCAAATACAAGCCCTGTGGCAAGTCCTTTTTTCCAACCGTGAGGATTGAGATCAGGATCCACACGACGCACGTCCACCCCATCGCCAAGCGCCAAAAGGCGCTTCTCGATCTCGGCAAACACGCCGCCCACGCATTGCTTCAAAGCGTCGTTTTCAAAGGTGCGTACCCCCAGGATATGGTTCACAAGCCCCTTGGTGCCAACGCCACCGAGCGCACCGTCGCGCTCGATCAAAAGCGTGCGCACGCCCTCTCTTGCCGCCGCATACGCCGCAGCAAAGCCGGAAAAACCACCGCCGCACACAACAAGATCGTACATGTCGGTGCCGTGAAGCCGTTTTTGATAAAGCATCGCTTTACACTCCCGTTCTTATCTTTTGGATTTGAAAAATTCCTGCAACATATCGCGCGCTTCCTCCAAAAGAAGGCCGCCCTCTACTTGCGGGTGGCTCCCCAGCGGGAAACGCGGAAGATTTAGCACGCTGCCCATTGCACCCGCCACGGGATCCTTGGCGGCATAGACCACACGCCCCACGCGTGCGGCAAGAATAGCTCCTGCGCACATCGGACACGGCTCTAAGGTCACGTAAAGCGTGCAATCGCTCATACGCCAATCCTTTTTGATCTTCCCCGCCGCGCGCAAAACCTCGATCTCGGCATGCGAGGTAATATCATATTCGCGCTCGCGGTGATTGTGCGCCGAAACCAGCACCTCACCCCCGCACACAAGCACGGCGCCGATGGGGGGCTCGCCCGCCCCAGCAGCCAATTTTGCCTCTTGCAAGGCAAGCTTCATAAATTCAACGTCACGGTTATCCATACACACCTCGATCAAAGGAAAATTGCCTTTAAAACAAGCGTCAGCATATTTGCCACGCACCAAACAGTGAAAACGGTCATCGGCACGCTGAAAAAGAGCCGCGCCCGACGGCACAAGGGGAGCTGCTCGGCCTCGCACGAGAAAGCGTCTTTTGCTTCCTGCGGCTTTTTCTTGCAAAAAAGGAACACCCCGCAAAGAATACCCAGCAGCAATATCATTCCCTCCATCACGAAAAGCACAGCATGCGCGCGGAAGGCGGGAAGGCGCTCTGCCACAGCGATCTGCACCACAGAGTGGAAGTTATTGATGAAATGCGCCAGCACGCACGGCCATATCGAACGCGTGCGCACGTAGATCCAACCGAACACCACGCCGGCCCCCGTGGCGTACAGCAGCTGCTCAACATTCTGGTGCATCATACCAAATAAAAACGCACTGCCAAGGATCGCCACCGTTTTGCCGCAAGGCAACAAATTCTCCAAGATCAAGCCGCGGAAAAGCAGCTCCTCTACAAAGGCGGGAACCACCGCAAGCGTAAGAAACAGCAGGATCAGCTGATAATTCTCGCCGGCTTGGCTCTGCCAGATATAATCCTGTGAAAATTTGCCGTACTCAAACACGCCTACAAGCTCGGCATTGACAAAAGCCAGCATCTTCGTCACGGCTACGCCAAACAAGGCACAGCAAAGCCCCTCGCGATCAAGCTCGGGCGAAAGACGCGGCTCCGAAATCGCGTATCCGCGCGAAACAAGCTTAAAAAAGGAAAGCGGGAGCAGGAATGCAAGTGCATAAAGCGCGGCGCTGAGCAGCTCCTGTACGATCTCTGCCGATTTGGCGCTGAGCGAGGCGGTAAACAAAGGCAGAAGGCCCAGCACGGCGCTTTGCAAAAGCAAAAGAGCGGAAAACATCAACAGCGTGCAGCCAATGCGTGTGCTGATGCTGCGACATTCGCGTTCGATCGGTGTCATATACGCCCTCCTTTTGCTTTTTCTTCTATCTATTTTACCTTATTTTATATATTATGTCAACCGCAAAAAGAAAATCCCCGCCGCGTTTGCGGCGGGGATAATTTTTCTTACTGTGCGTCAGCAACAACTGCCTCTTCCTCGGCAGTTCTCTTCTTGGGGGTAACGATGCCGATGCGGCGCTCGCTGTCCTTGTCGAAGAAGTGGATACGGGACATATCAAGAGCAACCTTGATGGTGTCGCCTGCACGGCTGGTGGAGCGGGAGGAAACACGTGCGATCATGCGGGTTGCTTCCAGATCAAGCTCCTTACCGGTGGACATACCCTCTCTGGGGGTACGGTCGTAGCTGTTCAGGTACAGATAGATCTCTGCACCCATCAGCTCGGTAACGTCAACGTCAACGGTGATGGTGCTATCGGCAAGGGAGTTGAGGTGCATGGGATCGTCGTGAATGCACTCGGGACGAAGACCTGCAACGACCTCCTGATCGATGTACTCACGAAGAGCGGGGTTAGCGGCCTTTTCTGCGGGAACTTTGAGGGAGTTGCCGTCAAAGTTGAAGTACAGATCCTTGCCAACCTCGGTAAGGGTACCGTTGATGAAGTTCATCTGGGGGGTACCGATGAAGCCTGCAACGAACAGGTTTACGGGGTTGTCGTACAGGTTCTGGGGGGTATCTACCTGCTGGATCAGACCGTCCTTCATAACAACGATACGGGTTGCCATCGTCATTGCCTCGACCTGGTCGTGGGTAACGTAGATGAAGGTGGTACCAACTCTCTTATGAAGCTTGGTAAGCTCGGTTCTCATCGTTGCACGAAGCTTTGCGTCCAGGTTGGAAAGCGGCTCGTCAAGAAGGAATACCATGGGGTTACGAACGATTGCACGACCCAGAGCTACACGCTGCTTCTGACCGCCGGAAAGCGCCTTGGGCTTACGGTCAAGAAGGTGGGTGATATCAAGGATACGAGCGGCCTCCTCAACGCGGCGCTTGATCTCTTCCTTGGGGGTCTTGTTCAGCTTCAAACCAAATGCCATGTTATCAAACACGGACATGTGGGGGTAAAGAGCGTAGTTCTGGAACACCATCGCGATCTGGCGGTCCTTGGGAGCCACGTCGTTTACAAGGCGGTCGCCGATGAACAGCTCGCCCTCAGTGATCTCTTCAAGGCCTGCGACCATACGCAGAGTGGTGGTCTTACCACAACCGGAAGGACCTACGAAAACGATGAATTCCTTGTCCTTGATTTCCAGGTTGAAGTCGGAAACAGCGGTAACGCCGCCGGGGTACTTCTTATAGATGTGTCTGAGCGATAAGCTTGCCATGTAAAAATCCTCCTTGGTTTGATGCTTTTTCGCACCCAAAACCTAATATTTTATCATATAATATTATAACAAATTTCCGTCGTAATGGGAAGAGGATATTTCTCCAAAATTTTCTCGCCGCGTTTATGCAAGATGCACAAGCGCTGGGCGCAGTCAAACAGATGAAACTCCCTTTTCCCGATTTGTGAACGAAATATTGCGTTCATTTATGAACAAATCAGCCCTTCTTTTGCTGCTCGCGGGGCTTTTTCATCGACAGTGCGATGCGTTTTTTCTTCAAATCGACGGAAAGCACACGCACCTGCACGATATCGCCCACCGACACCACCTCGCGGGGGTGCTTGATGAAGCGATCCGACAGCTCGGAGATATGAACAAGGCCGTCCTGATGCACGCCGATATCCACGAATGCGCCAAAGTCGATGACGTTGCGCACCGTGCCTGTCAGCATCATGCCCTCCTGCAAGTCAGACATTTCCAGCACGTCCTCGCGCAGCACGGGAGGTGCGAAATCGTCACGCAGGTCGCGGCCGGGCTTTTCCAGCTCGGCGGCAATATCAACGAGCGTGGGCTCGCCGACGCCAAGCTCAGCAGCCACCTTTGCCACACCCTCGGTGCGCAGACGTCCGCTGATGCCGGAAAGCTTGCCTGCCTTGATATCCTCCTTGGTGTAGCCAAAGCGCGTAAGAAGTGCGCGGGCAACCTGATAGGACTCGGGGTGCACGCCTGTGTTGTCCAGCAGCTCCTTAGAGCCGGGCACGCGCAAAAAGCCCGCACACTGCTCATAGGCCTTAGCACCGATACGCGGCACCTTCAACACCTCGGCACGCGTCTTGAACTCGCCGTTCTCCTCGCGGTATTTGACGATGTTCTTCGCGCTGGTGGCATTGATGCCCGAAATATAGGAAAGCAAAGAATGAGAAGCGGTGTTCAGGTCAACGCCAACGCTGTTTACGCAATCCTCAACAACGCCGGAGAGCGACTCGTCCAGCATTGCGGGCTTCATATCGTGCTGATACTGACCTACGCCGATGGCCTTGGGGTCGATCTTAACAAGCTCGGCAAGCGGATCCTGCAAGCGACGCGCGATGGACACGGCGGAGCGCTGCATCACGTCAAATTCCGGGAACTCGTCCGCTGCCAGCTTAGAGGCGGAATACACGGAAGCGCCCGACTCGCTGACGATGATATACTTGGTATCCACCTTCATCTCACGCAACAGCTCGGCCACGAACTTTTCACTCTCGCGGGAGGCAGTGCCGTTGCCGATGGCGATCACGTCCACCCCCCACTTGGTGATGAGGCGCTTCATGATGGTCTTTGCCTGCTCGGCGCGTCCCGCGCCCTGCGTGGGGTAGACCACGGCGGTGTCCAGCACCTTACCCGTGGGATCGCAAACGGCCAGCTTACAGCCGTGCGCATAACCGGGGTCAAAGCCAAGCACGACCTTGCCCTTGATGGGGGCCTGCATCAGAAGGTGACGCAGATTTTCAGAGAACAGCACGATCGCGCCGCGGCTGGCGTCGTCGAACAGATCGTTGCGGATCTCGCGCTCCACAGAGGGGGCGATCAGGCGATCATAGCTATCCGCAATCGCCGCGCTGACGTACTCCTTCGCGGGGCTGTCCCACGGGCGCATTACGGCGGCGTACAGATGGTTCAGAATGATATCCTTATCAATGGTGATCGCAACTTTAAGGAACTCCTCCTTCTCGCCGCGATTGATGGCAAGCACGCGATGGCCCGGCACCTTATGCACGGGCTCGCTGTAATCGTAATACTGGGCGTAGACCGAATCCTCCTCCTTTGCCTGCTTGGAGGAAAGGAAGCCATGGCGCACGGTCAGCGAGCGGATCGCCTTGCGGTACTCGGCATTATCGGAAATATCCTCGGCAATGATGTCCATTGCACCGGCAAGTGCGGCCTCGGCGTTGGGAACGCCCTTCTCCTCGTCCACAAAGGTCGCGGCAAGCTCAGCGATGGCGGGCTCGTAGACCTTCTTCTGGTCGATCAGCGCCTCGGCAAGGGGAGCAAGTCCGCGCTCACGCGCCACGGAAGCACGCGTTTTGCGGTGCGGGCGGAAGGGGCGGTAGATATCGTCCACCTCGGTAATGGTCACGGCGGCACGGATAGCGGCCTCCAATTCAGGGGTCATCTTCTCCTGCTCGGTGATCAGCTTGATGACCTCCTCCTTGCGCGCCTCGATGTTGCGCAGGTAACGCAAGCGTTCCTCCAATTTGCGCAGCTGCGTGTCGTCAAGACCACCCGTGACCTCCTTGCGGTAACGGGAGATGAAGGGAATGGTATTGCCCTCGTCAAGCAGAGCAACCGTCTTTTCTACCTGATCGACCGTGAGAGAGAGCTCCACGGCCAGTTTTTTCATCATTTCCATATTCAAATCCTTTCGGTGAATTACTTATTTGCGGCGTCCAGTATTGCCCTTTCCTCCTCGGGCGTCAGCTCTCGCCACTCGCCGCGTTCCAGATCGGCGGGCAAGATGAGAGGACCAAAGGAGATGCGTTCCAGATAGGTGATCTGGTTGTGAAGCGCCTCCATCATCCGCTTGATCTGATGATATTTGCCCTCCACCAGCGTGATGATACCGGATCTCATATCCTCGCCAAGCTCGATATCGGCGGGCTTTGTTTCGTAGCCGTCCTCTAACACAAGGCCGTCACGAAAGCGCGCGCACTCCTCCTCGGTAAGGGGAAATTTGCAGCGGAACGCGTACCGCTTTGCCACATGTCTGCGCGGCGAAAGTAAGCGATGCGCGGTGTCGCCATCATCGGTAAGAAGCATAAGCCCCAGCGTGTGCTTATCCAAGCGCCCACAGGGAAACAGCCTAAACGCCGTGTATTGTGCGGGCAAAAGCTCCAACACGGTGGGATCGCGCCCGTCCTCGGTCGCGCTGACGTAGCCGTCCGGCTTATTGAGCAGCACGTAATGATATTGCTTATACGCGATGGGCGTTCCGCAGTAGCAAACGCGGTCCTTGTCGGGATCGATCTGCACGTCCGCCTTTTTCACAGGCACGCCGTTGACGGTGATCTGTCCTGCCCTTGCGGCCTTACCCGCCTCGGAGCGCGTGGCGGTTGCCGTCACGCTTAAAAACTTATCCAATCGCACGCGGCACACCTCCTTTCGCACGACTTTATTATTATACCATAAAATGATAAAAAAGTAAATAGATGACAACAGAAAAAAGGTTCGCGTTTTTTTGCACTTCCGCCTTGACACTTCACCTTTCTCGTGTTACAATGATGCCATAGAGCAAGGAAAGGAAGTGCCCGTATGAACTTCGTTTTTGATTGTCATCAGGATCCCCACAAGCTGCACGTCGGCTGCGAAAAGCCGCGCGCATATTTCGTCCCCTACACCACACGTGAAAGCGCACGCACAGACGATCGCGAGCAAAGCGGCTTCTTCCATTCGCTTTGCGGCGAGTGGGATTTCAAATATTATCCCTCGTTGGAAGATTTAGAGGATTTCCGTGAGGCGGACTTCCCCAACCACACCTTGGAAAGGATCCCCGTACCGCGCAGCTGGCAGACGATGCGCGGACGCGGATACGACGTACCGCAATACACCAACGTGAACTATCCCATTCCCTTTGATCCGCCCTTTGTGCCGCGCGACAACCCCTGCGGGCTTTATCTGCGCGAGTTTGATAACCCCGTAGACGGTATGGAAAATAAGCACGTTTATCTCAATTTTGAGGGCGTGGATTCCTGTTTTTATTTGTTCGTGAACGACCGCTTCGCGGGATACAGCCAGGTCAGCCACAGCACAAGCGAGTTTGACGTGAGCGACTATCTTATGCCCGGCAAAAACAAGCTGGCCGTGGTGGTGTTGAAGTGGTGTGACGGCACCTATTTAGAGGACCAGGACAAGTTACGCTACTCGGGTATTTTCCGCGAGGTCTATTTGCTCGTGCGCGATGCGGCACATCTGCGCGACATTGACGTGCGCACTTATTTGAATGAAGATTTCAGCCAAGCACGCGCCACGGTTTCTCTGCTCTCCAACGGCAAGACCAAGGCGGATTACGTGCTGGAAGCGCCGAACGGTGCAGTGATCGACAGCGGCAGCGCCGCCGTAGATGGCAAAGGACAATTCACCTTTCATGTAGACAAGCCCTTGCTTTGGAGCGATGAAACGCCGCATCTGTACCGCCTGCATCTGCACAGCGGCACGGAGCATATTTGCCTTTTCATCGGCTTGCGTGATATTTCGATCAAAAACCGCGTGCTGCTGATCAACGGCAAAAAGGTCAAGGCGCGCGGTGTCAACCGCCACGACAGCCACCCCGAGCTTGGCGCCGCCACGCCGCTTGCACACATGATCGAGGATCTGATGATCCTCAAACGACACAACGTCAACACCATTCGCACCAGCCACTATCCAAGCGATCCGCGCTTCCCCGCGCTTTGCGACAAGTACGGCATCTATCTTGTGGACGAAGCCGATTATGAAACGCATGGCTCAAACATGTTTGGCAAGTGGGATTATTTCACCGATAATCCCGACTGGCAACAGGCACTGCTTGACCGCGTTGAGCGCCTTTACGAGCGTGACAAAAACCACCCGTGTGTGGTGATGTGGTCGCTTGGCAATGAGTCCGGTGTGGGGCAAAACCAGACCGCTGCCGCAGAATATCTGCACGCACGCGATGCGCGCAATCTGGTGCATTGTGAAGATATTACAAGACGCCTTGTGCAGGGCTATAAGCCAAAGGGTATCCCCGCCGCAAAGAAAGCGTCCAACAGCACCGTGACGGATGTAGACAGCCGTATGTACCCCTCGACCGACGAGATCGTCAAGTATTACGCTAAAAAGCACCTGACCGCGCCCTTCTTCCTTTGCGAGTATAGCCATGCAATGGGCAACGGCCCCGGTGACCTGCAACAATACTGGGATCTGATCTACAAGCACGATTGGTTCTTCGGCGGCTGCGTATGGGAGTTCTGCGACCACGCCGTGAATATCGGCACAGATCCCCAAAAGCCCAAGTTTCTTTACGGTGGCGACCACGGCGAGTATCCGCACGACGGCAACTTCTGCTGCGACGGTCTGGTGTTCCCCGACCGCAGAGCGCATCAGGGCTTGTTGGAGCTAAAAAACGTCGTGAAGCCGATACGCATATCCTTTGCAAACGGCAAGCTGACGATCAAAAGCTTGCGCTGCTTTACCGCACTTACCGATCTTGATTTTTATTGGAGCGTAGAAAAAAACGGTAAAACGGTGCTGGACGGGTGCATTTCCGCGCCTGATATCGCCCCGGGAAAGAGCCGCACGTTCGCACTCCCCGCCATTGAAACGAACAACGACGCGACCTATACGCTGAACGTCAATGTCTGGCAAAACACCGCCACACCCTGGGCACAGGCGGGATACGAGATTGGCTTTGCCCAATTTGAGCTGGCGCACAAGGCGATCGCCGCCTCACTCGTTTCCACCGACGCAGCGCTAACGCTTACTCAAAGCGAAAAGCAGATCACGATCAGCGGCGCGGACGAGCAATATGAATTTGATACTCGCGCGGGGTTGCTTTCCGCTTATATCAAAAACGGCGTCAGCTATCTGAGCAAGCCGATGACACTGACCGTATGGCGCGCCCCCACCGACAACGATCGCCATATCAAGAAATGCTGGTTTGAGGACGGTCTGGACAAGGCGCAGGTGCATTGCCGCGAGATCTGCGTAGCGAAGATCCTGCGCACTTGCGTGTGCCTGCGCGCCACCTACACGATCGCCGCCCCCGCAAGACCTCCTATCGCACGCGTTGAGGCAGAATACACCGTGCGCGCCGGCAAGGGCGTGACGGCGGATTTCTGCGTCAAGGTGCGCGATTTCAAAAAAGAGGTGGGGCTTCCCCGCTTCGGCGCAGAGATCATTTTACCCGCGGGCTTTGAGCAGCTTCGCTACTTCGGGCGCGGCCCGTACGGCTCCTATGCCGACATGCGCGGCGCCACCCGCCTTAGCGAGTTTTCCAACACCGTTACGGCACATTTTCATCATTATATCCGCCCGCAGGAAAATCTGGCGCACGATGAAACGCGCTGGGCAGCCCTGCAAAATGGGCAGGGGGACACACTCTATGCGCTCTCCTGTGCAAAGCCGATTTCCTTCAACTGCGCGCACTACGACGCAAGGCAGCTGACCGAGGTCAAACACGATCATCTGCTTGTTCCCCGCAAGGAAACCGTGCTGAACGTGGACTACCGCCACAACGGCATCGGCTCCGCTTCCTGCGGGCCGAAGCTCCCCGCTCACTTTTGCTTTGACGAAAAAGAATTCCGCTTTACCTTCCGCCTGCTTGCCGCGAAAAAGGACGAGATCGATCCTTACCGCGAATACGGTGGAGAGTAAACAAAAAAAGAGGCCGTTTGGCCTCTTTTTTGTTTTGAGATCAAAGCTCCTCTACGGAGACCACGCCTGCGATCTCGGTAAGAGCGGTCATTACGCGGTCGTGCGCCATCTTGCGGGGCAGCTGCAACGAATAAATCGCGCAGGGCAGCTTCGAGCTTCCCGCAGACTTGGTGATATGCAGGTCGGATACCACGATCGCGCGGTTGCGCAGATACTCGTCGATCTTTTCCAGCGCATCGTTTTCCTTATACTCAACATATAGGTGGATGTCGCGCGCGGTGGACATTAAGAACCACTCGAAGCGGGAAAGCACCAGCTCAACAAGCAGGATCATCGCGGTGGCGATCAGTGCGGCCTCCACGTAGCCTGCGCCAATGGCAAGACCAACGATGGCAGAGGCCCAAAGACCTGCCGCGGTGGTCAGTCCCTTGACCTGGCGGCGCTTGGTTACGATGATCGTGCCTGCGCCGATGAAGCCGATGCCTGCGATCACCTGTGCACCAAGACGGGTAAGGTCGGTGAACATATCCAATTGGAGATAGATGTACTGGCTGGTCAGCGTTGTCAGCGACGCGCCAAGACAGATCAGAATGTGCGTACGGAAGCCGGCAGGACGGCGCTTATGCTCGCGCTCGATACCGATAAGGCCACCGCAGATCACGGCGAACAGCATACGCAGCACCGCGCCCCACATATGGAAGCCCTCGGTAAAACGGATCATATTCATAAATGCTTGCATGGTAACACCTCCTTACAGCTCCTCGATGGTGCGGATACCCTCCACACCTGCGAGCACGGTCATGATCTTGGTATGCGGCATGCGCTTGGGCAAGCGGATCGAAAACACCGCGCTTTGTGTCAGCTGCTTTTCGTCGGCCTTGCGCACCTCTACGTCAAAAATACGGATATCCTGCGCCTTGATCACGGAAATGATCTTGCCCAGCTCGTCAACGTGCTCAAATTCCAAGAACAGATTGATGTTTCTGGCGCGGGACACGATGATACGCTCCAAGCGACTGAACACGATAATGGTCAAGCTGATCAAAATACACCCGAAGAATGCACCCTCTACAAAGCCCGCACCGATGGCAAGCCCCATGCAGGCGGAGGCCCAAAGTCCCGCCGCGGTGGTAAGACCCTTGACCTCCTGACGGCCCGTTACGATGATCGTACCCGCGCCAAGGAAGCCGATACCGTTGATGACCTGCGCGCCAAGACGCGAGGCGTCGGTATTGATCTGACCGTCAAAATGCACCAGCTCGTGCCAATGCGACGTTACCATCATGGAAAGATACTGGCTGATCAGCATGGCCAGCGCCGCGCCGATACAAACAAGCATGTGCGTACGGAAGCCCGCGGGGCGGCGCTTTCTGCCACGCTCCAGGCCGATCACGCCGCCGCAGAACATGGCCACACCAAGACGCAACAGCGTTACCCAGATCATATTGTCCTCGGTCATACGAGCGAGGTCGTTAAAAATCCAAAACATAACCGATTACCTTTCTGTTATATATAAATGCCTTATCCTTCACCAAGAATGACCTGCACCGTCATTTCCGTACCGTTTCGCCATACGCGAACCGACACGGTCGTACCGCACGGATAGCAATTCACGGCGGTGATCAGCTCTTTTGTGTCCCGCACGGCAAAGCCGTTGACCGCAAGGATCACGTCACCCGCAAGGATCTTGCCCTTGGCGTTGGTTCCCTGCACCTCAATGGCGTATACACCGTCCACGGGCATATAATGATACCCCTCGGTCTGCACCTCGGCCTCCTTCACGGCATTCGTGAGGGGGTCCACGTAATACCAGAAGCCCTGCTTGCCGCCGTGGCCCGTGACACCCAGCACCGAGCGTCCCTCTACGATCGGGTTACGCCCCGTAAAGGCACCGTCACGAATGATGGCGTCCAGAATGATCTTGGCACCGTCGATCGGAATGGCAAATCCGAGACCCTCGTAATTGCTGCCGTTGTAGGTCAGGATCTTTCTGACCACAATACCGATCACGCGGCCGTACATATCCGCCATCGGGCCGCCCGAGTTGCCGGGGTTGACACTGGTGTCCGTCTGGATCACCGTGATCTTGCTTTCATAAACACCGTCCGCATCGTCATCCAACAAAAGCAGACGCGAGGTACAGGATACGCGACCAAAGGTGGCCGTGCCCGCAAAGGTGATGCTGGCAGGGGTGCCCACGGCAACCACCTCGTCACCCACAAGAAGCGAGGAGGAGGATCCGATGGCAGCGGGAACAAGGCCACTTGCCTGCACACGCAGCACGGCAAGATCGGCGGGCTCGTTATACCCGACCACCTCGGCATCGTAAGCGGTGCCGTCCGGCAGAACGACCTGGATCAGAACCGCATCCTCGATCACGTGATAATTGGTAACGATATGGCCGTTGCCATCATACACGAAGCCGGAGCCCGTGCCCGTGCCATTCTCCATTTTCACGGAGATTGTCACCGTAGACTTCCGCACAACATCCGCCGCCTCCTGGGGTGTCAGCATCCCGCTGGTGCCATCATCCTCGCGCACGTACACCACGCGCTCGGTACGCAGGGTACGAATGATCTGAATACCGTTCTCGCCAACAAACAGCAGCAGGATCAAAAGTGCCAGGCAGATCACAAGCACACTGCCGAACACGGAAAAGAACGCGATCCTGCCGCCCTTTTTCTTTTTTTGCGGTGCTACTTCCCCGCCGAACTCCCACGTGGGAGCCACCGGTGCCTCGCACCCGGCGTCAAGCACCTCCTGTATTTCCCCCTCCTGCGCGTCACAAGCGCTGTCCACCGGAAATTCCGTTACGGCGCACGCCGCGGCAGGGGCATTCTCTCCCTCGCCGTTCCATTCATCCGCGGGAGCGGGCTGATCGGGCATTTGCCCGAGCAGGTCATTTTGATTTTCTTCCATAAAAGCTCCTTTTACAAAGGGATATCAAACGGGCGGCAGCGTGAAGGAGAAGGAGCAATACTTGCCCTGCTCGCTTTCCACCCAGATCTTTTCGTGGTGAGCGTCCATGATGGTCTTGGAGATGAAAAGCCCCAGTCCCACGCCGCTCTTGTCAAGTCCGCGGCTCTTGTCGCCCTTATAAAAGCGCTCGAACACGAACGGGATATCGTCAGCGGCGATGCCCTCGCCCTCGTTATACACCGTTACCTGAATACGCTTATCCTTGGCGTGAGTGATCGCAATACGCAAAGCGCCCCTCTCGCGGGAGAACTTTACGGCGTTGTCGCACAGGTTATAAAGGATCTGATAGATCGCATCGTGATCCGCCAGGGCGGACATTTTGTCCTCGTCGCACTCAAACTCCACCTCCAAGCGCTTTGCGTTGATCTTTTCCTCAAAGGTGAAAAGAATACGGCGCGCCATTTCGCAGATATCAAAGGGGACGAATTCAAATTTGCGATCTCCTGCCTGGATACGGGAAATATCCAGAAGCGACGCTACAAGGCGGGCAAGACGTCCCACCTCGGTGCGGATAACCTCCAAATAATGCTTATGTCGCTCGGGCGGAATGGCACCGGAAAGAATGTTATCGATAAATCCGGAGATCGTGGTCATGGGCGTGCGCAAATCGTGCGACACGTTCGCCACGAAGGTATTGCGCATCACTTCCAGACGCGCGATGGCGTCCGCCATATCGTTGAAGGCCACGGCCAGCGCCGCCACCTCATCCTTGCCCCGCACGGGAACGCGGACGTCGTAATTGCCTGCGGCAAACTCGCTTGCCATGTGGCTCATATCCTTCAAGGGTGCAATAACGCGCTGTGTAATAATATATACGATCACAAGCGCCGCCAGCATTACCCAAAGACTGCTGATCAGAATGGTCTTGACCATCACGTCCATCAGCACGTCCTGCTTGGCGGAGTTCGAGCAGGCAAACACGGTACCGCACACGTGACCGCCCTTGGTAAATACCGGCACGGTGTAGTACATCTGGGGCTCGTCAAACACGCCCTCCAAGGCCTCAAACTCGGAAAGCTCGCCGAGATTGTTCACCTCATTCATTATATGCTGCGGGATCCTTGCCTTGCTCGCGGAAATCTTGCCGTCGGCCGAGATCATACGCACGACCTCGCCGTCCTCGTTTACAAGCAGGATACTGATATCCTCGTCCATTTCGGAAAAGGCGGAAAGCACGTGATCCACGTCCTCACGCGAGGAGGAAATGATCTGCCCAAAGGCATTCTCCGACACGGCGTCGGTACGCAAGCTGAGGAAATCTGCCACGCCGCGTGCCACCTGCGAAAGCACCTGCTGCTTGCTGGTCACGGCGTAATTGTTCACTACGCTCGCAATAATGGAAACAAGCAGCGCAAAGCAGACGAATATGATCACCATGAAGGTGATGATGTACTTTGCAAATACGCTTTTGAACATAGCCGCTCCTTGTGTGAAAAGTAGCAAAGCCGCCGCATACAAATTGCGGCGGCAATGTGTAGCCGACGGCTACGGATTGTCAGTTATACAACTCGAACTTGTAGCCGATGCCCCAAACGGTTTTGAGAGCCCACTTGTCGGAAACGCCTTCCAGCTTTTCGCGCAGACGCTTGATATGTACGTCTACGGTACGGGAGTCGCCAAGGAAAGCAAAATCCCACACGTGCTCCAAAAGCAGCTCACGGCTGAACACGCGATTGGGGTTGGAGGCAAGGCAGTAAAGCAGCTGCAATTCCTTGGGGGGAACGTCCACCTTCTTGCCGCGCAGCTTCAACTCAAAGCGGTTTTGGCTGATCTCAAAATTCTCGTACTTGATCACGTCGTCGTCCTCTTCCTTATGCAGGTGGGACTGGTAACGGCGCAATACGGCCTTGATACGTGCGGAAAGCTCTTTGAGGTCAAAGGGCTTCACCACAAAATCGTCTGCGCCCATTTCAAGGCCCAGCACCTTATCAAAGGTCTCGCCCTTGGCGGTCAGCATGATCACGGGCTTTTGCGATTCCTTGCGGATCTCGACCAGCAGCTGCTGTCCGTCCATCTTGGGCATCATAATATCCAGAAGCGCGATGTCGGGAGAGGCGCTTTTGAACATCGCCATACCCTCCAAGCCGTCACCTGCGGTTACGACCTCGCACCCTTCGCTTTCGAAATGCGTTTTCAAAATGTCGCAGATGTTGGGATCGTCATCCACAACAAGGATCTTGGTTCCAACCATTTTCACATTCCTCCATCATCAACAAAATGCCTTGCACGGTATGTTTTTTGCAAAAACACCAACATTCCGAACGCAAAGCTTGCAATTTTTTATTATTATAACACATTTATTAACTTTTGAAAAGTATTTTTGTGAAAAATTATTTATTTTTGCGTGTTTTTTCACCTTTTTTTCACAATTCTGACGGCAAAGTCCCCCTTTTTGCTTTTTGTTTGCTATTTTTTGCCTGCCCACTTGCCAAATCTTATTTTTTGTAGTATAATAAATTGATTATACGCTTTCGGCGCCAAGGCGTCGGGATAAGGAGAAAACATTATGAAACTTGGTATCGTGGGCTTGCCCAACGTAGGCAAAAGCACCCTTTTCAACGCACTCACCAATGCGGGCGCAGAATCGGCCAACTACCCCTTCTGCACCATTGAGCCCAACGTGGGCGTGGTGGCTGTGCCGGACACCCGTATGGACTATCTGGCAGAGATGTACGCACCCGAAAAATACACCCCTGCCGTGATCGAATTTGTGGACATCGCAGGTCTTGTGCGCGGTGCGTCCCGCGGCGAGGGTCTTGGCAACAAGTTCCTCTCTCACATTCGTGAGGTGGACGCCATCATTCATGTGGTGCGCTGCTTCAACGACGACAACATCATTCACGTGGACGGTGCCGTTGATCCGATGCGCGACGTGGAAACGATCAACATGGAGCTGATCTTCTCCGATATGGAGATGGTCGAGCGCCGCATCGACCGCGTCAAAAAGGCGATGAAGGGCGACAAGACGCTGGCCTCTGAGCTGGCGCTGTTCGAGCGCATCTACAAGGCACTCTCCGACGGCTTTACCGCACGCACCGTAGAGCTTTCCGATGATGAGAAGGCGATGCTTTACGACACCCCCCTGCTTACCATGAAGCCCGTTATCTACGCCGCAAACGTCAGCGAGGACGAGGCAAGCGAGGAGCCCCTTGGCAATCCTCACTACATGAAATTAAAGGACTTTGCCGCCAGCGAGCACGCCGAGGTGCTGCCCGTTTGCGCGCAGATCGAGGCAGAGATCGCCGAGCTTTCCACCGAGGAAAAGCAGGCGTTCTTGGAGGATCTTGGCATCGCGGAGAGCGGCCTTGACCGCCTGATCAAGGCAAGCTACTCTCTGCTTGGTCTGATCAGCTTCCTCACCGCAGGTCCCAAGGAGGTCCGCGCCTGGACGATCACGCGCGGCACGAAGGCACCCGGTGCCGCCGGCAAGATCCACAGCGATTTCGAGCGCGGCTTTATCCGTGCCGAGGTTGTCAGCTACGATGACCTGGAACGCATCGGCTCGATGAACGGCGTGAAGGAGGCGGGCCTGCTTCGCTCCGAG
>JAZQWF010000095.1:0-7305 GCA_045632185.1 Eubacteriales bacterium
CCGTTTATCTTTTGCTATAATATCAATGTTGCGTAAAGCGACATGCTGATATAGCTCAGTCGGTAGAGCACGTCATTGGTAATGACGAGGTCATCGGTCCGAATCCGATTATCAGCTCCATAAACAAGACCGCCGCCCAATAGGGTGGCGGTTTTTGTTTGTGGCTGATAGTCGGTGTGAGGAGCGATATGGAAGCCGAACGCACTCTTTGCGGACAGTGGCAGTGTTTGAGCGGCTTCCTACGTCACAAGGTGACGTGGACGGTCATTCACCTCGCCTACGGCGAGCTAGTCGCTTTGCTCGGTGGCACCGCCACCGCTTTGCTTTGCAAAGGCCGCAAAAGCTCCGCGAATCCGATTATCCCCGCCCTACACCTGTCTTTTCACAAACAAAAAAACAGCCACCCGTGGGTGGCTGTTTTTGTTTGGCTTGCGTTCTTTATCAGAATGCGTAGCCGGCAAGCGCGTAATACGCCATGTTGCTCTGTCTGACGTCCAGACGGCCGAAGCAAGCGCATACGGGCACGTTGGAGATGATGTGAAGCGCGTACTGACCGAAGGGGATCTGGTACTGCTCCTTGCCGATCGGGTAATCCAGACGCAGGCAGGTGGTGCGCTCTGCGGGCAGGTCGATCGTGATGTTATCGTAGGGGGCCTTGTCCTCGAAGATCACCTTGATGCGGATCTTGGCGTCCTTCTTGGACACGTTGGTGATCATCAGCGCCTCGTGACCGAGGAATTCGGGGTTGTCGCCGTGGGGGGGCAGATCGCCGTCACAGAATACCCAATTCTTTTTTCCGTTTTTCATTGTTGTATCTCCTTATTTTACGTAGTTAAGCAGCTCTTCCTCGAACTCGGGGCAAAGGGGCTCTGCACCGTTCTCGGTGATGACGTAGCAGGTCTCAACGCGCAGGCCGTGCAGCGTGGGGTGACCGAAGAAGGAAACATCCACGTTGATGATCATGTTCTTTTCCAGCTTGTCGTCGCTGTTGGGGCCAAAGAAGGGGGCCTCTGCCTCCATCAGACCCATGGTGTGAGCAAAGGGGCATACCATGTATTTGAGGTAGCCGCCCTTTTCGTAAAGGCGTCTGCCTGCGGCGTCGATCTCACGGCCGGAGTTGCCGATTTTGAGCATTGCCTTAGTGTCCTTCATAACCTCGATCATGTCCATCAGGCACTTTCTCTGCTCGGGGGTGTACTCGCCGCTGACGGGAACGGTGTGGCCGAAGGTGCCGGCATAGCCGTTGATACGGGGAGCGATACCAAGCATAACCATCTCGCCGTCCTGCATCACCTTGTTGGTAGCGGTGGGAACGACTGCGTTGGAGCGGATACCGCTACCAACGATGGTTCTGTATGCGAAGCTGTCTGCACCGTTCTCACGGCAAACGGTCTCGCCTGCTGCGGCAACCTCGTACTCCTTGTTGCCTGCCTTAACCTTAGCAGCCATTGCCTTATATGCCTTGCATGCAAGAACGGTAGCGGCGCGGGCCTGCTCAACCTCCCAATCGCTCTTGATGTAGCGGAATTTGAGGTAATCCTCGGTAATGTCTACGATCTCGCAGCCGTCAAAGCCCTTGACGAGGTCCTGATGAACAGCGTAGGGCATATCGGTGGTACCGACAAGGCCGACCTTCTTTACGGGGAACTTCTGAGTCAGCTCAGCGAACAGATCGTTGAAGCTGATGATGGTTGCAAGGGGGTACTCCTCGTCCGGAACCATGAATACGGGGAAGCAGCGAACGTCGGTGATAGCAGAGTCCTGCTTTGCGAAGGGCTCGCTCTCGGGACCGCCGAGCAGCATGGTGGTGCCGTCACGACCGACAAGCACAGCGCCCTTCTCGAACTGGCCGCACCAGCCGGTGAGGTACCAGCCGTTTGCCACGTTCAGCTCATCGAAGTAAACGATTGCAATGTCGATGTCCTTGTCGTTGAGAAGCTTAACGACCTTCTCAACTCTTGCCTTTGTTTCTTGCGCGTTGTAGTAAGCCATAATAAAATCTCCTTTTATATGTTATTCTTTTGTAGGATCAAAGTCAAATTCGTCCAACGGGTACATCGGACGCAGGATCTTGGTAAGACCAAGACGGGAAAGCTCAACACAGCTGGCGCCGTCGGAAAGGGCGAACAGTTCCCTGTCGGCATAGGGTTTGAGCTCGGTAAAGAGGTAGCCAAGCTTGACCACCACGATCTCGTAGGAAAGCAGATCAACGTTTGCCTTTTCAAAGTTGCCGATCTCGATAAACGCACTGCGCAGCTCGGTGAACACGGCATCCACGTTTCCTATGGAAACGGCAAGGCTGCGACCGATGATCTCCTTGGTCCAGCCAAGGATCTCGCCGTGGCTCTTCACCGTGACGTCAAGACCGCCGAGAATGTCGATGTGTGCCTTGTCGCCGTCCTTTTTATCCCAAAGATCGTTCACGATCTTATCGTTGGTGATGCCTGCCACACAGGTCTTTTTCGCAGGGCTTGCTTTCACCAAAAGGTCAAGCAGTGCAAGCGTATCACCCTCCGAGCCCGCGGTGGTGTTATCGCCGCTGTCGGTGATGAAGATGCGCTTTTCCTTGCCCTCGATGGCGCGCTTGACGCACTCCTCGGGCAGCTCGGCCTCGCACAGGAACTTGTAGCTCTTGCGCGTATCCCAAAGCTTCTTCGCCAGATCCTTGGCAACCTCAGCGGCACGCTCGCGGCTCGTGGCGGTAACCACGGTGGAGGCACTGGTGTTCGGTGCATCGATCCAACAGTGACCGAGGAACAGATTTGCGGCAAAGACGTCGCTTCCCTCTTCCAGCGCAACCGTTTCTGCGATCAAGCTCTTCAAGGGCTCGTAGCCGGTCTGCAAGGTGTCGTTCTTCAAAAGGAAGGGTACGCGTTGGGTATAGGTATAGGGTGTTACGCCGTTATTCAGGCAGTAGCAAAGCGCATTTGCTGCGCGCAGCTGACATTCCGCCTGGTCCACATGGGGGACGGTCTTGAAGCCGCTGACGATATTGACGTAGTCGGCAAGCTCGTCGGTGATATTGGCGTGTGCGTCAAGCGAGAGGGCGATCAGACATTCGGGAGATACGATCTCGCGGATCTTTTTGACCAGATCCAGCTCGCCGCTGCCGATCTTTTCGACCTCCATGCTGCCGTGCAGCACCAGATGCACGCCTGCGGCATCAGGGTTTTGGCGCACGGTGTCCAGGATCTGACCTGCGTAATGATCGTAGGTGTCTTTTCTGACCGTTGCGGCGGGAAGTGCCACCGCATAGACGCTGGGGACAACGGTAAATCCCGCTTGCTCGAAGGTGTCCTTTACAACAAGCTTTTTGAAAATATCCTCACCGCTGAAATACTCCCAGTCCGATCCTACGGGGGGGAGCTTGGCGCGGCTGTTGGCTTCGCATTGAAAGGACGCTACAATGATCTTTTTCATCACGGTTCCTCCTATTTTTACGTTCATCTTTATCATATCACCCGCGTGTGAGAAAATCAAGGCAAAAAAATACTTGAAAATAGTAAAAAATAAAACACATTTTTTGCGAATGATAGAAAACCCCATTGATTTCAAGAGAAATTTATGCTATAATACAGCCATGAAAAAGTATTTTAATCACCGCGTCAAAAAAGCGGTAGAGGTACAAAGTCTGATCACCATTGAGGCCCTGACGCTCTCCCCCGCCTTCTCTTACCCGCAGGAAATCCACGAATTTTACGAGTTTGCCTACGTCGAGGACGGCAAGCTTTCCTGCACGCTGGGTGAGAAAACGGTGGAGCTTTCGGGAGGGGATTTTTTGCTGATCCCGCCAAGCAAAACGCACTCCTATTTCGTGGCACCCGCGCACACCGCAGAGATCTTTATCGTGTGCTTTCGATGCAGCTCTGAGCTTCTTACGATCTTTGATCGTAAAATTGCGCTGAAAAGCGAGGAAAAGGCACTGATCAAGGAAATCGTCAGCGAGGCAAAAAAGGCATTTGCCTTTCCCTTTAAGCGCAAGCTTCGCCTGCTGGACACCCCCTTTCTCGGCGCACAACAAATGGTAGAAAACAACATCGAGCGCCTATTGATCCACCTGATCCGCAACGAAACAGACAAGAACAAAAATATCAAGCTGGTCATGAGCAGCGAGGAGCTGGAAAACGGTCTGGTCAAGGATATTACGGCGTTGCTGGACAGCAAGCTTTACGCCAAGATCACCTTGGAGGACGTTTGTCAGAAGACCTATTACAGCAAGACCTTCTTAAACGGCATTTTCAAGAAAAAAACGGGCTACACCATCATGCAATATTACACCCTTTTGAAGGTGCGCGAGGCACAGAAGCTGCTGCGCGAGGACCTTGCCCCCAGCGCGGTTTCTCACCAGCTGCATTTTGAAAGCCCCACCTACTTTACCAAGGTGTTCAAGAAATACACGCAGATGACGCCCTCTGCCTACAAAAAATCCGCTTTATAAGCGGAAAAACGCGCTTTTCCCCGCTTACCCCGTTGACAAGTTATCACGCGCGTGATATAATAAATTATTATATTATAAAAAGTGTTTATCACTTGGAGGTTTCAATATGAACAACTACTACGAGCTCCCCAAGACCTACGCCCCCGGCGAGTTTGAGGAACGCATCTATAAAGCTTGGTGCGAAAAGGGCTATTTTACCCCCACGATCGACAAGAGCAAAAAGCCCTTTACCATCGTAATGCCGCCCCCCAATATCACGGGTCAGCTTCATATGGGTCACGCACTGGATAATACCTTGCAGGATATTCTTATCCGCTACAAGCGTATGAGCGGCTTCTGCACGCTCTGGCTGCCCGGCACCGACCACGCCTCTATTGCAACCGAGGCAAAGGTCGTAGAGGCCATGCGCAAGGAAGGCCTTACCAAGGACGACGTGGGACGCGAAGGATTTTTGGAGCGCACCTGGGAATGGAAGCGCCAGTACGGCGGACGTATCGTTTCCCAGCTCAAACGCATGGGCTCCTCCTGCGATTGGAGCCGCGAGCGCTTCACCATGGACGAGGGCTGCTCTGAGGCCGTGAAGGAGGTTTTCGTACGCCTTTACGACAAGGGTCTTATTTACCGCGGCAACCGTATGGTCAACTGGTGCCCCACCTGCGTGACCTCTATCTCTGATGCAGAGGTGGAATACGAGGACAAGCCCGGCAGCTTCTATCACCTGCTTTACCCCGTAAAGGAAACGGGCGAATATTTGGAACTGGCCACCACCCGTCCCGAAACGATGCTGGGCGATACCGCCGTTGCCATCAACGCCGAGGACGAGCGCTATAAGCATCTGCACGGCTGTCACGTCATTCTTCCCCTGATCAACAAGGAGATCCCGATCGTATGTGACGAGCATGCGGATATGACCAAGGGCACGGGCGTGGTAAAGATCACTCCCGCCCACGACCCCAATGACTACGAGGTCGGTCAGCGCCACAATCTCCCTCTCGTGCGCGTATTCACCTATGATGGTAAGATGACGGGCGCTGAGGACAAGGCCGCCGCCGACAAGCTGTTTGCCAAGGGCACTGCCGCTGTGGGCGAGCCCGAGGTACTGGACTGCGGCAAATACGCAGGCCTTTCCACCGCTGAGGCACGCAAGCTGATCCTTGCAGACCTCAAAGAGCTGGGACTGCTCAAAGAGATCGAGCCCCTTGCACATAACGTCGGCACCTGCTACCGCTGCCACCAGGTCATCGAGCCCATGGTATCCAAGCAGTGGTTCGTGAAGATGGAGCCCCTTGCAAAGCCCGCTATCGCGGCCGTACGCGAGGGTCGCACCAAGTTCGTGCCCGAAAGATTTGAAAAGAACTACTTCCACTGGATGGAAAATATCCGCGACTGGTGCATTTCCCGTCAGCTGTGGTGGGGTCACCGTATTCCCGCCTTCTATTGCGACGATTGCGACGAGATCGTGGTCACCAAGAATGAGAGCGCCGTCTGCCCCAAGTGCGGCAAACAGATGCGTCAGGATCCCGACACGCTGGACACCTGGTTCTCCTCTGCGCTCTGGCCCTTCTCTACGCTCGGCTGGCCCGAGAAGACCGAGGACCTTTCCTTCTTCTATCCCACCGACACGCTGGTGACGGGTTACGATATCATCACCTTCTGGGTATCCCGTATGATCTTCTCCGCCCTGGAATACACGGGCGTTGAGCCCTTCGACACCGTGCTTATTCACGGTCTTGTCCGTGATGCACAGGGCCGCAAGATGTCCAAGTCCCTCGGCAACGGTATCGACCCCCTGGCCATCATCGACCAGTACGGCGCAGACGCGCTTCGCTTCGCGCTGGCAACGGGCAACTCCCCCGGAAACGATATGCGCTTCTCCGACGAGAAGATCGAGGCCGCGCGTAACTTTGCCAACAAGCTTTGGAACGCCTCCCGCTTCGTGCGTATGAACCTGACCGTGGACAGCTTCAAGCTGCCTGCTGCCGACCAGCTTGCTGTGGAGGACAAGTGGATCCTGACCAAGTATCAGGAGGTCATCAAGACCGTGCGCAGTGCGCTGGATCGCTATGAGATCGGCGTGGCACTTTCTGTGCTGTACGATTTCCTTTGGGACGTGTTCTGCGACTGGTATATCGAACTTGCCAAGGCACGCCTTAACGAAAAGGACACCGAGGGCAATCTGATCGCGCAGAACGTGATCGGCACCGTGCTTTGCGGCACCTTGAAGCTTCTTCACCCCTTCATGCCCTTCATCACCGAGGAGATCTACGCCTCCCTCCCCCATACCGAGGAAAGCATCATGATCGCCGAGTATCCCGTGGCTGACGACGCGCTGGTATTTGCCGACGCCGCCGCAGATATGGAGCGTGTGATCGCCGCCATTCGCGCCATTCGCGCCCGCCGCAACGAGATGAACGTTGTTCCCTCTCGCAAGGCAAAGATCTACATTGCCACCAAGTACGAAAGCAGCTTTGCTCCCGCGACCGAGGCGTTCTTCAAGCGTCTGGCAAGTGGCTCTGAGCTGGCAGTTGCCGCAAGCGTAGAGGCATTTGACTTCAACGCAGAGGACGCCGTACAGATCGTCACCGATGCCGCCACCATTCTGCTTCCCATGTCCGACCTTGTGGACACCGAGAAGGAACGCGCAAGACTTTCCGCCGAGGTTGCCCGTCTTGAAAACGAGATCAAGCGTGCCGAGGCCAAGCTTTCCAACGAAAGCTTTGTCGCCAAAGCTCCCGCCGCCGTTGTCGAGATCGAACGCGGCAAGCTGGAAAAGTACCGCGAAAACCTTGCAGGCCGTTTTCGATAGAGCACTCCTTTTTCTCGCCACTTGCGCGGAACAACGTATTTTTGCGGACGCTCGTCATAGT
>JAZQWF010000096.1:0-24316 GCA_045632185.1 Eubacteriales bacterium
TTTTACACAAAAAAAGGGCCGCGAGCGCAGCCGCGCTCGCGGCGGACAGTATCTGTTGTATTATTCCCACTCAATGGTGCCGGTGGGCTTGGGCGTGAGGTCGTAAAGCACGCGGTTGATGCCCTCTACCTCGGCGGTGATGCGGGCAATGATCTTGTGCAGAACGGCGTAGGGGATCTCCTCGATAGAGGCGGTCATCGCGTCCTTGGTATTGACGGCGCGAATGATAGCGGGCCAGCCCTCGTAACGGCTGTCGTCCTTTACGCCGACGCTCTTGATATCGGGAATGGCGATGAAGTACTGCCAGGTCTTTTCTGCAAGACCGCAGTTGTCAAATTCCTCGCGCAGGATCGCGTCTGCCTCGCGCAGAGCGTGCAGGCGGTCGCGGGTGATCGCGCCAAGGCAACGAACGCCAAGACCGGGGCCGGGGGACGGCTGACGGTAAACCATTGCGTGGGGAAGACCGAGCGCCTCACCAACCACGCGCACCTCGTCCTTGTAAAGGAGTTTGAGGGGCTCAACCAGCTCGAATTTCAGATCCTCAGGCAGACCGCCCACGTTGTGGTGGGACTTGACGGCCTTCTTGCCCTCAGCGGCCTTTACGCTTTCCAGAATGTCGGGGTAGATGGTACCCTGGCCGAGGAACTCAACGCCTTCCAGCTTGCGTGCCTCGTCTACAAAGACCTCGATAAATTCCTTGCCGATGATCTTTCTCTTGCTTTCGGGATCGCTGACGCCTGCCAGCAGATCAAGGAAGCGGTCGGTAGCGTCCACATATACGAGGTTGCAATCCATGGCCTTGCCAAAGACCTCGATGACCTGTTCGGACTCACCCTTGCGCATCAGACCGTGGTTAACGTGCACGCAGGTCAGCTGCTTGCCGATGGCCTTGATGAGAAGTGCGGCGACCACAGAGGAGTCCACACCGCCGGAGAGTGCAAGAAGAACCTTCTTATCACCGACCTGTGCGCGAACGGCGGCTACCTGCTCGTCAATGAAAGCATTTGCCAGTTCGAAGTTCGTGATGCGTTGCATCGTTTCGGGGCGTACATTAGACATATATCATTCCTCCCTTTTGGATAGATGCGAATATTATGATATTTTATTATATCACTTTTTTTTATGCTGCGCAATAGTTTTTTGCAAGATTTTTTGCGGGAAAACGGCATTTTTTTGCGCGATAATGTAGTAATAATATATAAATAACAAAATTTTATAATGATGATTGACGCGCGCGCGAAAAAAGTGTATAATAAAAGGAGAATGTCCAAAAAAGGGGGTGGGTGCGTGTACGAGATCATGACCGAAGCGGCGTTCCGCAAGCAGATCGGCAAGACTGCGGGGCACGCCTATCTTCTTTACGGTGAGGAGGATTACCTGAAATCCCACGCCGTGCGCGCTGTGCGCGAGGACGTTTGTCCCGATCCCGGCTTTGCGGTGTTCAACGATATCACCATCGACGTGGCGGACTACACGGCGGAGGGGTTGCTCAACGCGATGAGCGCGCCGCCGATGATGACCGAGGGGAAGCTGATCCTTTTGCGCGGGCTTGATTTTACGGCGATGCGCAGCGACGAGGTCGATGATTTCTGCGAGATATTGGCGCTGCTTTCCGAGTATGATTTCAACACCGTATTGGTTTACGTGGCGGCAGGGCTTGTAGACGAGGGGTATGGCAAAAAGCCGCAAGGCACGCTCAAAAAGCTGGCCGAGGTCGCCGTCCCCGTGAAGTTTGAGTCCCCCACCGAAGCCAAGCTCGGCGCTTGGGTGGGAAAGCACTTTGCGCACCACGGCGTCAGCGCCTCTCCCGCAGATTGTGCGTTTCTCGTTTCCTTTGTGGGACACAGCATGTTCGTGCTGGCCGCTGAGATCGAAAAGCTGGCCTCGTACGTCAAGGCGCACGGGCGCGAGGTGGTAACAAGCGAGGATATCCGCTTTGTGGCGGTGCCGCAGCTTTCTGCGGACACGTTTGCCTTTTCCAACGCGTTGCTGGCGGGGAATTACCGCGCCGCGCTGGACGCATTGGCCGTGATGAAGTTCCAGGGTATCGAGCCCGTCGTGGTGATGGGCGAGCTTTCCCGCACGATGTGCGATATGCAGGGCGCGAAAATGCTGATGGAGGCAGGACGCACCGTGGCCGACGTGATGTCGGTGTTGAAAATAAAATCCGAGTGGAAGGCAAACAACTATTGCCGTGCCGTTTCCCGCACGTCCCTTGCGCGCCTTTCCCGCGCCGTGGAGCTTTGTGCGGCTGCCGATATGCAGGTGAAACGCTCCTACGACGATTATTCCGCGATTGAAAAACTCATTTGCTCGCTGTAAGCGAAAGGAGATTATTATGAAAGCATATAAAATGACCATTGCGGGCTTGGAGCGCCATCTGCCCATCTGCCCCGTCAACGAACATCTGTCTATTGCCGCGTTCGTGATCTTCGGTGATCCCGAGCTGACTACCGCGGCCGCAAAGGAGCTGCTGGACAAGGCGCCCGAGTACGATTATCTGATCACCGCTGAGGCCAAGGGTATTCCGCTGGTGCACGAGATGGCACGTCTTGCGGGCAACCAAAAGTATTTCCTTGCGCGCAAGGGACCGAAGCTGTATATGACAGGCGTGTTGGAGGTAACCGTACACTCCATCACCACCGAAAAGGTGCAAAAGCTCTACTTGGACAAGGCAGACGCCGAGTTGATGAAGGGCAAGCGTATCCTTATCGTGGACGACGTGATCTCCACGGGCGAGTCGCTTTACGCCTTGGAGCATCTGGTCAAGGACGCGGGCGGTATCATCTGCGGCCGCATGGCCATTCTTGCCGAGGGTGATGCAACCACGCGCAAGGATCTGATCTATCTGGAAAAATTGCCGCTTTTCAACAATGACGGCGAAGTGATCGAATAAAGGAGTTTTGAAACATGGCTGAATTTCTGAGTGAACAGGATAAGCGCACACATTATTGCGGTGTGCTGAACGAGAAGAACGTAGGCGAGAAGGTCTGCGTGATGGGCTGGGTACAGCGTTGCCGCGACCTTGGCGCGCTTTGCTTTATCGACCTGCGCGACCGTACGGGCCTTTTGCAGCTGGCCTTCGACGATGATACCGATCGTGCCGTATTTGAAAAGGCAAAGGGCTGCCACGCCGAGTACGTGGTTGCCGCACACGGCGTTGTCCGCGCACGCGGCGAGGGCGCTGTGAACAAGAATATCCCTACGGGCGGTATTGAGATCGCCGTGACCGAATTGAAGATCCTTTCCGCCGCACAGACCCCTCCCTTTGAGGTGTCTGACAGCAAGCGCACCAAGGACGAAACAGCTCTGCGTCACCGTTATCTTGACCTGCGCCGTCCCTCCCTGCAAAAGAATATCAAGATGCGTCATGATATCGCACGCGTGGCGCGTGAATACTACTACGAGAACGGCTTTTACGAGATCGAAACGCCCATGATGATCAAGCCCACGCCCGAGGGCGCACGCGACTACATCGTGCCCTCTCGTATTCACAAGGGCAGCTTCTACGCGCTTCCGCAGTCCCCCCAGATCTACAAGCAGCTGCTGATGCTTTCCGGCTTCGACCGCTACATTCAGCTGGCTCGCTGCTTCCGTGACGAGGACCTGCGCGCTGACCGTCAGCCCGAATTTACCCAGATCGATTTGGAGATGTCCTTTGCTACGCAGGAGGACATTATGCAGATGAACGAGGGCTTTATCGCCCGCGCGTTCAAGGAGGTTTTGGGTGTGGAGATCCCGCTCCCCATGCCCCGCATGACCTTTGCGGAGGCCATGAGCCGCTACGGCTCTGACAAGCCCGATACCCGCTTCGGTATGGAGATCCAGGATATCTCCGATGCCGTGAAGAGCTCCGAGTTCGTGGTATTCAAGGGCGCCTTGGAGATGGGTGGCAGTGTCCGCGCCATCGTGGCAAAGAATGCCGCTGCGACACTTACCCGCAAGGAGATCGACAAGCTCACCGAGCACGCCAAGGGCATTGGCGCCAAGGGTCTTGCTTACGTGCGCTGGGTTGATGATGCTCCCAACTGCTCGTTTGCCAAGTTTATGACCGAGGACGAGCTTGCCGCGATCTACGCAGCCGTTGGCCTTGAAAAGGGCGACGTGATGCTGATCTGCGCAGACAAGGACAAGGTGCTCCTTCCTACGCTGGGCGCGCTGCGTAACATTCTTGGCCGCAAGCTGGATCTGATCCCGCAGGGCAAGTTCAACTTCCTTTGGATCACCGAGTTCCCGTTCTTTGAATGGAACGAGGAAACGAACGCGTGGGACGCGATGCACCACCCCTTCACGATGCCCTTGGAGGAGTGCCTTCCCAACCTGGAAAGCGATCCCGGCAGCGTGCGTGCAAAGTGCTATGATATGGTGCTCAACGGCACCGAGCTTTTGTCCGGCTCGATCCGTATCACCGACTGGCAGTTGCAGGAGAGAATGTTCCGCGTGCTGGGCCTTCAGCCCGAGGAGATCGACGTCAAGTTTGGCTTCCTTGTGGAGGCGTACAAGTACGGCGCACCGCCTCACGGTGGTTCCGGTATGGGTCTTGACCGCCTGGCCATGGTGATGGCAGAGGCAGACTCGCTGCGCGACGTCATCGCCTTCCCGAAGGTGCAGAACGCAAGCGAGCTGATGTCCGCATGCCCCGCACCCGCAGATCCTGCGGCGCTGGTCGATCTCGGCATCGCCGTTGTTGAGGAAAAGGAATAATCAAAATCTTCAAGGGGTGTCACAAAAAATGCGACACCCCTTTATAATAAGGAGAATTTTATGTTCAAAAAGATCTTGGCGCTTGTGATGGCGCTGCTGCTCGCAAGCTTTGCGCTTGCGGCGTGCAAGAAGGAGGAGGATCCCTTTCTGGATACTCCGCAGGATACGAACGAGGGCTTGGAGGAGACCGGACCTACGTTGGTGGATAGCGGTGCGATCGGGGAGAGCAAGCTTACGTGGGCGCTGAACAGCGACGGTGTCCTGTATATCAAGGGCGAAGGCGCTATGGGCGAGCTGGAACGGGGCGAGGGGGACAGTGTGATCCACCCTTGGTACAAATATATGAATAACGCAAGCGGCACGACCATTACCGCGCTGATCGTGGAAAACGGTGTGACCTCTATCGCGGCAAGTGCGTTTGCGGGCTGCACGAAGCTGAAAAATGCAGAGATCGCTGCCAGCGTCAGCGTGATCCCCGAAAAGTGCTTTAAGTATTGCGAAAGTCTTACCAAGGTGACCGCGAGGGGCGTGATCCGCATCGAGGACAATGCCTTTGACAGCTGCTTGAAGCTTGGCACTGTGACCTTTAACGCTTCCCTGGAATTGGTAGGCGACGGCGCGTTTTTGCACGCGGGCGAGGAGAGCAGCTACTTCTCTGTACGACTTGCCGGAACGCAGACAGAATGGGACGCTGCCAAGGCGAAGATGGACGCCGATGCCAATGACGAGTATGCCATCTGGACGGGCAATGAAAGGCTGATCGAGGGATTGGAAAACGTTGCTTTTGTAGCAACGGCCAACGACGTTGACACGTAAGCGGCATAACGAAAGGTATATAAAAAAGGAAGCGGAAGCCATTGGCTTCCGCTTCCTTTTTTGTTATTGAATGACGTGTACGTCCATCTGAGGGAAGGGGATAGAGATGCCTGCACCCTCAAGGGCTGCCAGCACCTGCTCCTTCAGGTCGAAGTTGACCGTCCAGTAGTCGCCGCTCTTTACCCATACACGGGTCACGAAATCAAGCGAGCTTGCACCGTGCTCGGTAAGGCGGACCATCGGTGCGGGATCGGTAAGGATCAGCTCGTGCTTGGCGATGACACCAAGGATCAATGCCTTGACCTTTTCTACATCCGAGCCGTATGCCACTGAGAAGGTGAGATCCACGCGGCGGGTATCCTTGACAGAGTAGTTGATAATGTTTGCAGCGCTGACCGTAGAGTTCGGGATGGTGATGACCTTGTTGTCACCGGTTCTGATCTTCGTGCAGGTAATGTAGATCTTCTCTACCGTTCCGGCAGAGCCGCCGATATCCACGAAGTCGCCTTCCTCAAAGGGCTTGGTGACGATCAGGGTAATGCCGGAGGCGAGGTTGGAAATTACGCCCTGTACGGCAAGAGAGATCGCCAGGGTCAGCACGCTGAAGATCGCCACAAGCGAGGTGGTGTCTACACCCAGCATAGAAAGCAGGATGATGACATAAAGCGCCACGATCGCGGTCTTGATCAGGGAAAGCAGGAAGTTGCCTGCCGTGCCCTTGAGCTTTGAGCCGTTGATCGCCTTGCGGAAGATCGCCATAGCGATCTTGATCGCAAGCAGACCGCCGAACAGAACGGCTACGAACAGAATGATGGTGCGGAAATTGTTGACGGCAAAGCTATAAATGCTTGCCCACAGATCTTGCAAAAATTGCATAATAAATTCTCCTTAATTTGTCTTAAAGCAAATAATAAGGCAGCTTTTGGCCAAGCGAGTACTTTACAACAGCATCGCCTTCCTTGTGTGCGATCACCTTTTCCACGGTGGCGGGGGCGATGTTCGTTACCACGGCTGCCTTGGGTGCTGCCTTGGGAGCGGCCTTCTTGGCAGGGGCTTTCTTGGCGGGTGCGGGTGCGGCGGGCTTTGCCACGCGCTTCTGGATGCTATCTTTACCGAGCGACATACTTTTTGATCTCCTTTGCAAGTTCCATATATTCCTTGGCTGCGCGGCTGTTCTTCTTATAAGCCATCACGGGCTTGCTGACGTCCTGCGACCATTCCACGGTGCTGTCCACGCGGATGATGGTATCGAACAGACGGACGTTGTCAAGCGAGGAGAGCGTATCCACCGTTTGCTTGAAATAGTTTTTACGCTCGCAGGCCTTGGTGATGGCGATGCCAAGCAGAGAAAGGTCGGGGGAAATGCGTTTTACCTGCTCGTAAAACTCAAACATGTTGGCGATGCCGAAAAGGCCCCAGGGAGATGCCTCAACGGGGATCACCAGATAATCGGATGCGCACATGATGTTCATCACCCAGCAGCCAAGCGTGGGGGGCGCAACAATGAGAATGTAATCATACTTTTCGCTTTCCTTGATCTTGCGCAGTCCCTCGCGCAGAATGTACTCGCGCTGCCACTTGGCAAACAGATCGAACTCGATGCTGCTCATCAAGGTGGAGGAGGGAATGATGTCCAGGCCCTTGTATTCGGTGGGCACCACGAAATCACAAAGGTCGCGCTGTGCGACGACGCCGCGGTAAAGGTTCTTTTCACCCTTGGCGTATTCCAGGGAAACCTCATCATTGAAAAAGGACAGCGTCAGGTTCATTTGCATATCGCCGTCGATCAGCAGCACCTTTTTTCCAAGCGTGGAAAGTGCGTAGCCGACGTTGGCGCAGGTGGGAGATTTGCCGCTGCCGCCCTTGTTGTTCGCAAAGCAGATGGTCTTGGTTGCCATACATCCTCCTTATTGGTTGAGATAATCGATAATGGTATCCAGCCCCTCGCCTGTGTAGGAGCTGACGTGAAAGATCTTTTTTACACCGCAGTTGCGCAGCCAAAGCTCCACCTGTGGGATATTTCCGTTCGGCTTGTCGATGCCCGTGATGATGCCGATGCTGTCGCGGTTGACGTGATAGACGCAGTGCGGGGGGAAGACGCAAAACGGCTCGTCCGCGCCGATCACAAGGCCGATGACGTCCGCCTCATAGGAGTAAAGCGCCAGCGCCGCGCCAAGCGTATGCACCTCGGTATACTCGCCGGGGGTGTCGATAATGGTATCGGTGTAATTGATGTACTGGGTCTTGCAGTAATGGATCTGCTCGCCCTTTAACGCCTGCGTGAGCGTTGTCTTGCCCGCCGCCACGCGCCCCATCAAAATCAGCTTTTTCATACCGTCAGGGTGCTATTACGTGCGCGTTACGTCGCACACGGTAAATTTCAGTACGTTCTTGAAGTAGGTTGCGATCGACTGGAAGCTTGCCTCTACCTCGTCCACGGTGCCCGTGAGAATGAGCGTGCCGGAAAATCTGTCCACAAAGCCAAGCTCAGCGCCCGATGCTTTCAGGGCGATATCCGCCGTGATCACGGCCGTTTCCGCGGGGGACACGGTCAGTACGCCGATGGAGGCGCGCTTGTAATCCAGCGAGGGGTCAAGTCCCAGCTTCTGATACAGAATGGGATCGGGGTTGGCGATGATGTGCGCCAGGGTGATCTGGCGACCGGGCACCAGCTCCTGTACGATGCGCATTTTATCCTTCATATCCATAATATCCATTTTCTTATCCTCCTATCTGCACCAGCAGAGTGGGTGCGGCCGCGCGTGCGGCGGCGGCCAGGCGCTCCATTTCCTCACCCGTCGGGGGGGTAATGTGCGAGAGGGTGTACTCACGGCCAAGGCCTGCGTACTTGTCCTGCCCCAAGCGGTGGTAGGGAAGCAGGTGTAATTCCTTCACGGTGCCAAGCGAGGCGGTGAAGCGTGCAATGGCGGCAATCTCCTCTTCGCTTGCGTTAAAGGTGGGCACGGTGGGAACGCGCACGATCATTTCCTTCGCGTTTTCTGCGATGAACTTGGCGTTTTCCAGAATTTGCGCGTTCGGCTTGCCGCAGAACGCCTCGTGCTTCCCACTATCCATGTGCTTGATATCCATCATCACAAGATCAATGTGGGGGATAAGGCGCTCCACGACCTCGCGCGAGGCAAATGCCGTGGTTTCAATGGCGGTGTGATAGCCGTACTCGTGTACCGCGCGCAAAAGCGCTTCGGCAAATTCGGGCTGTGCCATACATTCGCCGCCCGACAGCGTTACGCCGCCGCCGCTTCTGTGATAGTAGACGGCGTCTTTGAGGATCTCGTCCATCACCTCGGCTACGGTGACGTCACGGCCAACGGTACGTGTTTTGCCGCCCTGTGTCAGCTCTTGGAATTTATATTCCTGCGATTCGGGGTTGCAGCACCAGCGGCAGCGCAGGTAGCAGCCCTTGAAGAAGACGATGGTGCGGATACCGGGGCCGTCGTGCAAGGAGTAGCGCTGAATGTCAAAAATGCGACCTTGCTGTTCGTAAATATTCATTTTTGCTACTCCTTTCGTAAGATTTTAAGTGATTACCAGCCCTGCTCGGTACGGGCGATGATGTCGTCCTGCAAGGAGCGGGAAAGCGTGGTAAAGAGTGCGCTGTAACCCGCTACGCGGACCACAAGATTTTTGTAATTTTCGGGGTGCGCTTGCGCGTCCAAAAGCGTTTCGCGGGAAACGACGTTGTACTGCACGTGCATGCCCTTCTGGTCGAAGAAGCCGCGCAGGTAAGCCACAAATTTCTCCAAGCTTGCCATCGAGGAAAGCGCGGAGGGGTGGAATTTCTGGTTGAACAGCGTGCCGTTGGAGGCGATGCCGTGATCCAGACGTGCCACCGAGTTTGCGGTTGCCGTCGGGCCTTTTACGTCACGTCCCGAAGCGGGGCCGACACCGTCCGCAATGGGGGTGAAGGCAAGGCGGCCGTCGGGCGTAGCGCCCGTCTGATAGCCGAGCGGCACGTTGGCGGATACGGGATAAAGTCCTGCCTGGAAGATGCCGCCGCGCGGGTTGGTGAACTTTTCAAAGGGCTTGGTATAGGTGTTGCCCACCTCGCGGGCGAACGCATCTACCTCGGGAATGTCGTTGCCGTACTTGGGCAGCTTTTCGATCATTGCAAGGATCTCGGCATAGCGCGCCTTCTTTTCGGCGGATACCGTTTCGGCGTTGACAAGGTTCTTATAGACCATCTTGATCACGTTCTCGTCCACGTTGGCGCCGCCTGCGGCAAGCTCGGTGGCGATGGTGGTGGTCAGCTCCAATGCCTTACGTGCAAGGATACCCTTGCCGAAGTTGTCGGCAAGCGCTTCCTTCATTTCGGCCATCGTGACCTTCTTTTCGTCAAATACCAGTGTCTTGACGGCAAGAAGTGCGTCGGTCATATTTGCAATGCCAAAGCCCTGGGGGCCCGTGAAGTTGTAGTGCGCGCCGCCCTCCTGCAAGCTCTTGCCGCGCGAGATGCAGTCGTCGCAAAGGCAGGACTCAAAGGGCAGGGGGCAACGGACGGCGTGGGCGTAGTCCACGGCGTTGTCTGCATGCACCATCATTTCAATCATCGCGTGCTCTTGGGTTACGTAGGCGTTGTAGAACTCCTCAAACGTGCGCATCTGCAAAACGTCACCCGTTTTAGGGCCGATCTGCTCGCCCTTGTCAACGCCGTTCGAGAAAACAAGCTCCAAGGGGCGGCACATATTGAAGAATGCGGCATCGTGCCAGCCGTCGGTCTTGGTACCCTTTTGGGGCTCGACGCAGCCGATGATGCAGTAATCGCGCGCGTCTTCCAGCGTCAGGCCACGAGCCATGATGGCGGGGATAATGACCTCGTCGTTATAGAAGGCGGGAACACCCAGACCCTCGCGGGTGACGGACGCGGCCTTCAAGAGAAGATCGTGGGGAGAGCAGTTCCATACGCGAACGGAAAGCGAGGGCTGAGGAAGACGCACGTGCATCGTGGCCTCCATGCACATATAGGACAGATCGTTGGTCACGTCCACGCCCTGCTCGTTCTGACCGCCGACGATCAGGTTCTGGAAAAGTCCATAGCCCGCAAAGCCCTCGGCAGAGGCGGCGTCACGCACCTTGTTCAGGTCGTTGAGCTTCACCCAGATGCAGTCCAGATATTCCTGGGCCTTGGCGTGGGTGATGCGGCCCGCGTCCAGATCGCGCTTGAAATGGGGGTACATATACTGGTCAAAGCGGCCGGGAGAGATCGAGTGACCGCTGGATTCGCATTGCAGAAGCTGCTGTACGAACCAGAACGCCTGGCACGCCTCATAGAAGGTGCGCGCGGGTTTGGCCGGTACACGGGTGCAGTTCTCGGCGATCTGCAACAGCTCCGCACGGCGTGCGGGATCGTTGCAATAGCTTGCCTCGCGGCGTGCCAGATCCGCGTAGCGGTGTGCGTAGGCGATCACGGCCTCACAGCTCTCGATCACGGCCTCGTGGAACTGCTTCTTTTGC
Source organism: Eubacteriales bacterium (assembly GCA_045632185.1). Lineage (GTDB taxonomy): Bacteria > Bacillota > Clostridia > Oscillospirales > CAG-272 > Firm-07. Next base: position 10,993 of record JAZQWF010000096.1, read on the forward strand.
TGGTACTCGCCATCACCGATGTAAAGCTTGCTCATGGCGGCCTTCGTTTCGGCGATCACACCCTCCAAGCCCTTATTGATGACCTTGGGGTAGTCCACGTTGATGTGGCCGACACCGTTGTAGAAGTAGTTGCCCACGGTGAAGATGCCGTGGTTCAGGAACACGTCCAGCACCTTTTCGTCCATACCTGCGGCGGCAAGGTCGCTGACGGTCTTGCCCTTCCAGTAGGGGTGTACCTTTTTCAATCTCTCTACGGTGTCCTTCGAGATATAGAAGGGATCGGCCTCGCGCGTTGCGATCGTGTCAAACTCCGGCTCCAACCACTCAAACGAGTATTCGGGGAAGGTCTGGCAGCCGCGGGGGGCCACCGAGTTGCTACCTACGATCAGCTCACCGTCACGAATGACGATCGGGATATTTTCAAGAATATGACGGAAGGCCGCCGAGCGACGCTTGATGATGGGCAGATGCTCGGTCTGCTTGTAGCTTTCCGTAACCAGCTCCGCGCGGTAGGGCTCGATCTCGGGCATTCTCTCATAGAGGTGCGCGATCAGCTTGTCGATACGCGGGCTTTTTTCAATTACAAATTTCAGTTCAGCCATAATTGCGTTCCTTTATTTATATATCAGGGTGGATCACCGTGCGGTGATCTGCGGTCAAGATCAGATCTGCTCCCAGAGAAGCTCGTGGGGGGCTGCGATCACGGAGCTTGCGGCGAACATGCTCTGTGCCTCGGCGTGTGCGCGACCTGCCTCTACGGCGGCGCTCACGTCACCGATCTCACCGGTGACAAGCACAACGCCCTTACCGCCCATGCCGCGCGCAACGCGCAGCTCAAAGATCTCGACCTTGGCGGTCTTGACGGCGATATCCGCGGCCTTGATGGCGCTGGCAGCAGAGAAGGTTTCGATGATGCCAAGCGAGCCCTTCTTTTCGACGAGCTGGGTGCCGAAAAGTGCGGCGATCACCTGCTCGTCGATGCGACCCATGATCGAGTAGTCGATCATCTTCTCGTCATAGCGCTCCTTTACGTGCTCCACGGCTGCGGTCACGTTCGAGATGCTACCCGTGAGAATGATCTCGTACTTGCCGGGGCAGGCGGGGTGAGCGGAAACCAGACGGATGCCGGCGCTTTTCAGCGCGGCGTCGGTGGCCTCGTAGCCCTTTGCAATGCTTTTGAGTTCAATCACGCCAATGGCTTGATACATAATTTATTACCTCGTTACTTGTTTTCGATGATGATCTTTTTGTCGTCCACATAGGTGACGGTGCCGCTGATCGAAGCGTGCTGGGGCATCGAAAGCCCTGCGCCGGGAGTGGCGATCACGTCGCCTGCCGCAACCGTGTCGCCGACCTTAACGGTGGGAACGGAGGGAGCGCCGATGTGACCTGTGGTGGGAATTTCCACGCGCGCGGCGGCGACGGGAAGTTCGCGCAGCGCGGGGACTACGTCAAACTGACGTACGCCGAGCAGGACCTCCCAACGTGCGGAGGGGATGAGGCGGTGCTTGCGATCCTCGTGCAATTTATATTCCTCCTCGCCTGCAACAAAGCGCATCTTGTTTGCGGCAAGAATGCCTTTGAGGTCGAGGATCACGTCCTTGGGAGAGATATCCTGGCAGCAGACCTCTGCGCACACGCCGCAGGAGCAGCAAAGCGAAGCGGTCTTGATCAGCTCGGGATTGCGCTTCGCCAAGTCGTTGTTGGCGGCGCGGATCATCTTGTGGGGCTCGATCGGGTAGCCGAGCAGGTGACGCGGGCACATTTCAGTACAACGCGAGCAGCCGCAGCAGCAGGAGGCCGCACGGCGGAGCATATCCGCCACGGCGATATTCTTATGCGCGATCGCGGGAGCGGTATCGGGCAGAATAAGCAGGGATTTGGTCGTCTTGCCGATCACGGCGGTGGCCACGCGGATCTTGCGTCCCATCGAGGGACCGCCGTCAAGTACGGTGTGTCCTTCGGGTACGGTGATACCAAGCGCGCGGAACAGATCGCTGACGCGCATACCCACAGGCACGCGCACGACCACGCGGTTGGGGGTATTGCCGCCAATGGTCACCCATTTTTCGATCACGGGCTTCTTTTCGTCTGCGGCCAGCGCGATATTATACGCGGTCTCGCCGTTGAGCACGATCACGCCCGCGGTGATGGGGAGCTGTCCCGGCTTTACCACGCGTCCCGTGGCCTCAAAGATCAGATTGATCTCGTCACCCATCGGGTAGGCGTCGGGCAGCAGCTTGACGTATACGCGGGGAGCGATCTCGTCGCCCTCCTCCATGCCGAGCATCTCGGCGCGGTGTGCCTTGACGCAAAGCAAGGTCTTGGCGATATTCGCAGCGTCCATCACAAGGGTCGCACCGCGTGCGATCCTTGTCAGATGCTCGCGCATCAGCATGTAATCGGTATAGATCAGCGGTTCACACTCTGCACAGTTGAGCGCGAGAACATCCGCACCCTCTGCGAGCTTGGCGTGAGAGGGAAATCCCGCACCGCCTGCGCCGACGATGCCGCTTTGCTGTATTAAGTTTTTCAGTTCTTGCAGCGACATGAGTGTGTCCTTTCCGAAATTTTACAGGTTTAGTTCTGGCACTTATCCACTACGCCCACGACAAGCGCGTCCACGGGGCAGTTGGCATCGCCCGTTGCAACACGTGCGGAGCTGCCGGTGCTGACCAGCACCTCCTCGCCGATGCCGGCGCTGACGGAGCGATCCACCGCTACGATGTACTTGTCGGTAAGCTCGCTGTTTTCAATGATGCGGATCTCCAAAAACTTATAGCCGATCAAGCTATCCAGCTTGTTGGTGGAAACGATGTTACCTACTACTTTACCTTTCAGCATATCTATCTACCTCTTTCTTATTTCACTACTTTTACGGTGCTGCCGTTTTTGATGCCGGCAGAGTTGGCGTCGTCGGGGTCCACGTGCATTTCCAGGCGGAAATCCTTGTGTACGCGGATCTGTACGTCAAACCAGCGCGTCTTACGCGTGCCGGAGAAAACGTCCACGTCGATGTAATCGCAATCCTTCACGCCGAACACGGCCGCCTCGTCGGGGCTCATGTGGATGTGACGGTTGGCGATGATGCAGCCCTCCTTCAAGGAAACAACACCCTTAGGGCCTACGATGGTGACGGGCGCCGAGCCCTCGGTCTTGCCGGACTCGCGCACGGGGGGATTGACCTTCAACTGGAAGGAGTCGGTCTTGGAGATCTCTACTTGGCTGTTCTTGCGAACGGGGCCAAGCACGCGCACACCCTCGATGGCGCGCATAGAGGGGCCGACCAAGGTCAGCGTTTCCTTGCAGGCGTACTGACCGGGCTGGGAAAGATCCTTTAAGGGCGTGAGCGTATAGCCCGCACCGAATAGGGTTTCCACGTCCTGTTGGGAAAGATGAATATGGCGGTTGGAAATGCCGACGGGGATCTCGTTTGCACTTTTTGCGGGCGCGCCCTCCATTTCGGCAACGATCTTTTTCACAAGTTCAGCAACTGCTGCTGCGTTGAGTTCCATAATCTTTGTATCCTTTCTTTTGAGGATGGTTGCTTTTCAAAGCAACGCAAGCCTTTTACAAGATTTGCATTGTTTCGAAAAGCAATCCTTTCGGCGTACTCTGCCCCATGCGGGGCAGAGTACGCAAGACTTGACCAATTTAAAATTAGCCGAGCTTGGGAAGGAGCTTATCCACGTCGCAGTGGGGACGGGGAATGACGTGAGTAGCGATCACCTCGCCAAGACGAGCAGCAGCTGCGCCGCCTGCCTCAACAGCGGCCTTTACAGCGCCAACGTCGCCGCGAACCATCACGGATACGAGGCCGGAACCGATCTTCTCGGAGCCGATCAGAGTTACGTTTGCTGCCTTTACCATTGCGTCTGCTGCCTCGATAGCGGCAACAAGACCACGGGTTTCAATCATGCCAAGAGCTTCCATTGTAATATCTCCTTTCAAATGTTGCGCGATAAGGATCAAACGCCCTTATCGGTTTTGATAAATTTCATAATGTCGGCGTGGGGGCGTGCGATAACCTCGGCACACTTCACGTTGCCGACGGCCGCTGCTGCGGCCTTTCCTGCTTCAAGGGCGGCAGTTACGGCGGAAACCGAGCCCTCGACCACGACGGTAACAAGCCAACCGCCAAGACGCTTTTCCGTGTGGATCAGCTTTACGTCGGCGGCCTTTACCATCGCGTCAAGGCCCACGATCGCCGTCACCATTGCCTGCACTTCAAGCAATGCGATTGCGTTTTCCATAAGAACTTCCTTTCATCTGAGCGCAGTGGCCTGCGCGAGAGAAATTATTTCAGAACGGGGAGGAGCTTGTTCACGTCAGCGTGGGGTCTGGGAATGACGTGAGTAGCGATCACCTCGCCAAGACGAGCAGCAGCAGCGCCGCCTGCCTCAACAGCAGCCTTTACAGCGCCAACGTCGCCGCGAACCATCACGGATACGAGGCCGGAACCGATCTTCTCGGAGCCGATCAGAGTTACGTTTGCAGCCTTTACCATAGCGTCTGCTGCCTCGATAGCGGCAACAAGACCACGGGTTTCAATCATGCCAAGAGCTTCCATTTTAAATTCTCCTTATGTTTTAAAAATTAAAGGGTGGGGAGGAGCTTGTTTACGTCAGTGTGGGGTCTGGGAATGACGTGAGTTGCGATGACCTCGCCAAGACGAGCAGCAGCTGCGCCGCCTGCCTCAACGGCTGCCTTCACAGCGCCAACGTCGCCGCGAACCATCACGGATACAAGGCCGGAACCGATCTTCTCGGAGCCAACCAGGGTTACGTTTGCAGCCTTTACCATTGCGTCTGCTGCCTCGATAGCGGCAACAAGACCACGGGTTTCGATCATACCAAGTGCTTCGTTCATTTTGCGTTTCTCCTTTGTTTCGTTGTTTTTATTTTTATTTTTTGATTAACGGAGTTTGTCCTTGCCGGTCGCGTCCAGCTCGGCGAACCAGGTGACCTGATCGTCAAGACCTGCGATGACCTTGGAGGTGATGTAAAGACCACGGCGCTTTGCCTCCTCTACGCCCGCATCGTGTGCGGACTGTACGGCGGCGGCGTTGCCCATGAACTTGACGACCATCACAAGCGGCACCTCGCACTTATCGGCGTTGGCGGGCTTGTTCTTGTCAATGGCTACGACCTTGACGTCGGCGGTCTTTGCCACCATGTCTGCGATCACTATCGAGGTGGTGTAGCCGTAAACCTCGATCATACCAAGAGCTTTTGCCATAACAGCACCTCTTAGTTATCGTTGATGTAGCAGATCTTGATGCCTGCCTGTGCCACGTTGGTTTCCATTGCCTCGTTCATCTTGTCGAGGGGGAAGGTGTGGGTGATGAGCTCCTCGATCGGAATGTTCATCTCAGCGGCCTGCTTCAAGAATGCCACGGTCTTGGGGTAATCCTCAGCGGAGTAGTCCCAGGAGCCGACGATGTCGATTTCCTTGTTGCACATAGCAAGGTGGGGGTTGATGGAATACTCGCCGTTGTTGACGAAGAAGCCCATCTCGCAAAGTCCACCGCCGCGGCGGATGTAGCTGAAAATATCAGCAGCCGCAACAGGCGCACCGGTGCATTGGAATGCGAAGTCTACGCCCACGTTGTTGGCAACGGCCTTGATCTTTGCCACGCGCTTGTCCAGCGTGTCCTCGTCGGGACGGCGGAAGCAAACGGTGGTCTTGGCGCCCATCTTCTGAGCGACCTTCAAGCGGTCCTCGTTACCGTCAACGGCAACGATGTGGTTGATGCCTGCGGCGCGAAGCACCGTGATCATGACAAGACCAACGGGGCCACAGCCCTGCACCAGAACCTTGGAACCGAAGTTGAGAAGGCCGGTCTTCTGGCTGCGCTCCAACGCATGCACGCATACGCAAGCCAGTTCCAGGATCATGCGCTGTTTCAGGTTCAGCTCGTTGACCTGGAAGTAGGTCACGCCATAGCCGCCCTTGATCACCATGTAATCGGCAAACCAGCCGTTGACGCGGTTGCCCTCAGCAGCGCCGCGCTTGTCGCCGATCAGGCCGAATACGCCCTGATTGTCGCAAAGGTTGGTTCTGCCGGGAACCATACGGCAAGCGTAGCAATCGCCACAGCTCAGCACCGAGGTCACGATCTTATCGCCGACCTTCAAGGGCTTGCCTGCGGTGTCGCACTTGACGTTCTTACCGGTGTAAACGACCTCGCCGGTGCCCTCGTGACCAAGGATCACGGGGATCAGACCGAAGGGATCGCCCTTCCATTCGTGTACGTCGGTGCCGCAGATGCCGGCACCCTCGACCTTAACGAGGATATCGTCGTCACCAAGTGCGGGGATCGGGATCTCCTGAACCTCGATCTTCTTGGGACCGGTCAGCATAGCGACGCGTGCGGTCTTGGGCAGGGGGCCTGCTGCGGGAGCAGCGGCACCACCCATCTGACCCAGCACCGAGCGTACGATGCTTTCAATTTGAGAAGCACTGATGTTCATGTCGTGTTTCTCCTTTCGTTAAATAATTCGGAAGCTGTCTACCATCACGCAACGGCGCTTTCTGGTGAAGCTGCGCGCAGAGGTGATGCCCTCGCCCGTGGGGCCTGCGATGGTAAACGTGGTGTGACCCTCGCCGCCAAAGCCGATGCCGGCGTAGGAGGGAGCGTTTTTCACAAAGATCGTGGTTTCCACCGCACGGGCAAAGCGGGTGAGGTGATCCACGTTCTTGGAGTGCATGTGCGCGGTGTGACGGTTGCCATGCTCTGCCTTAACGGCAAGATCAATGGCCTCGTCGATATCCTTCACGCGGACGATGCCGAGAATGGGCATCATCAATTCCTCCTGTACGAAGGGATGCTCGAAGGGTACCTCTGCGATGGCGCAGCGGATCTCGGGACCGACGCGCAGGCCGATCTTTTCCAGGATCACGCGGCAATCGCGGCCTACGCAATCGCGGCTGACGGTGAGCGCGGTCTTGCCCGTCTTCGGGTTGGTCTTTTCCACCAGCACGATCTTGGCAAGGGCGTCTGCCTGCTCGCGCGTGAGCAGGATCGCACCGTTTTTCTGCATACCTGCGATCAGGCGGTCGGCAACGTTCTCAAATACGAAAACCTCCTTTTCCGCGATGCAGGGCAGGTTGTTATCAAAGGTACAGCCGTCGATGATGTCCTTGGCAGCCTTTGCAATGTCGGCGGTGTCGTCTACGATAACGGGGGGATTGCCCGCACCTGCGCCGATGGCCTTCTTGCCGGAAGAAAGCACGGCACGTACAACGCCGGGGCCGCCCGTGCAGACGAGCAGCTTGATGCTGGGGTGCTTATACATCACGTTTGCGGTGTCCAGCGTGGGCTTGACCACGCTGGCGACCAGTACGGCAGGGCCGCCTGCGCTTGCCACCGCGCGGTTGACAAGGTCAACGGCGTAGTTGGAGGTGGCGATGGCACCGGGGTGGGGATTGAATACCACACCGTTGCCGGCAGCGATCATACCGATGCTGTTGCAAATGACGGTTTCGGAGGGGTTGGTGGAGGGGGTGATGGCGCCTACCACGCCAAAGGGAGCCATTTCGGTGAGAGTAAGACCGCTGTCGCCGGTTCTTGCCTCCTCAACGATGTCCTCGGTGCCGGGGGTCTTATCGGCCACCAGCATGTGCTTTGCGATCTTGTGATCCACGCGGCCCATCTTGGTCTCTGCCACGCCAAGGGCGGCCATTACAGGCGCTTCCTTGCGGGTGAGCTCGCGAATGGCGGTGATCACCTTTTCGCGCTGAGCCACAGACATGGCGCGCACGGCACGGTAGCCGGCGTTTGCCTGCTCGATGGCCTCTTCCATCGTTTCGTAAATACCGATCAGGCGGCGTCCCTTGTACTGGGTGGCATCCCACTCCGTTGCGGCCGCGGGGGCGGCTGCGGGCTTTTTAAATTCGGATACGACGCGGGCAACGATATCGCTGATCTGCGCCTCCGTCAAATTCATAGCCATAGCGGATGCTCCTTTCTATGTAATGGGAAAGGGAGCGATTATCTGCCGAGAGCGGCGAGTACGCGACGGGTGATCTCTGCAACGAGGTCGTTATCCGCACCGTGGTTGCCACAGGTGCATGCGCCGCCGTTGTCCTTGCACTTGCAGTTTGCGGTGCCAAGGTTGGGGCACTTCTTGCAGCCGGGGTGCTTGCCGGGAAGACCCATCTTCTTGCGCAGCTCCATCAGCTTTTCGAGCTGCTCGCAGGGGATCTCGTCGATGCGGGCCTCTGCGCCCACGCCGATCTGGCGAGCGTAAAGGTTGATCTTTGCGTTGAACTCGACCTCCTCCATGGTGAAGCAAGCGCGCATCAGGGTGTTACCAACCGTAAGAGCGCCGTGGTTCTTCAACAGGAATGCGTCGTGACGCTGAATGTAGGGCATCAGAGAGTCCGGGATCTCCATGGTGGAGGGGGTGCCGTAATCACAGGTGGGGACGTTACCGATCGTGAGGATCGCCTCGGGAAGGATCATCTGATCCATCTCAACGCCTGCAACGGTGAAGGCGGTAGCCACAGGGGGGTGAGCGTGAACGACTGCGTTAACGTCGGGACGCTCCTTGTAAACTCGCATGTGCATCTTGATCTCGGAGGAGGGGTTGAGCTTGCCTTCAAGCTTGTTGCCGTCAGCGTCGATCTTGATGATCATGTCGGGGGTCATATAGCCCTTGGACACGCCGGTGGGGGTGCAGTAGAACTCGTTGGGGCCGACCTTGACGGAGATGTTACCGTCGTTTGCGGCTACGAAGCCCAGATCATAGATCTTTTTGCCGACCTCGCAGATTTCTTTCTTGATTTCGTAAGGAGATTTTGCCATCATGGTTTTTGTTTCCTTTCTGTTTGGGTTATATTTTTATTTTTGATTTCAAAATTATTTGACCAGGCGGGAGGTGTCGCCCGCGATCATGTATTCCTCGTCGGTGGGGATCATAACGACCTTGACACGGGAGGTGGGCTTGGTCAGTACGACGCGCTCGCCGCGGGGGCAGGTGGCATTGACCTGGGCATCAAACTCAACGCCCAGATATTCCATTTCCTCGCATACCATACGGCGCACGTCGCGGTCGTTTTCGCCAAGGCCTGCGGTAAAGACGATGATGTCTGTGCCGTTAAGGGAGGCGGCGAAGGAGCCGATGATCTTCTTGATGCGGTAGGTCAGTACGTCCATGGAAAGCTTGGCGCGCTTGTTGCCTGCGTCAGCGGCGTCCCAGATCTCTCGTGCGTCGCTGGACACGCCGGAAAGGCCAAGCAGACCGGACTTCTTGTTCATCGCGTCGTCGATCTCGTCGGCGCTCATGCCCGTCTTTTTCATCATGTAGGGGACGATCGAGGGGTCGATCGAGCCGCAGCGCGTACCCATGGGAACGCCCTCCTGAGGGGTGAAGCCCATCGTGGTGTCGATCGCCTTGCCGTTTTTCACGGCGGTGATGGAGGAGCCGGAGCCGATGTGGCAGGAGATGATCTTGCAGTTTTCATAGTCCATGCCCAGCCACTCGGCGGCCTCGCGGCTGACGAAGCGGTGAGAGGTGCCGTGGAAGCCGTAGCGGCGTACGCCGTACTGCTCGTACCACTCGTAGGGCAGGGGATACATGTAAACCTTTTCCTCAAAGCCGGAATAGAAGGAGGTGTCAAACACGCCGACCTGCGGCTTGTCTGCCATCAGCTTCTTGCAAGCGGCAACGCCTTTGAGCGCGGGGGGGCCGTGCAACGGGTTGAGGGGAACGATGCTTTCCAGATACGCGATCGTTTCGTCGTCCAATACGCGGGAAGCATCAAACTTGCCGCCGTGGGCGAAGCGGTGACCGACGGCTGCGATCTCGTCTGTGTTGGCAATGACGCCAAGCTCTTTGTCGGTGAGCAGCTGTAAAACGAGCGCGAGCGCCTCGTTGTGAGAGGGCATCGGGTGCTCGGCCTTATAGGGGTCTGCACCGGGACGCTTGTGGGTGATGATGCCGGACAAGCCGATCTTTTCACAGATACCCTTGGCAAGGACCTTGCCGCTTTCCATATCGAAAAGCTGGTATTTGAGAGAGCTGCTGCCGGCGTTGATGACCAAAATTTTCATAATCGCCTCCAAGTTGTGCGTTTATACATTATTTATTATAGCAAAACCACTTTTAAAATGCAAGAGGGAAGGGGAGAAAAATGAAAAAAACACACAAACGGCAACAAACCAGCACACATTCCGCTTTTTTTGGAGAAATGCGCCAAAAAAACGGGAAAATTGCGGGTTTTTCTGCGGCCGTTTTTTGTTTGAAATGCCGAATTCGCGCCCGAGCGAGAGGGTGTTACAGGCGAGCGCGCCCTCGCGCGCGAAAAAAATTCAGAAAAAAGTTTGGGAAAATTCCTCAAAACGCTTGACATTTCCGCTGAACTTTACTACAATGGCGGTAATGGCGGCGCGCCGCAAGCACAGAAACGCTTGGAGGGGTAAGTGATGTATCCGAACAGAGAAGAATTTATAGAGGCGCTTGGTGTCGCGGAGATGCCCGCACTGTTTGGCGCGCGCTATGCGGAAACGATGGCGGAATATGAAACCAAGGGGGTGCCCTATCTTGCGGACGCCTTTGTAGAGGAGCTGCAAAGCACCTATGGGATCTTCCGCCAAAAGTATGCTTATGTAAAATTAGCCCTGGAACGGGTGCGGAATAACGACTTTTTGGCGCGCTATTCGCTGCTGCTTCACCATATGCTGGTGGACAATAACCACGCAGGGGAGATCTACTTGAAGGAGTTCCCCGTGGGGGACGGCACGGCACCCGCTGATTTTGAGATGGCGGCGTTTTTCTCCGAGCTTGCCTTTGCCGAGGACGTGGCCTCCTACCACCGCGCACACGGCTTGCCCGAGGATCTTATCCGCGATACGCTGAACGATCTTTTTGAGGAGCCGATCCTGGTCTGCAACGATTGCTTCGGACGCGACGGCGCGCACCCCAGATGCTTTGCGTGGAACCAGATCTATCTCAATTATCGCATCATTCGCGTGGGTGTGCTGAATTTTGAGCTGCGTCACCGCTTCACAAGTGCCGTAACGGTGTTGAAAAACGGCAAGGGGGAGTGCGCGATCCTTGCAACGGATAAGGGGATTGCCGCAGGCGGACAGATCGCGGGTAGTGCGGGGTATCCCGATGCTGCCTTCCACGCAAGTGTTACCGAAACCGACACGTATTACGAGGGGTATGCCGCCGATCTGCAAAACGCGGTGTACGCCGATACGCCTACGCGTTACGACAAGCGCGAGTGGCAGGTGGCGCTGAAAGCCGAGGACGATATCATCAACGTGCATATCCCCAGCCACGTCCCGCTGACAAAGGAGAACACGCAGGCCTCTTATGCCCGCGCGTGGGAGGTGCTGCGCGCCTGCTATCCCGAGTACGACCCGAAATGTATCGCGTGCTTTTCCTGGCTGCTTGATCCCCAATTAAAGCAGTTCTTGAAGCCCGGCTCCAACCTGATCGCATTCCAGGATAAATATATGCGCTTTGCGATGAAGGCGGTCGGGACGGACGTATATTCCTTCCTGTTCAAAAGACCCGTGGAGAAAAACGAGGATCTTTGCGAGGACACCTCGCTGCAACGCGCGGTGAAGGCGCACTATCTTGGCGGGAAATACATCTACGCGCAAGGGGGAGTGTTCTTCCCCGAAAAGATCTGACCAAATCGCTTTGTCAAAGGGGAGTTGTAAGGTGAAAACTCATACCATTTGCCACCTAAATGGCAAAAAACGCATCGTTTCGGCAAGATTTTTGCCGAAATATCAATGAAAGAGGGATGCTATGAACCGTTTTGAAAAAGCATTGGGCGTGGGGGTGATCCCCGCAGAATTTCAAGGTGTTCTTGACGCGGCGAGCGCCGAGTACGAGCGCGCGGGCGCGTTTTTCTTGGAGGAGGCGTATCTGTGCAGCGTGCAGGAGCGCTGCAACGCGTTCCCGCGCACGTTTGCGCGCGTGCTGAGCGAGGCTGCCGCACTAAGAGAACAGCCGACGCAGGCGCTATACGCGCTCTTTCTGTGCCGCGCCATGGAGGATCGCTCGCTTTTCAAGCGGCATCTTCCCGCGTTCGATTTCAAAAAATGCAATCCGTTTTTGCCTTTCCTTTGCCTGGTGCCAAGTATTCTGCGCACGCATGAGGACCTGACGCGCCGCGGCGTGCCGACGGACGTGGTGGCGGCTACGGTCAATCAATACGAGGAGTGCTTGTTCGTTTACAAGGAGCGCTTTGACGATCTTGGCCTCAATAAGCGTTATTTCGATCACCTGCAAGGCTATGTTGATCTGAAATATATGAATGTGGGGCGCTTGCGCTATGCGTTCTCCTCCTTGAAGAACGTTTTTCTGCTGAAAAACAAAAAGGACGGCAGACGGGTGGTGTTTTTAGAGAATTCTCCGATGAATGATCTCGGCATGCACCGCGACACGCCGCTTTTGTGCGTGGGTGGGTTTGATGCCTTCTTCCGCGAGGAGGACGACTGCTTTGTCGGCACGCCTGTGGGGGAGAACGGCAGATGCAAAAACGAGATCGTCCGCTTGCCTAAAACGGAGTGGGAGATCCTGCTGCGCCCCGGCGATACCATTCTGGACGCGCATATTCCGGGACACGCGCCGCTCTCGCAGGAGCTGTGTGCCGAGAGCTATGCCCGCGCAAGGGAGCTGTTCGCCAAGCACTTCCCGGAGATAAAGGCCAAGGGCTTTCATTGTCGCTCCTGGACCATGTCACCCGAGCTTTGCGAGGTGGTAAAGCCCGGATCAAACCTGCTGAATTTCCAGAGCGCCTATCTGCGCTATCCCGTGCCTACAAACGGCGAGGATGTGCTGAATTTCGTCTTTCAGCTGCGCTTTACCTGCTATGCGGACCTGCCGGAGGACACCTCGCTGCAACGCGCGTTGAAGGCGAGATACTTGTCAGGAGAGCGCCTGTATGAATACGGCGGTGTGATCGCCTTTGGGGACGAGCCGCCAAGAAAAAGTGAGGACACGGTATGAAAAAGCTGAAAATTCTGATGATCGGCGCGCACCCCGACGATCCGGACGGCTGCGGCGGCGGCACGGCGCTGCGCTACGTGGCGCGCGGTGACGAGGTGCGCTTTTTGTCCGTCAGCGACGGACGTGCGGGCCACTTTTCCATGGCGCCCGACGCCCTCGCGGCACGCCGCCGCAAGGAGGCGGATGCCGTGGCGACATTGATCGGCATTACCTACGACGTGGGGGATATCCCGGACGCAGTGATGCTTCCCGACTACGAGTCGATGCTCTCAGACCGGAAAAAGTATGCCGAAAGTTTCGGGATACAGTACAAAAACACCGACAGCATCACGGCGAAGGTCCTCTCTGAA